>JAFXST010000068.1 GCA_017525475.1 Kiritimatiellia bacterium | reverse complement strand
TGCGTCACGGTCGAAAGCGTTCCGTTGTTGCCGATAAGGTTGTTCCAGGAGGTGCCGGGGACGGCGTAGTCGCCTACGCCAACGTCAGCGGCGGTAGAAAGCGCAGTACCGCTCGTAAAGTTCACGCTGATGGAGGGTTTGTAGGTCTTCGCAACGATGGCAGAAGGGTCGCCATCGACGAAGTAGAGGTCGATGCCGGTGGAGGTCTGGACGAGTTCGCAAGAGCCGACGGCGCTATCCTCGGTGAGGGTGGTCGTGCCGGTGGTGTTGACCGTCGCGGTGTTGACGGTATCTACGAGCGTCTCGCCGCCGGTGCCATAGACCTTGATTGCGGCGTCGGCAGTGAAGGTCTTTGTGGTGGAAGTGAACGAAACGAGCGTCTTGGATTCAACCGAAGGCGTTGCGCTCCCCGAGAGCGTCACGTCAGCCATCTTGATTTTGTGCGTTCCGGCGGAGATTCCCTGGAAGGAAACCGAACCGTCGCCGGCGAGGTAGTAGTTGAAGGTATCGGTGTCGTTCTGGCTGGTCGCGAAATCGCTGTTGAACACGAGGCCCTGCGGCGCCGCCACGTAGAAGTTGACGTTCTGGTTGTCGCCCAAATGTCCGGTTCCGGGCAGCGAGAGTGTCAGCTTGGACGTTGCATCGACCGTGAACCACATGGTGGTGCCGGCTTGGATTTTATTCAGCGTCGGAACCGTGACCTGCGCACCGTTGTAGAGGCCGAGGCGGATGGCCCAGCCCTCCAGAGTCGGCGCGGTCAAGGTATAGGGGCCGTCGATGAGGAGCGGGTCCCAGACGTTGGAACCTGGGGTCTGCGGGGCGTTGTCGGGATTTGCAACCGGGTCGGCGGCGTTCTGCCAGTCGGCCGCAGTCCAATCGCCTATTCCGACATACTTGTAGGTATACGTCTCCGTTTCGCCCGTTACCGGGTTGACGGCGGTAATCGCATCTGCCCATGACACCAGTGGCGTCACAAAGCACAGCGCAAGCGCTAAGCGCTTAATCCGTGTTATTAGTTTACTCATGTTTTTACCTCTTTTGTTGTTGTTGATTTGAATACTATAGAAAAGGTTATGGATTAGTAGTCAGGGGAGTTACCGACTCCCAGACCTCTTCCGGATCGATGTCAATGTCGTTGGGCCAACACAAGGTTCCACATTCGGCCTTGACTTGACGGAAGTAAGACGGCACCTTGAGGCAACTCCAATAGGACTCCTCCATGTAAGGTGCGCAATCGAAGACGCCCGAAACGCCATTGTCGAAGGTGACAAAGACTTTCGCGTCGTCCATTGGCTTTGCGCCCGTTACTTGTCTAAGTTCCGTCATGCTTATCTCAGCGGCTCGATCTTGAAGTACGTGCCCTCTTCTCCAAGCAGATTCCAATTGGCGAGAAGCTCTTCGTGGTGGATGCTCATCCAGCCCTTGACTTTGTCCAGATCGTCCTTGTCAAGTTCTCCGGCCAGCACCTCTCTGGTTTCGATATCGATAGAGGCGGCCTTGCTGGCGTGTTGCACATGGATGTGCGGACGATGGTGTTGCCCACCACGCTCCTTATACATCTTGACAACAATGCCGAAGAACATCGACAGCGTAGCCATTATGCCGCCTCCTTGCGAAGGTTTGCCGTAGTGCGTCCATAGACCGCAACAGTGTACTTCTTACCCATTGTTGCCAATATTATATCACACTCGATTATCTTTTGTCAAGGGGGGTATGCCAAAAGTTTTGCGCCTAGCGGCAGGCGAGGCGGAATTCGGCGAGGGTGCGGGCGAGCTTGGCGAGCGGCCAGCGCTTGGCCCAACAGGGATTGTCCTGCCAGTAGCTCACCAGTTCTTTGAGCCGCCCCAATACGGGACGCTCGCCGAAGAGCTCGGCTTCGCTCGCCGCGATATAGGCGCCCAAGAGCTCCTGGATGTCCGCGCGAGCGGCCAGCGAACGGATGAACGGCCGCCCGATCATTTGCCCGCCGGGGCCGTTGAGGATAAGCGGCACCTCTGCCGCCGCCGCCACTTGGGCATAGGCCGCCATGTCGCACTCGCCCGCGTACATGGCCTTGGCGGTGCGCGGATGCACCGTCAAAAAGCGGAGCGGATAGCGGTTGAAGATCGGCATCAGCTCGAGGAGCTCGCCTGGCCGCTCCACCCCCAGGCGCGTCTTGACCGAGAAATTGCCCGGCCCCATCACTTCGCAGCCGGTCGCAATCATCGCCTCCAGCACCGCCGGCGTCTTGAGGAGCCCCGAGCCGCGCCCTTTGTTGCGCACCATGGGAAAGGGACACCCGGCGTTGAGGTCGGCCGTGCGATAGCCGAGCTCCTTGATGCGCTTTAGGCACGTGGCGAGCGCGGCGGGGTCTTTGCCGATAAACTGCACGGTGAGGTTGGGCTCGAACTCCCTAAGCTCGCGGTCTTTGGCCGGATCCACGCCCGGCATGGCCGGAATAAACGGCGTAATCGCCCCGGTAAAGCCGTATTCGCGGATGGGCCCGGCGAATACGTGGCGGAAGCACCTTATGGTTACGCCGCGCAGGGGCGCCAAGAGCTTAATAGACGAGCTGGCTGCCACCGATAGTCTCGCGCAAGATGCTGTCGCCCGGCACTGCGGTGGGGGCGGCGGTTTCGATGAGCCGGAAGAATTCGCAGGAGTTGACCACCGGGAAGTTGTCGGGCTGGCGCAGGCGCACCAGTTCGAGGAGGCCGAGGATATAGGGCTTGAGTACCGCCATTTCGTAATCGAGCGAGGAGTCGAACTCCACGTCGGCGTTGGCGCGGAAAGGATCGATCCACTTCTTTTCGCCCGCCAGCACCAGCGGCCAGAGGCGGAGCGTTTCGACCGGGTGGGTCTTGCGGAACTGGTTGTCGCGCACCATGCGCCGATAGAGCCGGTTTTCGGGCGGGCTCAGGCGCGTAAAGGCGAACACTTCGAGCCGGCTCTGGGGCTCCACGAAAATGCGGTACTTTACCTCGTCGGGCACGAGCTCGGTGAGGAGCGGGTTGAGCGAATGGATACCCTCGAGCACGATTACGCCGCCCTTAGGCACGCGGCGCACCGTGGCGGGATCGTCGAACGGCGCCTTGGTGATGAAATCGAAGCGATGCGCCGGTACGGCCTGGCCGGCCAGGAGCGCATTGAGGTCGGCGGCGAGGCGCACGCGGTCGACGCAATCCACATGCTCGTAGTCGGGGGTGCCGTCGGGATTCTTGGGGTAGTGGCGGTCGCCCTTGAAGTAGTCGTCGGTGGAAAGATGGAGCGCGTAGACGCCATCGACCCTCAATTGCGTGCAGAGGCGCTTGGCCGTGGTGGTTTTGCCGGCCGAGGAGCACCCCGCCACCAAAACGAGGCGGATGCCGGACTTGGCCACGATGGCGTCGGCGATGGCGGCCAGGGCCTTGTGCTGCCGCGCCTCGCATACGCGCACGAATTCGTCGAATTCGCCGCCCAGCACCTGCTCGTTGAGTTCGTCGATGGTCATAGCGAGTTGGACCCCCGCCAGCCGATTTTGCGCCTGAGGACGTCGTACGGGTCGTAGCCCGCAAGTTCGATGATGAGCGCGTTCTGCCCCGAGCGCACCGCTTCGAGCGACTCGCCCCCTGCGAGCTCGAACGCCTTTTCGCCGTCGGCGAACACGGTGATGCGTTCGGCGCGGCCGTTGGCGCGAGGACAACTGGTGACCGCGAACTTGACGTGGTCGCCGAACACCACGGGGCGGATGCCGAGCGTATGCGGGTTCATGGGGGTTACCGCCACCACGCCCGATTCGGGCATGATCACGGGGCCGCCGGCCGAAAGCGAATAGGCGGTGGAGCCGGTGGGCGTGGCGAGCACCAGGCCGTCGCACATGTAGCGGGTGAAAAACTTGCCGTTGACCTGAAGATCCAATACCGCGGCGTGGCCGCTCACTTCGCGGGCGATGACCACGTCGTTGAGGGCCGTGATCATGGGGCCCATCACCCCCACCTTGCTCACCGAGAGCATCGCCCGCTGCGATACGCGGAACTCGCCCTTGGCCAGCGCCACGATGGCGGAGTCGAAATCCTTGCTCTCCACGCTCGAAAGATAACCCAAAGTGCCGAGGTTGAGCCCCAACACCGGCACGCCCGGATATTCGTGGATGGCCCTTAGGATCGTGCCGTCGCCGCCCATGGCCACGATGGCATCGGCGTCGTAGCCCATGCACTCCGTGATGCCGAACTGCGCCGCCGTGGACGCGAGCAGTTCCTTTTTGGCCAGCGCGTCGGGCTTGTTGGCGTTGACGCTAAAGTGGATTTTGCCGATTTTCATCTCAATGCCTCCAAGTCGTCTTCCATTGCATCTGCGGTTTGGGCTTGGCGCGGCCGTAGCCGCCGAAGCCGCCGCCATAGCCGCCCGAGCCGCGATAGCCGCCGCCCCCGGCATACTCCATGGGGGCCAAGGCCGTACGCCGCACGTTGACGAGCGTATCGGGGATTTCCTTGACAAAGGCGCTGGCGGCTACCGGGAACATGCCGCCGTCGGGCATCTTGCGGATGGCGGGCGTAAACAAGAACAGGTTGTCCTTGGCGCGGGTCACCGCCACGTAAAAGAGCCGCCGCTCCTCGTCGAGCCGCCCTTCTTCGGCCGCCTTTTGGCTGGGGAACATGCCCTCGGCGAGCCACGGCACGAAGACGACCGGCCATTCCATGCCCTTGGCCTGGTGCACGGTGGAGAGCGTGACCCGGTCGGAGCCGGGCTCGTTGCGCCGCAAATCGAGGTTGGTCATCAGCGCCACGTCGGCCAAGAAGCCTTCAAGCCCGTTCTCGGCCGCCGCGATTTGGGCGGCCAGTTCGCGAATGTCGTTGAGGCGATCGTCGGCTTCTTCGGCCTCGTACTCGCGGTGGAGATAGTCGGCGTAGAAAAGATCGCAGAAATCCTCTACGAGCCGCCCCGTCTGTTCCTGCTCCAGGCGGTTTTGCGCGTTGGCGAACGCTTTGGCGACGAGCTCCCACTGGGGGCGCGCCTTGGCGGGCAACAGTTCGCCCAGCGCCTTGCAGTCGGCCGCCGATTTGCCGTCGAACATGCCGCCGAGCTTGGCCCAGAGGCGCGACTGCGACTTTTCGCCCACGCCCGGCAACAGCCCCACAAGCCGCATGAAGCTCAGCTCGTCGCGCGCGGAGAGGACAAGCCGCAGATACGCGAGCACGTCTTTGGTGTGCACCTGTTCGAACACGCCCACGCCGCTGGTGATGCGGTGGGGGATCTGCATGCGCGCAAACGCCATCTGCACGTCGATCGACTGGAAGTGGCTGCGGTACAACACGGCCATATCGCCGTAGCGGTAGCCGAGCTCGTGCATCTCGCGCACGAGGCGCAAGATTTCCGTGGCCTGGCCGCGGCCGTCGTAGCAAAAATACTTCCACGGCTTGGCGCCATTGCCGACGCGGAACGGCTTAAGTTCCTTTTCGAACTGGCCGTGGGCGTCTTTCATCACCACGTTGGCCACGTCGAGGATGCCGGGCGTGGAGCGGTAGTTGCGCTCCAGCTTGACCACGCGGCAGCCCGGCCAGCGTTTGGGGAAGTTGATGATGTTCTCGATCTGCGCGCCGCGCCAGGTGTAGATGCACTGGAAGTCGTCGCCCACCGCCATGATGTTGCGCCACTTGTCCGCGAGGATATCGGTAAACTCCGCCTGGAGGCCGTTGGTATCTTGGTATTCGTCGACGAGCACGTACTGGAAATGTTCCTGCAATAGCGTGCGGATGCGCTCTTGGGTTTTGAGGAGCTTGAGCCCGTTGACCAAGAGGTCATCGAAGTCCATGGCCCCCAACTCCAGCTTGCGCTTCTGATACCCTTCCGCCACGGCCTTGATCTGCTCCACGTCCACGCCGCCCGTTTTGGTCTGCCAGCGCGAGGCGATATCGGCGATGTCGCGGCATTCGTTGGCGGCCTCGCTGATCATCTTGGCCACCAGTTCTTTTTTGGGGAAGTCCTTGGGGTTCGCTACTTTGGCGGCGATAACCTCGCCGACCAGCTTCTTCTGGTCGTCTTCGTCGAGAATCTGGAAACCCGGCGCATAGCCGAGCGCTCCGCCGTAGCGCCGTAGCAGCCTTGCGCAAATCGAATGGAACGTGCCCGCCCACACGGCGGCGGCGTTATCGCCGCACACCTTGGCCGAACGCTCGGTCATCTCGCGAGCGGCCCGGTTGGTGAAGGTCAAGAGGAGGATGCGCGAGGGATCCACGCCCTGTTCGATGAGATACGCCACGCGGTGCACGAGCGTGCGCGTCTTGCCGGTGCCCGCCGCCGCCAGCACCAGCAAGGGGCCGTCGCCAGCGGTGGCCGCCTCGCACTGCTCGGGATTAAGGAGTTTGGCGAAGTCGGTCATGGTGCGCGAGCAAAATCGTCAGCACGGCGAAGATGGCGATCATCATCTCGCCGCCCTCCTCGAGGCACGTCATCAGCGATTGGGCCGCCGTAACGCCTTCGCCCTTGGTGAGCCCCATGGAGTGGCCGAGCCAGGCAGGGAGGCGGTCGGCCACCTGCACCATGACGCCACTCGCGCCGAAGCACCCGAACGCCCAGGCCGGAGCTTCCAGCCGGAACACACCCAGGAGCCACTTGGGGAAGAGATACGCGAAGCCGGCCGCGAACACGCCGAAGAAGAGCGCAAAGTAGCCTACGATCACCGCCTTCATCCCGAACGGCACCGCCGCGTTGGTGATGACGCGCATCTTGAACGGCGTACCCGTAAGCGGCATGCCGTTGGGCTTGTAGAGCCCGGGGCGCAGGCCCTCGCCGTCGACGAACGAGGGGTAGAGCCATTCGAGCACGTGGTAGTGGAGGTCGAGCTCCTTGACCACCGCCATCAGCGCCACCAGCGTGACCGCGAGCTTGAGGATGGTGCGCCGGGTGCGCGAGCCGCCGAAGGGATCGAACAGCCACACCGCGGGGACGATAGCGAGATACACCGGCAAGGTCGCAAGCTCGAACGGCGAGCGCCCGTTGTTGTCGAACGCGGCGACGAGCGCGGCCGGCTCCATGATCGCCCAGACGGCAACCAGCGCGATTACGCACCCCACCCACAATACGGGGCCCGAAAGCCAACGGTACTTGCTTGCCATGATCACTCCTTGGATACGTCTTTGCCGGTCCAGCAATAGGTGCAGAGCTTCTCTTTGGGCAGCCCGATCGCCTTGACGAGATCGTCCACCGTCTGGAACGCGAGCGAAGTCAAATTGAGTTTTTCGCGGATGAACTCCACCATTTGGCGATACGGCTCGCCGTTGGGGTCGAGATACTTATCAAGGTCGGCGTTTTCGCCCTCGTGGCCGCGCACGTAGCGGCGGGTGATGAGATCGTACACCGACTTGGAGCGCGAGAAGTTGATGAACTCGCACGGGAACATCAGCGGCGGACAGGCGATGCGCATGTGGGTTTCGCGGCAGCCGTCCCGGTAGAGGCGCTCGGCCTGTTTGCCGAGCTGCGTGCCGCGCACGATGGAGTCGTCGCAGAAGACGAGCGACTTGTCTTTGATGAGCCCGGGGATGGGAATGAGCTTCATGGCCGCCACGTGTTCGCGCGTACGCTGGTCTTGCGGCATGAACGAGCGCGCCCAGGTGGGCGTGTACTTGACGAACGGCCGCGCATACTTGATGCCCGCCTCGTGCGCATAGCCGAGCGCGTGCGATGTGCCCGAATCGGGAATGCCGCAGGCCGCGTCGGCCGTAGCGGGATAGCGCCGCGCCAGCGCCCCGCCGCAGCGGTAGCGCGCCATTTCGACGTTGCGGCCCTCGTAGGACGAGGCCGGGAAGCCGTAGTATACCCAGAGGAACGCGCAAATGGCCATTTTGTCGCCGGGGGCGAGCTTGGGGATGATGCCTTCGGGGATGATCTCGACCATTTCGCCGGGGCCGAGATCGCGCACGTATTCGTAGCCCAGGTTGGGCAAGGCGCAACTTTCCTGCAAGGCGATCATCGCGCCGTCCTTGCGGCCGATCACGATGGGCGTGCGGCCGTAGCGGTCGCGGGCGGCGTAGAGGCGGCCGCGCTCGTCGATGATCAACATGGAGCAGCTGCCCTTGATCTTCTCCTGCACGTACTTTACGCCTTCGCCGATCGACGACTGGGTGGAGATGAGGGCAGAAACCACTTCGGTGGGGCCGACCATGCCGGAGGTGGTGGAGAACTGGAGCTGCACGTTGTGCTTTTCGAAGAGTTCCTGTTTAAGCTCCTCGATGTTGTTGATGAGCCCCACCGTGACGATGGCGAACGTGCCCAGGCGCGAACACATCACGAGCGGCTGGGGGTCGGTATCGGAGATGACGCCGATGCCCACCTTGCCCGAGAAGCGCGACAGTTCCTTGTCGAACTTGGAGCGGAACGGCGCGTTGGAAATGTTGTGGATGCCGCGGATGAACGCGCCATCCGGCCCCAGCACCGCCATGCCGCCCCGGTGCGTACCCAGGTGCGAATGGTAGTCGGTACCGAAAAAGAGATCGCTTACGCAATCGCCATTTGCAATGACTCCGCAAAAACCGCCCATAGCGTCGTTCCTTACCTGATGGTTTGCTTGATTAGCGAAAGAATTAGTTTACGGTCGCCCAGACTCAGCGACTCGAAGTCTTCGAACCGCGGCACCATCTGCATCGCGAGACGCTCGAACTTGACGCGCACGGCGCGGTCGTCGTCATCGTCGCAGGGGTAGATGCCCTCGCCCCTCCAGCCGGCGATCATATTGGCGGCCTTGTCGGCGTTGAGGCGGGCGAAATGGTCTTTGAGGATGGCTTTGGCCGCGTCGAGATAGGCGCGCACCTCGGGGTTGAGCTCGTCCATGATGAGCGCGTTCTCGCGATTGAGCTCCACGAAGCGCGGGCTCGTGAGATACGCGGTGAACGGCACCCCGCCCGAACGCACCGTGGCGCTCTGTTCGTGCAGCTGGAAGCCGTCGGGACCGGCCCAGACGAGCCGTCCGGCGCCGATGAACTTGCGCTTCCACTCGATGATCCTGAGCTTTGCGTCGGGATGGCCCTGGAGCTTGATGGGATATTCGTCTTCGCGGCGCTGCACGATGACGGGCGAAATCGGCAAGCCGTTGAAATAGATGCGCACCGACGGATAGCTCTTGATGTAGAGCGCGAACTTGGACGCCAGCGCCTCGACCGTTTCGACCGTATTGAGGAGGCTGTCGCAATTGGCGCGGGCGTTGGCGATGTAGACCTCGGTGCCGGTGGCAGGGCCGGGCATGGCCGCATCGAGCTCGAACACGCCGGGGTTGCCGGCGTCGCCGCGGATGGTGTAGGAGAGGAGCTCCCCGCCCGCGCGCATGGTGGTGCGCCATTCGACGAGGCCCCCCAGCGCAAACGCCTTGAAGCGCCCGCGCCCGTGGCGGCCGTGGAGATGCCGGGCGGTATTGTTGCCGGCCGTGCGCTTCCAGCTGCCGCCGAGCGACCCGAAGGTGGCGTCGGCCTTGAGCACGTCGATGCCGGTGCCGTCATCGGAAACGCGGATGGCCGAGACGCCCCCGAGCTCGTTGAGCACCAAGTCCACCTGCACCTCGCGCGCCTCGGCGTCGAGCGCGTTCCAGACCAGTTCTTCGATGGCCGCCACCGGCGACGCCTTGAAGAGCGAAGCGATATGGTCGGCCTGGGCCTGGACGAAAATCTGCTTCATGCCTTGAGTTCCTCCACCGTGCCCGCCTTGGTAACCTTTTCGATGCGCTGTTCCACGCTCTTGAGTTCCTGCTGGCACGTCTTGACCAGCCGCCCGCCCTCCTCGTAGAGTTTGATCATCTCGTCGAGCGAGAGCCCCCCGGCTTCCATCTTGGCGACCAGGGCTTCGAGCTTCTTCAGCGCATCTTCAAAATTCATGTTTGGATATTATATCATATTTCCGGCGGGAAATCAACCGGGTAATCGCGTTTACATGGCCTGGACCAGCGCCTCGGCGAAAGCCGAACATGACACTTCGTGCGCGCCTTCCATTTGCCTGGCGAAATCGTAGGTTACGGTTTTGGCCGCGATTGTCCGGTCCATCGCGGCGATGATGCGGTCGGCCGCCTCGGTCCAGCCCAAATAGCGGAACATCATTTCGCCCGACAGGATGAGCGAACCGGGGTTGACCTTGTCGAGCCCGGCGTACTTGGGCGCGGTGCCGTGCGTGGCCTCGAACACCGCAACGCCCGTCCGGCTGTTGAGGTTGGCGCCGGGCGCGATGCCGATGCCGCCCACCGTGGCCGCGAGCGCATCGGAGATATAGTCGCCGTTGAGGTTCAAAGTGGCGATTACGTCGTATTCGGCCGGGCGGGTCAGGATCTGCTGCAAAAACGCGTCGCAAATACAGTCTTTGACCGTAATCGTCCGGTGCGTGCGCGGGTTCTCGAACTCGCACCAGGGCCCCTCGCCCACGAGCCTCGCGCCATATTCGCGCCGCGCCAGTTCATACCCCCAGTCGCGGAAGGCGCCCTCGGTGAACTTCTGGATATTGCCCTTGTGCACCAAGGTTACGCTCCGGCGATCGTTGGCCACGGCGTAATCCAAGGCGGCCCTGACGAGCCGCTCGGTGCCTTCGCGGGAGACCGGCTTGATGCCGATCGACGAAGTGGCGGGGAAGCGGATTTTCTTGACCTCCATCTCTTCGAGGAGGAACCTCTTGACCTTGTCGGCCTCGGGAGTGCCCGCCATCCATTCGATGCCGGCGTAGATATCCTCGGTGTTCTCGCGGAAAACGACCATATCGGTAAGTTCCGGATGCTTGACCGGCGCGGGCACGCCCCGGAAGTACCTTACCGGCCGCAGGCACACGTACAGATCGAGCTCCTGGCGCATGGCCACGTTGATGGAGCGTATACCCTTGCCCACCGGCGTGGTGAGCGGCCCCTTGATCGACACCAAATGTTCGCGGCACTTGTCGAGCGTATCCTTGGGCAGCCACTCGCCCGTAGCCTTGAACGCCTTCTCGCCCGCCAGCACCTCCAGCCAGTCGATCGTGCGGCGGCCGCCGTAGGCCTTGTCGACCGCCGCGTTCCACACCCGCATGGCCGCGCGCGTGATGTCGGGGCCGATGCCGTCGCCTTCGATAAAGGGGATGGTGGGGTTGTCCGGCACCTGCAGATGCCCGTCTTGCATCGTAATCTTCACTCGTCGTCCTCCTGAATGTCGATTTTGAAGGTGGTCCCGTCGGGGAATGTGGCGACCAGCGAAAAATCGCCGTCGCCGCCCTCCGCCTCCACTTGCCGCAATACCGCTTTGAGTTCGCGCACTTTGGGCTTGGCCTTGACGTAGAACCGCCCGCCCTCCTCCTTGTAGAGCGCGTCGAAGGCGTCGAAGAACATGGAGTAGTCGCCGGCCGCCACCGCACCCAAGCGCGAAAAATACGGCAGGTCCTTGAGCTCGCGCTCCACCCGTTCGTCTTCGTTGGTGTAGACGTACCGGTCTTGCGAGGTCAGGAAGCACGATTCGAAGGGATCATGCACCGCCCACTCGAAATCGCGCCCGGGACGGATGCGGAAGGTGCCGCGCGAAACGAAGGTTTGCCCGCCCGGCATGGTCTTCGTTTGCGTAAATACGCCCGCAGTCTCGTTGGTGCAGTCAAGCCGCGCCGAGAGTGTAGGCGGCACTTCGCTCATGAATCCGGCGGCGATCAGTAGACAAGCACACCCGATGAGCATATCTCGCCCTCCTTGACGAAACGGTATTCGACTTCGTTGTCCGAAAGTGCCTTGACTTCGAGCTCCACTTCCATGCCCGGCGCGATAATCTGCATGAACTTGATCTTCTTGACCGCCGTGAGCGCGCGGCCCTGGATGGGGCTGTGCTTCACGGCCAGGTCGAGCTGGACGACGCCCGGCAAAATGGGATACCCGGGGAAGTGCCCTTGGAAAAACTCTTCGGTGCCGTCAAACTTCAAACGCATGGCGTATCTCCTCGGCCACTACCTTGCCCTGGGTGTTCTTGGGTATCGCCTCCACAAAGCGGAATTTCTTGGGTACCGTACCCTTGGGGAAAATCCCGATCAGCCTGGCGCGCATTTCGAGCGGCGGCACCTTATCGCCCGCGATCATGCACCCGAGATAAGGCCCCTTGTCGCTCTCGAGCTTCACGAGCGCGCAATCGGCAAAGCCGAGGCCGCGGATTTTCTCTTCCATCTCGGCCAGGTTCACCCGCTCTTCGTTGATCTTGACGAGCCGGTCGCGCCGCCCCAAAAGTTTGAAACGGCGCTTGTCCTTGAGCTCCACACCGTCGCCCAGCGTGTAGGAAAATCCCGCGAAATAGGGGCTCTTTACCTTAAGCCGCCCGTCGCGCGTCGCCGCGATCTTGACCGTGGAAAACGCTTCGAAGAGCCCGTCGCCACGGCGGCTCGCCACCCCGCCGGTTTCGGTGCTGCCGTAAATCTGGAGCGGCTCCACGCCAAACACCTCCCGGGTGCGGCGGCTCGTTTCGCCCGTCAAGAGCGCCCCGCTCGTAATGATCTCCATGCAGTTCTGCGGCACCTCGTAGTTGGCGGCGTACGCCAAAAACCGCATCAGGAAGCTCGGCGTCGTAATCAAAAACACTTTGTCCGCCTTGGCCATCTTGTCCAGTAGCGACTCGGGCGTAAGGATGATTTCGCTATCCACCGGCCAACCCATGGCCGCCGGGAGCATTACCCGCCACAGTTTGCCGTACATGTGGTCGGGGTGGATGGTGGCCAAAACCGTAGGCTTGTAGCCGAGCTCCCGCCAGCGCCGGGAGTGGTAAACTACTTCCTTGGCCAGGCACTCGAACGGCTTGACGATCGTCTTGGCGCCGCCGGTCGAACCGCTGGTATGGAACGTTACCGTAAAATAGCGGTTGCGGAACCGGTGCTCCGCAAACAGCAAGGCGGGGATGACGACGAGCGACACATACCAATAGCCCGCCAGGCTCAAACCGCCCGCCACCGTGCAGACAAAAAACCAGAGCCACGTAAGTTTGCGGCAATACCCGAACGCCCCCTCGGGCATGATGCCGCCCGAAACCCGCCGGGCGAATTTGAGGCACAAAGGCTCCCGCCCCGGCAGGAGCGAAAGCCCGAACAGCACCGCAAAAACCGCCGCCAGCATCAGCCGTTGACGAGCTTGAGGACGGCCTGGGTAACGTCACCCAAAGTGCGGATCTGCTTAAAGTCCTCGGGATTCACCTTTTTGCCCGTCGCCTGCTGCAGCCGCACCACCAAATCCACCGCGTCGATCGAGTCGAGGTCGAGTTCGGTAAAGAGGTTGGTCTCGGGCTTGAGCTTGGCGGCATCTATCTCGAAATCGGCGACGAGGATGTCGACGATCTGCTTTTCTACTTCTTGTTCGGTCATCATTGCTTTTGGCTCCTTACGTAGTCGGCGATCGTCTTGACGGAATGGAACACCCGCTTGTTCTCGGCCGGGTCCTTGGAAAACGAAACGCCAAATTCCTTCTTTACCGCCATCCCCAGCTCCAGCGCGTCGATGGAGTCGAGCCCCAGGCCCTCGCCGAACAGCGGCGCCTCGGTGTCGATATCGGCCGGTTCCACCTCTTCCAGATCCAGGCTCGAAACTATCAGTTGCTTGATGCGATCCTCTTCCATTACGCCTCCATGAGTTTGTCTTCGAAAGGTACGAGCTTGCGCCCGTTCAAAAACGCTTCGCCGTCCATCACGCCGCCGCCCTCGGGCTTGAGCTCGGTAAGCAAAAGCGCCGTGTCGCCCCCCTTGACCACCGGCCCCTTGCGGGTCGTCGCGAGGATGGTGCCGGGTTCCACGCCGCGCCACTCGTCTTTGAGCGGCACGAAGCTGGCGCGCAGGATGACGAGCCGGCGCCCCTTGCGGCTAAAGCGCTCGGGCAAAAAGGTATAGACGCCCGGCCACGGATAGTAGGCGCGGATGCGCCGCTCGATCACCAGCACGGGATCGGCCCAGTTGACGAGCCCGTCGGTCTTCTTGAGCTTGCGGGCGAAAGTGGCGTCGTCGTGGTTCTGCTGGATTTCCGGCGGGAGCGTGCCCTTTTCCATCATCTTGAGCGCCTTGGCGAGCGTAACCCCGCCCGCCACCGCCAGCGCCTCCATCAAGTCGCCGCCGGTCGTATCCGAATACACCGGCTCGTAGCTCTGCAGCAAAATGGGGCCGTCGTCCATCCCGAGGCCCATGCGAATGATGCTGATGCCGGTGCGCAAGTCGCCGTTGGCGATGCACGCCACCACGGGCGAAGCGCCGCGGTATTTGGGCAACAGCGAAAAGTGGCAGTTGATGCAGCCGTACTCCGGCAGGTTGAGAAGCGGCGCCTTGAGGAACTGGCCGTAGGCCACCACCACCGCCGCATCGGGATTCCAAGCCCTAAGCTGCATCATCGATTCGGGCGAATTGACGTCCTCGGGGGTGATTATCGCCCGGATTCCGCGCGACACGGCAAAAGCCTTGCAGGGGCACGGCGACAACGCCTTGCCTCGCCCGGCCGGACGATCCGGCTGGGTCACCACGCCTACCACCTCCAACGTGCTCTCGCGCAGAATCGCCCTGAGACACGTGGCCGAAGCGGCACTAGATCCCATGAATACTATACGCATGCCATCCCTATTTCCGATTTGAAAATACTATTATACCATATTTCCGCGCGGATTGCAAGGGCCGAGGCGCACTTCGCCCAAAAAACTTACGCGCGGGCGAATTTGGGATTGTTGCCGGCGATGACCAGCGCCACCTCGCCCTTGACCTTGGCGTCCTTGAATTCTTTGGCGAGGTCGGAGAGATAACCGCGCGAAACGCGCTCGTGGAGCTTGGTGAGCTCGATGCAGACCGCGGCCTCGCGATCGCCCAGCGTTTCCAGCGCCGCTTCGAGCGTGGGGCCGATGCGGAACGGCGACTCGTAGCAAATAAGCGTATGCTCTTTGTCCTTGTCTTCCAGAAACCAGTTGCGCAGCGCCCCCGGCCCGCGCGGCGGAAAACCGCGGAAGGTAAAGGAGCTCGTGGAAAGCCCGCTCATCAGCAAGGCCACGTTGACGGCGCTGGCGCCGGGGATCACCTCGTAGGGTACGTTGCCCAAGGCGCAGGCGCGGATGAGGCGATAACCGGGATCGGAAATCCCGGGATACCCGCCGTCCGAGCAAAGCGCCACTTCGCGCCCCGCCGCGAGCGCCTTGAGGATGTATTCGGTCGTTTTCTCCTCGTTGCCCTGGCGGTAGGAGACCATTTCGGGCCGGGGCACGCCGAAGTGCGTGAGGAGCTGCCAAGTGCGGCGGGTATCTTCGCAGGCGATGAGGCTCGCCGCCTTGAACGCGTCCAAAGCGCGCGGCGAGAGGTCGGCCAAATTGCCGATGGGGGTGGCGATTACGTGCAGCATCAGATAGGCTCCCTGGTCGAAATTGCCGCATAGCGCCCCTGGTGCGCATGGGCGATGGCGAGCCCCAGCGCGTCGGCGGCGTCGTTCTGCGGGAGTTCGGGCAAATTGAGGAGCGTCTTGACCATACGCTGGATCTGCTCCTTGTCGGCAAGTCCGTTGCCGCAGACCGCCCGCTTCATCGCCCGGGGCTCGTATTCGTAGATGGGCAATTCCGCATTCGTCGCGGCCGTGATCACCGCCCCGCGCGCCTCGCCCAAAATCAGCATGGTGGCGGCGTTTTTGGCGTAGATTACCTCCTCCACCGCCACGACCTCGGGCGAATATCCGGTAATGAGCGCGCACACTTTGAGGTAGATGTTCTTGAGGCACTCCGAAAGCGGCAGCTTGGCGTCGTTGCGGATGCGGCCGTAGTCGAGCGCCACCAGCCGCGAGCCTTGCGTCTCGAGGACGCCATAGCCCGTGGATCTGAGCGAAGTATCGATGCCTAGGATTCTCATCGTTTCGAAAATTCGCACCCGCAGTAGTTTTGCCGGTAAAGCCCCAACTCCGCCGCGCGCGCGAGCGACTCCTTGAAGCCTTCCTGCTTCTTGAAATCCTCGTGGAGGAAGCGCGGATCGTCGCTCGCGGCAAACACCATCTTGCTCACCTTGTGGGGCGAAACGGTAAGCGAAGTCGCAAACGCGTCGAGCCCCAGCTCCGTGCACGCTTTGGCCGTCTTGGCGAGGTTGTACCTGAAGCACTTCTCGCACCTGGCGCCCTTCTCCTTTTCGCCTTCGAGCCCGGCGGCCACTTCCTTAAGCCACTCCTCGTGGTCGTATTTTAGCGGTATCAGCTCCACTCCCTCGGCCGCCGCCAACTGCCGCGCCGCCGCAAGCCGCCGATCGTACTCCGCCCGGGTGTCGATATTGGAATTGGCGAAAAACATCGTAACCTCGTGCCCCTTGGCTTTAAGCCTCGGCACGCAGGCGCTGGCGCAAGGCCCGCAGCAACTATGGAGCAGAACTTTCACCGCCCGAAGCGCCGGAATTTCCAGACCATCGCCAAAGTCTCGCGCGCGATCCCGGCCGTGATTTTCGACTTGCCCGCGCGCCGCTCGGTGAAAGTAATGGGGATTTCGACCATCTTGCGCCCCGCCTTCCACATGCGGTAGTTCATCTCGAACTGGAAGGAGTAGCCCATGCTCTCCACCGCGCCGAAATCGAAGTTTTCGAGCACCTCTCGCTTGAAGCACTTGAATCCCCCGGTGGGGTCGTTCACGGGGAGGCCCGTCATCATGCGGATAAAGAGGCCCCCCAGCCGCGAAACGAGCCAACGCTTGAACGGCCAGCCCACGCACTTGCCGCCCTTGACGTAGCGCGAGCCGATAACGATATCGGCATCGACGGCGGCCAACGCTTTAAGCTTCTCCACCGGATGCGAAAAATCGCAGTCCAGCTCGATAATCTTGTCCGCCCCGAGTTTGAGCGCCTCGGCGAAGCCCGCCACGTACGCGCGCCCCAGCCCCGCCTTGGCCGCGCGGTGCAATACCTGGATGCGCGGCTCGGCGGCTTTCATTTCGTCGATGATCCGCCCGGTGCCGTCGGGCGAATTGTCGTCCACAAAGAGCACCTCTCCCCCCTCCGGGAGCTTGTCGAGCGCGGCCCGGGCCATTTCGCGCACGTTTTCCTTTTCGTTGTAGGTGGGGATTACGGCTATCGTCTTCACGGCGCGAACGGCCCTTCCAGATTTTCGAACGCCGTCGGCAAGAGGTGGGCGTTCTTGATGTCGGCGACCGGCCACCACACGAATTCGATCCAGTCCTCCCGGGCCTGGTCGGTGATGGTGTCGAGCTTGAGTTCGTACACCAGGTTGATCTCGGCGTGCTTTTGGCCTTTCTGCATGAAGGTATTTTCGACCACGCCCAGAAACTTGCCGGTCGTCGAGCCTACGCCCAGCTCCTCCTTCACCTCGCGCACCAGCGCCTCGCGCCCGGTTTCGCCAAACTCGATATGGCCGCCCGGGAGATACGAGGTGGTGCCGCCCTTGGACCGGCAAAGGAGCACCTTGCCCTTGTGGATGCATACGCCGCGCGCCACCGTCTCGATGCCGCTAAGTTCGAAATCGTCCATAATTCTCCAGTATTTCCTTTTCCGTAATGCCGTAGAGCTCCTTGAGCTTGGCGTAGACGGCCGCGATATCCGCATTGCGCCCCGCCTCGTTGTCGGTCTCGGCGAGGATGCGCTCGCGCGGGATTTTGGCGACGAGCGCGCGGTAGTTGTCCGCATGGTCGTTGAGGATCGCGGGGCCCACCGAAATATAGCCGTTGAGGTCGATAATCCCGGAGAGCAGCCCCTCCGAGCGCGAAAACCCGTGGAAGAGGAAGGCCGGGATCTGCCCCTTGAACGGCTTGCACGCCTCCGTCACCTCGCCCCAGCATTTGGCGCCATGCAGCACCACCGGCCGCCGAAAGTAGGCGGCAATCACCAGTTGGCGCATGAACACCTGGCGCATCCGGGGCGAGATTTCCCGGGTCTTAAGCCGGTCGAGGCCGATTTCGCCCACGCCCAAGCCGGGGTCGGCCTCGAGGCGCCGCACGAGCTCCGCCTCGTCGAACCCGTCCAAATGCCAAGGGTGCGTCCCTATGAAGAGACGCTCCCCCATGCGGCACCAGGAGGGATCCTCCAGGTTATGGCAATGCGCGTCGAGCACGCTTACATGTCCAGCGTCAGGTCGTGCATCTTCACGAGCATGCGCGGAATGTGGAACGGGCCCTTGAAGATATTGCCTTTGGCGGGCTGGGCCACCGTGCCGTCGCGGTGGAGGTAGCCGTACCACTCGGGATATTTCTTGTCCTTGAGGTGCGCCCACGCCCAGTCGTTGACGAGCTTGTGCCACTTCATGTACTTTTCGTTCCCGGTGAGCTTGTAGGCGTAGGCGGTGGCGATAATGGTCTCGCACTGCGGCCACCAGAACTTCATGTCCTGCTCGTAGCACTGCGGCGGCAGGTTGCGGCAGTCCTTGAAGCTGATGATGCCGCCGTACTTCTTGTCCCAGCCCCAGACCCACGACCAGTCGAGGATCTTGAGCGCGGTCTTGAGGAGTTCCTTGTCGCCGCGCGCCACCGCCACGTCCATCAGGAACCAGCTCGTCTCGATGCAGTGGCCGGGGTTGATCACGCGTCCGGCGAGCGTGTCGATGAATTCGCCGTTGGGCCCCACCATCTCGAGGAGCGCCTTGAACTCGGGATGGATGAAGTACTTGGTAAGGAGCCCGATCGATTCGGTAATCTGCTCGTCGAGGACGGGGTCGTCCGAAATCTGCTTCAAAACGTTGGCGACGTTGATGAGGATCATCGTCAGCGAATGGCCTTGCGCCTTGAGGCACGGCTCGTACTTGGAAGGCATGTACTTGGCGCCTTCGGCGACGAACTTGCGGATGCGCTTGAAGAGCTCCACCGCCTTTTCGCCCCAGGCCTTGTCGCCCGACGCGAGCGAATACTCCGCATAGGCGATGGCCGCGAAGCATTCCGAAAACACGTAGCGGCGTTTCCTCAGGCCCACGCCCTCGGCCGTAATCTCGAAGTAGGCGCGGCCGTCGGCGGGATCGAAGCAGTATTTGTCCAGAAACTCGCAGCAGCTCTTCGAAGCCTTGAGCCACTCCTTGTTCTTTTCGATATGGTTGTAGGCGTAGGCCGCCATCCAGCCGAAGCGGCCCTGGAACCACACCGACTTGGTGCTGTCCATCAGTTTGCCGTCGCGGTCGAGGCAGGTGTAGACGCCGCCGTTTTTGCGGTCCCACCCGTTTTTCATCCAGAACGGCATGATGTTGCCGGTCAGTTCTTTGAGGTATTTTTTGTTCCAGTCTTGCCAGTATTTCATTTTAGGGCCTCCAGTAGATTAAAACCGATTGTTTGACGTCGTAGAAAAGCTCCTCGGGCTTGTGCCAGCCGTTCTGGATATGCTTGTAGCGGCGGTCGTTGCCGCGCGGCCACACCACATGGATCTCGCCGCCTTCGCGCCAGCCGTCGATAAGCGCGATCGTAAGCGGGAACGGCTTGCCGCCGTTGATGCGCTTGTTGTCGTCGTCCTGTTCGTCGCCGGTGCTCGCGCGCACCCACAACACCGCCTGCTTTTCGGCGAGCCAGGCCTTGAGGTGCTTCTCCTCCACCGCAAAGGTAAGCTCGTTCTTCACTTCCACGAAATCCTTGTTGGCGTCCTTGAGTTTGAACTGGCGCAGGAACTTGCTCTTCCACGAGGCGAGCTTGCCGAAATTTTCGTCCCTCAGCCCAGCCTCGCGCGTCAGCTTGTTGAGGAGCCTGAAGCGCGTTTTGCCGTCCGTTTCCTTGCCGTGCCGGTCTTTCGTCGCCGCCGCCGGCATTTTGCCGTAATATATGCAAAGCCCGGCCACGGCGGCCAGCGGGTTTTGCGTCTTGGTGTACGTCGCCTCGTCGTGCGTATTGTAGATGGCGTACACGCTGGTGTCGCGGTAGCAGGCCTTGAACGTCGCCTCGTCGAGGAACGGGGCCTGCTCCGCGTGAACATTGTTGGCGGCCCCGAGAAGGAGCACGCCAACAATCAGGTGTCTGAGCACCTTGGCCACTTTGGCTTACTTGTAGCCGATCTTCTTGAGGCGCGCGACGCAGTCCTTCTTGGCTTCGTCGGAGAGCGACACGTTGGGCAGGCGCACGCCGCCCATGTCGAGGCCCCACACCGCCATCATGGCCTTGCCGCCGGCCACGCCGCCGTACTGCACCAGGATGTCGACGATGTCGCAAACCTTCTTCATGCCGGCCTGGACCTTCTTGAGGTCGCCCTTCTTGACCGCTTCCCAGATCTTGTAGTACACGCCGGCCGAGTAGTTGTAGGTCGAGCCGATGGCCGACTGGGCGCCCAGCGCCACCGCGCCGGCGAACCACTCGTCGATGCCCCAGGTGATGTCGTACTTGCCGCCCAGGCACTTGACGCAGCGCTGGTACATGTAGAGATCGGGATAGTTGAACTTGATGCCCGCCAGGTTCTTGATCTTGCCGTCGGCCGCGAGCAGGAACTTCTCCATATCGAAGTTGACGCCGCTCATGCCGGTGTGGTAGTAGTAGAACGGGAGCTTGGTGGAGGTCTTGAGGGCTTCCTGCAGGTAGGCGACGAGCGCGTCGATCGAGCCCGGCTTGAAGAAGTTGGGCGGAACGATCGAGGTGGCGTCCATGCCGCACTTGACCGCGTACGCGCCCAGTTCCTGCACGTCCGGCAGCGCCAGCGCGCCGATGTGCGCGATAAGGAAGAGCTTGCCCTTGGCGGCCTTGACCCACGCGTCGAACACGGCCTCGCGCTCGGCGATGGAGCAGCAGATGCCTTCGCCGGTGGTGCCGGAAATATAGACGCCGGTCACCTTCTGCTTGATGAGCGTTTCCGCCTGCTTGGGAATGAGCGCCAGATTGACGCTACCGTCGGGATTGAACGGCGTGTGCGCCGCGGCCACGAGACCTTGTAGTTTTTTCATTTAACCTCCTGATTGGATGGAAAGTTTGCAACGTTAGGGATATTATAGCAAATTTCGCTCCGGAATGCAAGCACAATCTGCAACAAATCCACGGTCAAACCGCGTCCGAAGGCTAGTTTACGAACTCGACTTTGAGCCACTTGGCGCCCCAGCGCTTGGCCTCTTCGTGGGTGGGGAACCACAAATCGATATGGTGGCCTTTGATGGCGCCGCCGATATCCTCGACTACGCCATACCCATAGCCGGGCACGTAGAGTTTGACGCCGTAGGGATAGTGGCGCAAATCGGCCGCGATCGTGCCGTGCCTCGCCGTGGTGCCGCGCGAGGTAATGCCTACGCGTTTGGGCTTGCCCTTAAGTTTGCCGTAGGTGTAAACGGTCTCGCCGTTGGCGAGCCGCTCCCAGCCGCAGCACTTGCCGCAATTGCAATAGCCGGTGACCAGCACCTTGCCGGGATGCATCAGCGAGCAGGTGCGGTAGATGCGCCCGAACGCCCACCCCATGGCCGCCAGCGCCGCCGCGAGCGCCAGCGCGAGCAACACCCTACTTGCCCGCATTGGCCCTTTCGGCTTCGCGCTTGGCCAGCGCCTCGTACACCTGCTTGTGCGTATCCTGCACGGCGGCGGCGTCGGGCACGAGCTTCAGCGCCTTGTCGGCGTTGATCTTGGCCGCGTCCAGCTTGCCCAGCGCCATCTGCAGCATGGCCAGGTTGTTGTAAAGCGCCGGCTCGTTGGGCTTGGCGAGGAGGCAGCGCTTAAGATACTCCTCGGCGCGCGAGAGCTGCTGCTCCTTGAGGTAGTACATGCCCATCGCGAAGTTGGCGTCGGCGTTGTCGGGTTCGCCGGCCAGAATCGTCTCGGCGTACAGCTTGCCCATGGTGAAATCGGCCCTCACCAGCGCCAGCTGCAGCCCTTCGCGCGGGGTGATGCGGCTCATCATCTGCTCGTTGCGGCGCGCCATGTTGGTCACGAGTTTCTGGTACGTCTCGTTGCGGTCGTTGAGCGCCTTGGCCATCTCCACCTCCTTGATGGCGGTGGCGGCGTCGCCCTTGAGGTCGGCCACTTCGCTGCGGTAGATGCACATGCGCGCCAGGCGCCACTGCACCGCGAGGAACGCGTCTTTGATGCGCTTGTCGGTGCAGCTCTTGATGCCGCCCTTTTTGTAGATGTCGAGCACCCGCCCGGCAAGCTCGTGCGCCACCTGGATGCCGCGCTCGCGCTCTTCCTCGCTCGCGAACCCGGCAGGCAGGCTCAGCATGCCGCCCATCGGGGGCAGCGGCTTGCCGTCGCGTTTCCACAAATCGAACGCCATCTGCGCCGCGCAAGTGGCGAGCTTCTGCGGCTGGTCGCGGATCCAGCTCCTCAGCCCCATGCCCGCATCGTGGCCGAAGCAGAAGCGGTCTTCCTCGCTCGCCATGCCGCGCTTGCGCAGGTACACGGCGTTCTTGTCGAGCGCCATCAGCGACTGGCAGTAGAGCGTCTTCTTGTAGCGCATGGCCTCGAGCTCGAGGGCGGTGTCGATATTGCCGTCGGTAAAGATATAGTCCACGTCCTGCGCCTCGCGCACCGTTTCGTGCACGGCATCGCGGATCACGCCCAGCATCAGGCGCGTGGCGGTTTTGATGCGCCCGGGCAAAATGCCGAGGAGGATCACTACCGGCACGCAAGCGAGGATGATCGGCCTCAGGAGTTTGGAGAAGCGCCCTTCCGTGATGTCGTCGCGGTCTTCGTGGCCGTAGGTCTGCTGCGCCAGCTGCTTGTGGTTGCGGCAGACGGCGTCGACGCCCAAAATGCAGATGCCGCCGGTGAGCGTAATCGCCGAGAGTAAGAGCCCCACCGAAAGGAGATACTGGCTCCCCACGCTCCCGTACTGCCAGAACCACAGCGCCGGCAGCGAGCAGCACTGGGTATAGGCGACGAGCGAGCAGCAGATGAAGACTACGCCCGTACCGTAGGCCAAAAACTCGTCTTCGTCGGCCGCCACCGGGAAGCGCACCATGCTCACCACGAACGGCAAAATCGTCACGCCGATAAAGAGCGCCCAGCCCACGATATCGGCCGCGCTCGAGAAGCGCCCCCAATAGGCCAGGAGATAGTCGAGCGGCAAATCGCCCACGCTCTTGCCGGCCGCCTCCAGACCCTCGTGGGCGATAAACGTGTAGCAGTTGAGCCCCACGCCCATCACGAACGCGCACACGAAGATGAACGTCATATACCACTTGCCCACGGCGATCACTTCGGGGCGGAAGAACGGCGACTCGAAGATCGGGAGCTTGGTGAGCACCACCTCGTTGAGGGCGATAAAGAGCAAGACGAGGAGGAACGCCAGCGGCGTTTCGGCGGCCAAGAGGCCCATCGCGAGCGCGCTAAGATACGCGTACTTGAGCGTACCCTTGCGCAAAAAGAGGAAGAACGCCTCGATCCCGAGGAGCGTAAGCCCGATGAGGATCGTAGTGGAGCTCAAGCACTCGCCCGCGCTCCACACGGGATCGGACGACACGAACGCGACCGAGCCCAAAAACGCCGCCATGCGCATCACCACGGTGCGCGATTTGCTGTGCTGGGGCCGCGCGCGCATGATAAACGCCAACAGTTCGCGCAAGAGCGCGTAGATAAGGATGGCGATACAGGCGCTCGAGAGATGGCCGAGGAACTGCAGCGCCCAGTTGCCTGCCGTAATGCCGAAGCTGTAGCAGATATCGGCGATCAGCGTATAGAAGCCGGGGATCAGCGTATCGGCGGGACGCACGTCGGTGGCCACGGCGATATCGTGCCATACGGCCGGATGCAGCCCGGGGAACTCCCAGATCGAGAGGCACAGCCACACCACCGCGCCGAGGAACCCGGCGAGGATCAAGTCGATAAGGCCAATGCCCTCGCCCTTGATGGCCGTAAGGAGCTCCTCGGTAAATTCAAAGCCGTCGTCGCTGCGGCGGATATCATCCTGGTCGTTCTTCTTCATTCGCATCTCCCTCTTCAATAATGAAAGGGCAGGCGCTATTCGCCCGCCCTTTGCTCAACGGTCTTAAGCTTGCGCCAAGACTTTGCTCCTCAAACTTTCCGGCGCTTGAGCGCCAACAGCGACGCGCCCACCAAGAGCAACAACCCGCTCGTCGGCTCCGGCGCCGCATAGGCCTCGCCGGTCCACGCAGAGGGGATGGATGCCATGTCGGACAGGCTGGTGGTGATGCTACTTCCACTTAATTCTGCATAAGTACGATGCGTAGACTCTGCCAAACGCACAGTCGACTCTGCGCTTCCACCGTAAGCACCGCCATATCCCATAATCTCAATATAATATGAATATGCAGACATCGCCTCTGCAGAAATAGGGGTCGTAGTCTGGGCGTACACATTTTCCGATGTGAAATAATTATTAATATTATCCAACGGTGTAGAGCTGGCAGTCTCATATGAGGACAATATAGTGTCCCCACTGCTAGAGACTTCACGAACCCTAATCGACGTAATCGTATAGGGGGAGCCGTCATTTGGCAATGCCGCACTCAAAGTGCCGCCACGCCACCAACCTTCATTGCCAGTTACCTGCCAAAACAAATACGATGCTTGCGAACTTGCCGCCGACAACGCAATGGCCAAGCCGATTAATACTCTCTTCATGCTTATGTTCCTTAAAATACGACCTTAAAAACTAACTGTCGGCGTTGTAGCGCCGGTGCTCACATACCAAAATCCCTGCCCGGCCTTGACCGAAGCCAAGTCGGTAGTTTCAGTACCGTTCCAATTCCTATAAACCCACATGGAGTTAGGCTTATCTCCATTCTTATTGCGGGTGATCTTAATGCGATTGCCAGTTGACGTCGACTGCAAGTAGATATAGTCATTCCCGTCTACATTATTCCAAGTCATGCTGTTCAGGCTCAAATCAGCCCCCGAGGTGCTGGGCGGCGCAATCAAATGCCAAGCACCTGCAGTCAGCGTTGGTGCCGTAGCGGCAGTTGCATTATACTGCCCATAGAGATAGATGGATGGAGAAGTGTTGCTACGCCGAATAATCAGCGCATCGCCACGGGCAAGCGTCTGGGTGGTACCCGCCGTTGAAGTTCCTTTACCGGTAACAATGGCAACGCCAACCCAAGTACCGGCATTATTCAGTGCCCATCCATAGTACTTGCTCTCGCTGGGACGATAAAGCAACAGAACATCGCCACCCGTGCCAGCCTCATCAGACCCCTTGGTCAGATCGGTAGTCTTCACCAAATCCACAACCGCCACATTGCCGCCGCCTGCAGCCTCCCAAGGGACGCAAATAACCGTCTCCGCAGCATCCGAGTCCACCTTCAACACGCCAAACGTGGCATCGGAAGTAACCGCCGCCATTGCAAAACCAGCGGCAAAGGCAACCGAGAAAAATGTAAATGCTTTCATCTCATTACCCTCCCTGTTGTTTACTCGCCCTTGATGGAAAAGAACTTAGCCTCGTCGGCAGGTACGATTACCTGGCCGGAGCTCTTGGAGACTTCAAACTCGGAAGTCTTCAACTTGCCAAGCTCGCTACCGGACATAACCTTGTAGGTGAGGCCGGGAACCATGCCGGAAACTTCAATTACCGCATTGCCGCCCACGATTTCGAACGCGGTGATCTGCGGCTTCTCGGCCCCAACCGAGCCGGTGGACTTGGTTACCGTGGCGCCAGTCGTCTCCGAAGATGTAGCCACCGCAACAGACGAGCCTTTCTTGGTGGCCGCTACCGATGCCTCGGTAGATGCCGATGCGTATACGACCTTCGGCTTGCCGTCGGAAGTGCTGGCCGCCGCTTTGCCGTCGCTACCGCGGGTATCGAGCATGACTACCGTATAAGAGCCTTCTTCCTTGGCTTTAGCGGAATCGATCTGCCACATCACCAACGGGCAGCAGGAATTTTCGCCGCCGGTCGCAAGCGGAGCTACGAGCATAACCTCATTATCGGCGCTAACCGCCTCCAACTGGGTGGTAACGCCGCCAAACTCCGCACCCGGCGCCAACCATACGAGCGCATACCATTCCTTCTCTACTGCGGGCGTACCATCCGCATAGCAATCAGGACCCTTGGTATGAAATGTAATGCATACGTTCGCCGCGTCGGCAAACGCCAGCGAGGCCGCGAGTATAGCGGTCGAGAAAGCGCAAAACTTGGTAAGTTTCATTTCGACAGTCCTTGTACAAGTTTATTTGGGTCATATTATATCATATTCCCCACCCTATTGTCAAGGGGGTCAAGCCGATTTTGTTCGGCAGTTGCCCCCCCTCTTTGCGCGTGCCGTTAGGCACTTGCGTTCTTAATCTTAAGGGCTACTTCTCGAGCTTCAAGAACATAACCGGCTCGTCGCCTGACGAGACCGTGATCTTATCGCCACTCACGCCCAAGGTCGGGGTTAGCTTGCCCTCTCCATCCCAGTCGCTCAAGTCCTTGGTGGCCTTGATAAGCGCCTTTACCTTATCGAGCGCAATCGTCACCTCATCGCCGCCTTCGCCATCGGTCACCGTTACCGAGAGCGTCATTGCGCCCGCGGCAGCACCCGTATTGAACGCATCAATGGTCACTACCGGATCGTTCTGCAACAGCGCGTTGGTGCCCAGCAAGTAGGAGTCCGCCGCATGCTCGCTCGCCACTACCGCTTGCGCACCAATGCCATCGGCCCAATCTGGCGGCACGCCCGCCGCCTCAAGGCCCTGTACGGTCATGGTCGCTTGCGTCTCACCACTAACTAAGGCTTTGTAGCCGGCCACGGCCACATCCATGCCATGCAGCGCAACCGCAAGCCCGGCAACCGCACAAAGCAACGCCCATCCCGCTAATGACGCCAACCTATGTCGGAAGGTTTCCATGTGTCTTGCTACATATTATACCATAATCCCCCGCCGCTGGCAAGCGGAAAGTGCGGCTCGCTACCGACTAGCCACTACGCACAAGCCACTGACCCCTGACGACTAACGACTAGCGACTACTTCGGCAAGT
>JAFXST010000067.1 GCA_017525475.1 Kiritimatiellia bacterium | reverse complement strand
GTAGTCGCTAGTCGTTAGTCGTCAGGGGTCAGTGGCTGGTGCGTAGTGGCTAGTGGGTAGCGAGCCGCACTTTCCGCTTGCCAGCGGCGGGGAATTATGGTATAATATGTAGCAAGACACATGGAAACCTTCCGACATAGGTTGGCGTCATTAGCGGGATGGGCGTTGCTTTGTGCGGTTGCCGGGCTTGCGGTTGCGCTGCATGGCATGGATGTGGCCGTGGCCGGTTACAACGCCTTGGTTAGCGGCGCGCCGCAAGCGACCATGACCGTACAGGGCCTTGAGGCGGCGGGCGTGCCGCCAGACTGGGCCGAAGGCATTGATGATGGTATTTCCATAGCGGGGTCGATGGGTGCTGGCGCGGCTAGCACGACGGCGAGAGCTGGAGCGGTTGCTCCTGGAACAATTAAGGGTTCTGTATCGCCGGCAACCCCCGTTGGTCGACTAAAAGCTCCATTGTCTGTTCAGCCGGGATCTAACCAGCCAACTGTAATTAATGGCAGGACATACACTGGACATGCACTGGACAGAATGCAAGAACGTGGGTTAACACCGACGGTAGTTGAATCTGCGATAGAGCAAGCCACGCCTGTTCCAAGCAGAAATGCGACAATAATGTACAGCAAAAATGGCATTAAAGTAATTGTCAATGAAAATGGCGATGTTGTTACAGCGATGCCGCAATAGAAAGGAATATACACGATGCTTAAACTGATCGGTGATAATGGACGTATTGAAGTTGCGGTTCTTGACTATCTGCATGAAGATGCGGGCCATAGCGAGGATAGGAATTGGCTAACGTGCAGAATTTCTGCTTGTTTAGGAGGTTTCTGTTTTACCGCGAATTGTGCGATACAAACTTATGATATCCAACATTTGCACGAGCTGTTCCAAAGCCAGCGGCAAGCTTTCTCGTGGTTGTTGCCCGACGATGATGTTACAATCGAGTTTTGCGTGGAGGATAGAGTTTTGAAGAGCGCGCTACTTGTCGTTCGCCAGAAAATTGCGGCGGAGGAAATGTCATCGTCATTTGCCATTTCGACGCAAATACAGTGCCGGGAGGTGCTTGAGGAAATAGAAGAGCTGATGGTGGAGTTCCCGGTACTGCGATGAAATGAAATATAAGCATGAAAACATCACATTAAATGAAGAAAAGGTTTGTATACTTAAGAAAGAACGTCTTGCATGACTGAGACGTGGGAAGCGATATGTCTGGTTGCGGCGGCGGCGATATATTCTTCGCTGCTGCTCACCGCGCTGTACCCGGCGGTCTCGAAGACGCTGGTGGCGATTTTCGCACGGCTTAAAAAGCGCCATGTGGAGGATATATTGCTGGTCGTCTTTGTGTGTAGCGCGATTTGCGCCGGCGGGTCCAAGGGTACCAACGGCAACAACCGGGCAAGCGCTACACGGGCGGGGGAATCGCGACTGGCGGAAACCGGCGACCGGCTCCGCGATGCAGGGGACGGAGATTTGGGCGAAGGAATACGGTTTTCGTTCTTTGCCGTCGATACCAACGCCGTGCATTACGAGGCGTTTTGGTCGCCATTGCTTGAACTCCCTGGCGGCAAGATCGACCTCTTTGCTGCGCACGATCTGACGACCAACTATTGGGAGTTTATCGGCGACTACAATATCGCGGCCGCCGAAACCAATATTGTCGATTCCGTGCCGCTAGCCATGTTTCCGTTTGCCGCCAGGGATCAGCTGTTCCTGATTCTCGGGACGCGCGTCGATCTGGACGGCGATGGATTGTACGATATCCGCGAGAAATTGATGATCGGGACCAGTCCCGACCTTGCCGATACGGATGGCGACGGGCTCCTCGATGGCGATGAATTGGCAAGCGTGCCAGCGTTGGATCCGCTTGCGGCCGATATGGATGAGGATGGCTATCTGGATGGCGAAGAAGTGCTCGCAGGCACCGCTCCCGGCATTTATGATAGCGGAGCCAGTACGACTATCCGCTATTACTACGATGGCGACGACCGCCTGATTGGCGCATATTCCGGTGAGCTTGACGCTTCATCCTCCATATCGTTTACTCCCGTCGGCAATCCGGAGCGTCAAGTATCGCAATAGCCGCGGGACCCTCGCGCTGCGCGCCGAGCCCGGCCCGCCCACCGCCCGCGTAACCCTCTTCGCCCTCGACGAAGCCAATTTGCCGAAATAGCGGTTGGCGGTTAGCGAGGCTCGTATTGCCCCGTATTCGGCCGCATGAGGAAGAGCAGGCAGAGTGCAGGGAACAGGGAACTTTACGCTTGCAATTTGGGGTGGGGTTGTGGTATAATATGCGGCCACTATGAAAATTCTGCAGCAGATATCGGCATTGCTCGCCAAGTGGACGCCGCTGGTGGTGGCGCTGGCGGCGGTGGGGGCGTATTTCGCGCCGGGGACGTTCGGCTGGGTGCGCGGCAACGTGCAGACCGCGATTTTGGGCGTGATCATGCTCACGATGGGCATGACGCTCAAGGGCGAAGACTTCCGCATCGTGGCGTCGCGGCCGCTCGATATCGCCATCGGGTCGCTGGCGCAGTTCGCGCTGATGCCGCTCATCGCCTGGACGCTCGTCAAGGCGCTGGGGCTCCCCAAGGCGGTAGGCGTGGGGCTCATCCTCGTCGGTTCCTGCCCCGGGGGAGTCTCGTCCAACATCATGACGTTCCTCTGCAAGGGCGACGTGGCGTTTTCGGTGGGGCTGACCACGCTCTCCACGCTGCTCGCGCCGCTCACGACGCCGATGCTGATGCTCGTTTTGGCCAGCCAAAGCGTGGATATCGACGCCATCGGCATGTTCAAGTCGATTTTGCTCATCACGCTCTTGCCGGTGACGGGCGGATTCCTGCTCAACACGGCCTTCGGCCACCGCGCCGGCTGGCACGAGACGGTCAAGATCATGCCGGGCGTGGCGGTATTGGGGCTAGTGTGCATCGTGGGCGGCGTGGTGTCGGCGCACGGCGCCAAGTTCGCCCGGTCGGGCCTCGCCATCTTCGCGGCGGTGCTGCTCCACAACGGCCTCGGCTACGCGCTCGGCTACGCCGCGGGCCTGGCGGCGCGCTTCTCGCGCCCCAAACTGCGTACCGTCGCCATCGAAGTGGGCATGCAGAACGCCGGCCTCGCCACGGTGCTCGCCGGCAAGCACTTCCCGTTGATGCCGGAGGCCGCCATCGCCTCGGCGGTATCGTGCGTGTGGCATTCGGTTTCGGGGGCGTTGGTGGCCGGGCTCTTCAACTGGCTCGATGCGAAAGTGCGCGATTAGTGCTTGCTTTCGGACGCAAAATATGATATAATACCTACTCGACCGTATTTCACTCTTTAGCGAAAGGTTGAGCAAGGCATATGAAACGGGCAGACGTGGACAAAGTACTGATTATTGGCTCGGGTCCGATTGTCATCGGACAGGCTTGCGAATTTGACTATTCCGGCACCCAGGCGTGCAAGGCGTTGCGGGCCTGCGGCTACAAGGTGATGCTCGTCAACTCCAACACCGCCACCATCATGAACGACACGGTGATGGCCGACGCGACCTACATCGAGCCCCTCAACGAAACGCGGCTCGAGCAGATCATCGAAAAGGAACGGCCCGACGCCATCCTCCCCAACCTGGGCGGCCAGACGGGGCTGAACCTGTCGATGGAACTTGCCAAAAAGGGCATCCTCGACAAGTACGGGGTAAAGGTGATCGGCGTAAACCTCGGGGCCATCGAGCGCGGCGAAGACCGCGAAGTGTTCAAAGCCACCATGCAGTCGCTCGGCATTGAAACGCCGCGTTCGGGCATCGTGCACAGCGTGGAAGAGGCGGTGAAGCTCGTGGAGGAGCAAATCGGCTTTCCGGTGGTGGTGCGCCCCGCCTACACGATGGGCGGCGCGGGCGGCGGCTTCTGCTACAACGTGGAGGAACTGCGCACGATTTGCGCGCGCGGGCTCGACGCTTCGCTTACGCGCCAGTGTTTGATCGAAGAGTCGATCCTCAACTGGGAGGAGCTCGAGGTCGAGGTGGTGCGCGACGCCAAGAACCAGATGATCGCCATCTGCTTCATCGAGAACATCGACGCCGTGGGCGTGCATACGGGCGACAGCTACTGCGCGGCGCCGTTCCTCACGATCGACAAGGCGCTGGAAGAGCGGCTCAAACGCGACGCGTTCAAGATCGTGGAGGCGATCGGCGTCATCGGCGGCACCAACGTGCAGTTCGCGCACGACCCCAAGACGGGGCGGGTGGTGATCATCGAGATCAACCCGCGCACCAGCCGTTCGTCGGCGCTGGCGTCCAAGGCCACGGGCTTCCCGATCGCGCTCGTCTCGGCCAAGCTGGCCGCGGGCATGACGCTCGACGAGATCCCCTACTGGCGCGACGGCTCGCTCGAGAAGTACACGCCCGACGGCGACTATATCGTCCTCAAGTTCGCGCGCTGGGCGTTCGAGAAGTTCCGCGGCGTGGAGGACAAGCTCGGCACCCAGATGAAGGCCGTGGGCGAGGTGATGAGCATCGGCAAGACCTACAAGGAAACTTTCCAGAAGGCCATTCGCGCGCTGGAGCGCGGCCGGGCGGGGCTCGGCTTCGCCAAAGACTTCCACGAGCGCAGCCTCGAGGAGCTATTGAAGCTGCTCGCAGTGCCCAATTCGGAGCGCCACTTCCAGATGTACGAGGCGGTGCGCAAGGGCGCCACCGACGAACAGATTTTCGAGCGCACCGGAGTAAAAGCGTACTTCGTGCAGCAGATGCGCGAGCTGGTGGAGGAGGAAGAAGAGATCCTCAAACACAAGGGCGGCAAGCTCCCCGACGAGCTCCTGATCCAGGCCAAGAAAGACGGCTTTTCGGACAAGTACCTCGCGCAGATCCTGGGCGTGGCCGAAAAGACGATCCGCGACCACCGCAAGGCGATCGGCTGCCGCGAGCGCTGGTTTGCCGTGCCGGTTTCGGGCGTTGAGAACAAGGCGTACTACTATTCTAGTTATAACGAACCGGCTAGAAGTGCTAGCGGGGCTAGTTGTTCTAGAGCGGAATTCGGCGAGGCGCCAATCACCGACAACCCCAAGAAGGTGATGATCCTCGGCGGCGGGCCCAACCGCATCGGCCAGGGCATCGAGTTCGACTACTGCTGCTGCCACGCCGCCATGGCGATGCGCGAGATGGGGTACGAGACGATTATCGTCAACTGCAACCCCGAGACGGTATCGACCGACTACGACACCTCCGACAAGCTCTACTTCGAGCCGGTGACCGTGGAGGACGTGCTGCAGATCTACGAGGCCGAAAGCCCGAGGGCATCATCGTGCAGTTCGGCGGCCAGACGCCGCTCAATATCGCGCGCGAGCTGCAGGAGGCCGGTTGCCGCATCTTGGGCACGAGCGTGGATTC
>JAFXST010000001.1 GCA_017525475.1 Kiritimatiellia bacterium | reverse complement strand
GAGTATCCACTCCAGAATAGAATGAACGACTCTTGCCAACTTCTGCGGACACGCATGAACATTCAGCGGACGATGCAGAATCCATATCGCCGCAAAGAGCGCGACAAAGCCGACAATGGAAACAGCGAAATATATCTCACTATTCATGGTTTTCTGCCTTTCAATCAGCGTATGAAATGCATCGGCTGCCAAGGTTCGTCGGCGGAGCGGGGGATTGCGTCGCCACGCTTGAGGTTCTTGAGGAGCCAGGCCATGTTGCGCCCGAGCGTACGCATCGTCTGCATTCCTTCGGCGTCGCGTTCGCACTCCCTCTCCTCGCGTCCGAAAGTCACGTTCCAGTACTGCGACGTGACGACGGGACAGCTCAGCATCTCGAACGGCATGTTCATGCACTGGTACGCCGCCGTCGATCCTCCGCGGCGGCAAACCGCGACGGACGCGGCGGGCTTCGCCTTGACGAACTCCGTGCCCGCGAAGCAGATGCGCTGCCAGAGCGCGAGAAACGCGCCGGCAGGCTGGCCGTAATAGACTGGCGCGCCGACGACGATTCCGTCCGCATCCTTCAGCTTCTCGATTATGGTGTTGGCCGCATCGTCGCCGAACACGCACTTGCCGAGATTTTTCGCCTTGCACTGGTAGCAGGCGACACATCCGCGGACAGGCTTGTTGCCTGTCCAGACCGTCTCGGTTTCGATGCCTTCCGCCGCAAGCGTGTCGGCGACTTCCTTCAGCGCCCGGGCTGTGTTGCCGTTCGCGCGCGGACTCCCGTTGATCATCAATACTTTCATTTCACAAGTCTCCTATCTTACATCAATTCCTTGCCGCAGGAAAAGGCCGGGGCTACGACATCGCCCATAAGGCGATAGAAATGGCCACAGGTGTCGTAGCAAACGGGTTTCATCTTGCCCGCGTCCGGCTTGCCATCGGTCATGGCGGACTCCTCGACGCCGCAGTTGACGATTTTGCCCGTCACGTTGCAGTTTTCCTCTTTCATCGAGACGAGCTTGCATTCGAGGACGAGCGGCAGCTCGTTGATGACCGGCGCATCCACAAACTCGCTCTTGATTACGGTAAGGCCGCTCTTCTTGACCTTGTCCGGCGTCTTGTTGCCGCTCGCGATGCCGAGATAGTCGCAGGCCTTGACCGCATTAGCCGTTCCGAACGCGACGGTGAACGCCTTTCGCGCGGCGATGTTCGCCCAGGTCTTGTGCGACGTGTCGATGCAGATGGTGATCTCGTCCTCCAGAGTGATCCCGCCCCATGCGGCGACCATCGCATTAGGAGTGCAGTCCTCGTTGTACGTGCCGATCATCAATACCGGCATCGGAAACATCCAATTCTTGACCCCAAGGTTCTGCTTCATTTGTTGTCCTCTATAAGTTCAAACCGCTTCATCGTTTTGCCGTCGCGCTCGATGGTCTCGAAGAACATCTTCGCCGGGCGTACCCAGAAACCGTGTTCACCATACAAGGCGCGGTACACGACCATCTCCTCCAGCGTCTCGGAGTCTTTGGCGAACCCCTCGCGGCGGTACCTCCCGCCCTTGAAGTGCCGGAATTCTCGGCCGACAAGCTCATCCTTCGCTTCCATAATACTCATCTCTTCCGTGCCATTCAGTGTGTTCCGTGGTTGATTAACCGCCGACCGTCACGAATCGTAGAAGACGCCGCCGGCGGTCGCGAGACGTTCGGTACGTACGTATTCGTAGCGCGCGCCGGATTTGAGTATCTCCACGTAACGCGCCGCCTCCCACTTGGCCATGGGCAGATCGTGCAAGAGACAATTGCCGCAATTGACCGCCGTGGCACCCGGGACTTCACCTTCGTAATCGCGCAAATGCTCGAACGCGCGCAACAACAACGGCTGCAATTCCTGCGGTTTGGGGCGGCCTTTGACGATGAGGTAGCAGCCGGTAAGGCAACCCATGGGGCCCCAGTAGACGATGCGGTCTTGCCATTCCGCGTCGTTGCGCAGGAACGTGGCCACCACATGCTCGATGGTGTGCATGGCGTTGGGGTGGATAGCCGGCTCCCGATTGGGCGTCTTCATGCGGATGTCGAAGGTGGTTACCATGTCGCCGCCGACTTCGTCCACCCGCGACTCGTAGATGCCGGGAACGATTTTGGTGTGGTCGACCTGGAAGGATGCGATCAGTTCTGCCATATACTATCTCCGATTTTGGACGATATTATACCATAAATCGGCCCGAAAAGCAAGCAAAAAGGCGGCCCGGAAACCGGACCGCCTTTTATCGCAAGCAAGCGTACTACGCTTACTTGGCCGCGATGACGCGGGCCATTTCCAGCACCTTGTTGGAATAGCCCCACTCGTTGTCGTACCACGCGCAGATCTTGACGAAGGTGGGATCCAGCTGGATGCCGGCCTTGACGTCGAAGATCGAAGTGCGGGGATCGTTGCGGAAGTCGGTGGAGACCACCGCTTCATCGGTGTAGCCGAGCACGCCCTTGAGCTCGCCTTCGCTGGCGGCCTTCATGGCGGCGCAGATTTCCTCGTAGGTGGCCGGCTTCTCGAGCTCGGCGGTGAGATCCACGAACGACACGTCGCTCGTAGGCACGCGCACCGACATGCCGGTGAGCTTGCCGTTGAGGGCGGGGAGTACCTTGCCGACGGCCTTGGCGGCGCCGGTGGAGCTGGGAATCATGTTCTCCAGGATGCCGCGACCGCCGCGCCAATCCTTCTTGGAGGGGCCGTCCACCGTCTTCTGCGTCGCCGTGGCGGCGTGGATGGTGGTCATGAGGCCGCGCTTGATGCCGAAGGTGTCGTTGAGCACCTTGGAGATGGGCGCGAGGCAGTTGGTGGTGCAGCTGGCGTTGGAGATGATGTCCTGGCCCGCGTAGGTGGTGTGATTGACGCCATACACGAACATGGGCGTGGAATCCTTGGAAGGAGCCGACATGATCACCTTCTTGGCGCCGGCCTGGATGTGCATGCGGGCCTTGGCGTCCTCGAGGAAGAGACCGGTAGACTCGACCACGATCTCGGCGCCGACTTCGTCCCACTTGAGCTGGGTCGGATCCTTCTCGGCGGTGAGGCGGATGGCCTTGCCGTCGACCGTCATGGTGTTGCCCTCGACCTTGATGTCGTGTTTGAACGCGCCATGCACGGAATCGTACTTGAGCATGTAGGCGAGGTAGTCGGGATCGAGCAGATCGTTGATGCCCACGACCTCGATGTCGTTAGCGAAGTTCTCGACCGCCGCACGGAAAACCATGCGACCGATGCGGCCGAAACCGTTGATGCCAACCTTGATAGCCATTGTTGTTTACTCCTTGTTTGGTTGTAATTGTGGTTGATTAAGCCTTGGTGACCTTGCCGTTCTTCAGGCAGCGGGTGCAGACAGTTACACGCTTGGTGTTGCCCTTGCCGTCGGTTGCGCGAACCGTCTGAAGATTGGGGAGGAAGCGGCGCTTGGTGATGCCGGTAGTGTGCAGACCAATGCCGCCCTTGTACTTGGGCGAACCCTTGCGGACGATGACGTTGCCCGAGGCAGGCCCCTTGCCGCAAATCTCGCAAACTCTGGACATTTTATGGTTCCTTTCGTTTGAATCGCTTAGTTGCCGGGCTGCCATTCGACGTTGGCGAAGGCGTTGTCGAACGCGGCGCCCAGACCGCCGAAGCTGTCGCTGCCGGCGCTGGCGGCGGGTTCGGCCGCAGCCTCGGGACCGTCGATCATGGCCTTGACTTCGTCATCGGTCATGTTCATGGCCTTGATGCTGAGGCCAATGCGGCGTTCGGCACGATCGACCTTCATCACGCGGGCTTCGACTTCCTGGCCGACTTCGAGCGCGTCGCGCACCTTGTCGATGCGCTGGTCGCTGATCTGGCTGATGTGGACGAGGCCGTCCACGCCATCCTCGAGCTCCACGAAGGCGCCGAACGAGGCAATCTTGGAAACCTTGCCCTTGACGACGCTGCCCACCGTGTACTTGGCGGCGATTTCGGACCACGGATCGACCTGCGCCTGTTTGAGGCCCAGGCTGATGCGCTGTTCCTTGGCGTTGACGTCGAGCACCACGGCTTCGACTTCCTGGCCCTTCTGGAGCACTTCGGAAGGATGCACCACCTTGCGCGTCCAGGACATGTCGCTTATGTGGATCATGCCGTCGATACCCTCTTCGAGCTCGACGAAAGCGCCGTAGGCCGTAAAGTTGCGCACCTTGCCCTTGATCTTGCTGCCCACCGGGTAGCGCTCCTGGATGGTATCCCATGGGTTGTCCTGCGTCTGGCGGATGCCGAGCGCGATCTTCTGGTTCTCCATATCGATGGAGAGCACCACCACCTGCACTTCGTCGCCGACGTTGAGCATGTCGCTCGCGCGGGCAACGCGCTTGGTCCAGCTGAATTCGCTGATGTGGACGAGGCCTTCCACGCCAGGGGCGATTTCGACGAAAGCGCCGTAGGTCGTGAGGTTGACCACCTTGCCGCTGACGCGAGCGCCGACCGGGAACTGCTCCTGGATGGCGTCCCAGGGATTGGGTTGCGTCTGCTTGAGGCCGAGGCTCACGCGCTCGCGATCGCGATCCACGTCGAGCACCATCACGTCGATCTCCTGACCGACCTTGAGGATTTCGCTCGGGTGCTTTACGCGGCCCCAGGACATGTCGGTGATGTGGAGGAGGCCGTCGAGGCCGTCCAGATCCACGAAGGCGCCGAAATCGGTGATGTTCTTGACGCGTCCCTTCTTGATCTCGCCCTTCTGCAACGTGGCGAGCAGTTCCGCACGCTTCTCGGCGAGGGTGCCCTCGATGAGTTCGCGGCGCGAAACGATGAGGTTGCGGCGCTCGTTGGAGATCTTGAGCACCTTGAAGTCGAACGTCTGGCCGATGTAGGGCTCCAGGTCCTTGACCGGAGTGACCTCGATCTGGCTGCCGGGCAGGAACGCGTCCACATCCTCGATCTGCACCAACAGGCCGCCGCGGACCGCGCTCTTGATGGTGCCGGTGACGACGCTGCCTTCCACGTAGCGGGCCTGGATCTTCTCCCAGCGGATCTTGTCGTCGGCGCGGCGCTTGCTGATTTCGATGGTGCCGGTCTTGTCGTTCTCGAGCTGGACCAGCATTACCGTTACCTTGTCGCCCGCGTGGACGTTGCCGTCGGCGAACTCGTCGATGCCGACCGAGCCCACGCTCTTGTAACCGATGTCGATGAATACTTCACTGCCGGTAACGGCGGTGACGGTGCCCTCGACGAGGCTGCCGTTCTTGAACTGCGACTCGTTGCCGGCGGAGGCGAGAATCTCGGCCATGGCGGCCGAACGCTCCGTGGGAGCCGTAGGTTTGCGAATTGCCATACTTGTGTTTAGTTTTGTTTGTTTGCGTTCGGGGGTTTCTGCCCCGTCTGCCACGGTTTTGTGCGCAGATTGGAGTATTATATCATATTCCGGGCCCGGAAATCAAGAGGATATTTCAACTTTTTTAAGCTCTTCGAGTTCGGTGGCCGCCGCTTCCCAGTCGGCGGTATAGCGGTCGATCTCGAACTGCAAGGTGCGCACTCGCCGGTTGGTCTCGGCGAAATCGGTAGTGGGCGTGGGCTCGAACAGCTCCTTGCTCGCCTCCTCCAGCTGCGCCTCGAGCTCCTCGAGCTTCTTCTCGGCCTTGTCCATGACGGCTTTGAGCGCCTTGACCTTGGGGGCGATCTTGGCCCGCGCTTCGGCCCGGGCACGCCGCAAGTCCTTGGCCGAGACGCGCTCGTCGGCGCCGGGCTTTTCCGCCTTGGCCGCCGGTTGCGCGCGCCCCTTGGACTCGCGCTCGGACTTTTTCTCCGAGTAGTAGTCGTAGCCGCCAGGATACTGGTTGATGCCCTCGCGCGTAATCTCGATTACGCTTGTCGCCACCGCGCGCACGAATTCGATGTCGTGCGACACCAACACCACCGTACCCCGGTACTTCCGCAAAGCGTCCTGCAAGAGGCGGCGGCCGTCGAGATCGAGGTGGGTGGTGGGCTCGTCGAGCAGGAGGAGATTGGGCGCGGCGAGAAAGAGCCGCAGAAACGCGAGGCGGATCTTTTCGCCGCCCGACAAGACCCCGGCCGGCTTTTCAACGTCGTTCTCGTCGAAGCCGAAGGCGCCGAGCTGGTTGCGGAAGTTCTTCTCCGGTCCGCCGCCTGTGGCGTCCCACACGTTCTTGGCGTTGCGGTAGACGGTAAGGTCGGGCGGAATCGTCTCGGCGAATTCCTGGCTCAAGTACCCGGGCACCACATTGTGCCCCAGCACCGCTTTGCCGCCGGTGGGCGCGCGGGTGCCGGCGATGATGCGCATGAGCGTGGTTTTGCCGAGGCAGTTGTAGCCGATGAGCGCCACCTTGTCGCCGCGCACGATGTTGAACGAAAGATCCGCCAGCACCTGCTTGTGCCCGTCGTAGGAAAACGACAGATTCTCGCAGCGGAACATTTCCACCCCGCTCGGCGGCGGCTCGGCGAGCCTAAGCCGCCCCGAATTGGTGTAGCGCTTGGGGAGGATTATACGCTCCTCGTCGAGCTTGTCTATGAGTTTCTGGCGGCTCTGCGCCTGCGCGGCCTTGGTGGCCTGCGCGCGGAACCGGTCCACGAAGCGTTGCAGCTGTTCGCGGTGGTGGTCTTGGTTTTCCTTGGCTGCCTTCAAATGCTCGTAACGCACCTCGCGCTCGGTGAGATAGTAGTCGAGATCGCCCTCGTAGCGCGTGGCGGTGCCCGCGTCCACCTCCACCGTGATATCGGTGAGCGTACCCAAGAGGTAGCGGTCGTGCGAAATCAGCATGAGCGTGCCGTCGTAGCCCTTGAGGTATTTCTGCAGCCAATCGACGGCCGGGAGATCCAGGTAGTTGCTCGGTTCGTCGAGCAAAAGGAGGTCGGGCTTGGAGGCGAGCACGCGGCTAAGTTCCGCGCGCATGCGCCAACCGCCGGAAAACGCGGCGAACGGCTTGCCGAACTCCTCCACCGTAAAGCCGAGGCCGCCGAGCGCCACCTTGACCCGCGTTTCGATATCGTAGCCGCCCAAGTGCTCGAACTTGCTCTGGAGCTCGCCATAGCGCTTCATCTTGGCGGGATCCTGCAGATCCTGCTCTAGTTCGGCCATTTCGGCCTCCATCTCGGACAATCCCGGAATGCCGCGCAGCGCATACTCGAGCAGCGTCTCCTCGGGCGTGTCGGGCGCGGGATTCTGGCGGGTGAAGCCGATGCGGGGATTGCCTTCGATCACGAGCTCGCCCTTGTCGACGCCCATTTCGCCGAGGATGATCTTGAAGAGCGTCGATTTGCCCGAGCCGTTGGGCCCCACGATGCCCACGCGGTCGCCCGCGTTGACGCGGAACGTCACGTTGGCGAGCACGTCCTGGTGGCCGTAGTGGACGGCGATGCCCTTAAAATCCAGCATCGCAAACCTTCCTTGGGCAATCTTGCGCGAGGATCGACACTTCCACCTCGGTGCGGCCGATCCGCTCAAGCGCCTCGCGGACTTCCGCCTCCGCCAAGTGCGGCGCGTTGCAGTCTTGCGACAGGTGCGCCAGCGCCAGATGCTTGAGCTTGGGGCCCGCGAACTTTTCCACGAGTTCGGCGCACTGGCAGTTGCTCAAATGCCCGCGCGGACCCTCGATGCGCCGGATAAGCCGCAAGGGGCGGCCGCTCGCGCGCAACAGCGGCACGTCGTGGTTGGATTCTAGCGTGGCCGCGTCGGCCTCGCCCAAGCGCCTGCCGATACTCTCCAAGGGTACGCCGAAATCGGTGGCGTGGAAATAGGTAAAGCCGTCGGAGTAGATCATGTAGCCCACGGCGTCGGGTACGTCGTGCGGCACCGGGAACGGCTCGATGTCGAACGCGTCGAGGCTGAACACCTGATTGTCCTCGAACACCGTAAAGTCGTCCGGCCCGAGCCCCGGGCAATTGGCGGCGGCGGCCTCGGCCGTCATCAAATTGGCGTAGATCGGCACCTCGGGGAAATGGCTGCGGAACGCGGCGAGCCCGGCCGTATGGTCGGTGTGGTCGTGTGTCACGAGCACGCCCGCGATCGCGGAAAGATCGAAGCCGGCGAGCGCCACGCGCCGCGCAAACTCTCTGAACGACAGCCCGCAGTCGACGACGAGCGTCCGGCCGTGCGAAGAGACGAGATAGGCGTTACCCTTGCTGCCGCTCGCGAGCGAAACTATTCTCATCCGGCGAACGCCCGGTGCGCGATG
>JAFXST010000066.1 GCA_017525475.1 Kiritimatiellia bacterium | reverse complement strand
GGTTAGTATACAACCCTAGCGGAGGGGGCGGGGGCTGCGGGTGGCTAATTGTCGAGCTAAAAAGACCACGCATGGCTAGACGCCACGGTCAGTCTCGACAATTCGCAGGCCGAGGCTCATGAGTCGGCCGTCAGCCGCAGACCCCCGCCCCCGTAGCGCCTACTAGCCCCCTAGCGCCTATATGGGGACCGACCCTATAGGCGGGCGAAGCAGCGCGCCATTTCCTCTTGCTCATGGCGCGGAATCCCTAACCGCACGGCGACTTCGCGCCACTTGCCCACGGCTTGGCGCATCCACGGCCACACCGCCGAGGAGGTGGTAGATTCCGGCTTGCGTGGCCGACGCCTTGGCGCGTTCGAACGCATTGAACTTCGCGATACGGCCAACAGCAACAGCCTGCGTCCAAAATCGCAACCGAGGCAAGCGGTGAATATGGCGAGCGCGGTTGCAAGATAGACGAGGAATCGCGGCATGCCCCAACCATCGAGCGTTACGGCCAGACTATGGATTTTAGGGATGGCGTAGGCATTGGTCTGCAGCAGATATATCGGGAAAACCGAGGGGGTTACGAACAACAGCCATCTCGCCAACACCGACCCCACCGGTATTTGGCGAAATGCATAAAAGGACGCTATCGCCATAATCAGCACGACAGGCGAATTATAGGCCGCAAACGCACGCGAGGATTTGCCTATGGCATTAGGCATCAGGCAAACGGCGACAATGCACAAAACGAAAATAAAGACGGCCCAAATTCCGGATAGACGCCTGCCTTGAGAATCCAATTGGCGCATTGCGCGACCAGTCGCATATACAGCAGCCAACACAAAGCCAGAATAGCCTCCATTAGCCAATCCCGGAACTTGCGGCAAAACATCAGGACACAAGCCAGAAATCCAACTCCATGCAAAAGCGATGAAAATCAACGGCAGCGCAGGGCGCCATCCGCCTTCTTTGCCGAACGATGCATTGACGAAAGGCGATATTAGCATCACGAAAACATAAGCGTGCAGAAACCAGTATCGCCATAATTGACTGCGGACTTCAGACAAAAAGCCATGGTTCAGCACCGCTCCATCCGCAAACAACCTTAAAACGACGCTCAGCGCTGCGCACCACAAACCAATGGCATAAAGATCGATGATTTTGCGGACATGCAAGCGGCAACCGAACCAACCGGTTATCAAAACGAATCCAACCACGCAAAACATGCAAACGGAATCGTAAATGGGCGTTGGCGAGAGTTTGCCGAAGGTGATCGAGTGCAGGAAACATACTCCCAATATCATTGCGACCCGATATAGTTCTATCGATGCATCCCGTTTCATTTGCTTGTTCTCCTGGCTGGCATTGCATTCGCCATAAGTGCGGCGAGGGCGGGGGCGGAGGCGGCCTTGAAGAGTTGGCCGCGCGCGTAGCCGGCAAGCACGTCGCGGTTGCCGGGGCAGTCGGCGGCGATTACTGGGCGGCCGCGGGCTACCGCCTCCAACAAGAGGTAGGGCATGCCCTCCCAGCGGCTCGGCGCGACGAGCACCTTGCCGCAAGTCATGTACGCGCCGGCCTTGGGGATTTCGCCCGCAAATTCCACCAGATCGGCAATGCCCTTAGCCGCCGCCAAGCGCCGCATGGCCGGGAGCGTATGGCCGCCACCCACCAAAAGCGTCTTACGCTGCGTCCGGCGCAATTCGTCTTGGACTAGCGCAATCGCCTCGAGGAGCACGTCCTGCCCCTTCTGGAAGTCGAACCGGGCAATGCAGACAAACGCAAACTCGTCGGGGCGGTAGCGGAGGTTGCCCACGGGATGCGCAAACTCGGCCGGGTCCACCGTGTTGGGCTCCACGTCTACCTTAAGCCCTTCTCCGTAAAGGCGCCGGATGTCCTTGGCGTCGGTAGGCGTAAGCGCGACGAGCCGGTCGCACTTGCGATACAGCCACTGTTCCAGGCGCCGCCGCAACGCGCGCTTAAGGCGATTGGCCAAGGTTTGGGGCAAAAAACCGTACTTGCGCAAGTGGATGCCATGGACGGTAAACGTCACTTGGCCATGCGGCCGCCGGAATGGGCTCTGGAAAAGCTGGCAAAGCGCTTTGAGGTGATTGACGTGGATCAGTTCCGCGCCCCATTCGTTAAGCTTGGCCGCCGTGCATTCGCCCCGATCGGAGGCGAAAATCCGCGCCTCGTCACCGGGATGCGCGGCGATTTGCCGGCGGATATACTCCATGCCGCCGCCAAGTCCCTCGTTGTCGATAAGATAGGCGATCTTCATACCCACAGCATCAGCGCCAAATTGCGCAACAGTCCTTGTTTGAATAGTCCATGGCGCAAAATCGCCGACCGCCGCCGCCAATACCCGAGCTTCGAGAAGTTCGCCAGGACCCGCACGCATTCGGGAGCAGCGTCGCCAAACCGTTCGCAAAAGGCCCGGGCCTGGGCGATATTGGCCTCAAGCCGGTTGGCGAACGCGGCGGGGCCTTCGGCCATGCGACGCCGGCAATGCCGGGCATCGGCCGCAGTCGCCCCTAGCGTATTGTCGCCATGTTGCCGGTAATAGAGGAGCGGCTCGTCGACCTGGCCGATGGTGCCGAACGCGGCGGCGACCAGGGCGACCCAGCTATCATGCATCAAGGCGCCCGGCGGCACCGCCCCCGCCTTGTCGCGCAAGGCGCCATTGAACAGCATGAGGTTGCCGGCGATGAAATTCTGCATGAGTAGCCGCGGGAGAGCCATTGCTTTGGGTAGCGCCAGCCGTTGCCGCGACAGAAAAGTGCCCGGCAGGGGCTTAAGTTCTCCGTCCGTAACCCAAGAATCGCAAAACGCCAGTATCGGCCGATCGCTCCCGTATTGCCGCTCCAGCCGCTTGACGCAGTCCAACAGTTTGGCGAGTTTCTGCTCGAGCCAGACATCGTCCTGATCGGCAAAGGCGATATACTGCGCCGACGATTCCGCGAGCAACGCCGAGAAATTGGCCGCCGCACCCGTGCCCTCGGCGTCTTCGCGCGAGATGATATTGGTTTTGACGCCGGTTTGGCGCCGTATGGACTCGACCTGCGCCTCCAAAAACCGCAGATCGGGCCGATAGGTAGCCAAAAGTACGTCGATAGTCGGCATTTCAGTCATGATTCTCGGGTATAGCCGATGCGCACCGGGTCAACCCCGATGGCGGTTAGCAGCCGCCGGGCAACGCGCTTGAGCCAGGCGATTTTGCGGCATTCGAGTACGCACACTCCCCATACGAGAAAGCGCCAATGCGTTGGATCGGCATCCTCTTTGCGGAAAAATCGGCGAACGGGGCGGACTTCGGCAGTGTCGGGCGGTGGCGGATTGCCGAGATTCTCCTCGACCATTGTAAGTACCGCCTCGCGCTCGCGATCGGGCGTGGCCAGGGCCAGATAACGGCGGCGCGACTCCGCCTGCATCTCTGCGAGCGCCCCCGCGTTGTCGAGAAAATACTGGAGCCCCCGCTTAAGTTCGCCAAGCGGCACGACGCACCCGTTGCCCGCACCGATCACATACTTGGCCCCTACCCGGTCGGTAGCCAACAGCGCCTTGCCGTACATGGCCCCTTCCAAGAGCGCCAGTCCGCACGATTCGTCGATGGACGGCATGCACAGCACGTCGATCGAGTCGAAAAATCCGGCGCGATCGCCGTCGGCGACCTCGCCCAGCCAGACTACATCCGGGCGCGACCGCGTCTGACTGTGTAGCGCCGCCCCCAACTCGGTGCCCTCGTACCTCCCGGCAATGCGGAGCGAGGTTTTGACGGTGGCGGGCGGTAGCGAGCAATATGCCGCTATCAGCTGCTTAATGCCCTTATGGGGCGTAAGCGAGCCGAGAAAGCCAAACCGCACTTCGCCCGCGGGCAACGGGGCAAACTCCCTAAAACGATCGGCCACGGAATTGTCGAAATACCGGACGTGCGGATTGTAGGCCTTGAGGCAATCGCGGGCATAGGCCGAGACCGTGTAAAGATTGTAGAAGGTCCTTAAGGCCTGCGCCAATTCCGCGTCCGCCGAGAGCGGCCCCTCGAGACTGGCCGCCTCGCGAACAAACCAGACGACCGGCCGGCCAAGCGCGGCAAAAGCCGTGGCGTAGCGATGGGTCCTGAAGGTATTGCATATCACCAGGTCGAACTTGCCGCCTTGGGCCCGGGCCATCCGGCGAACCGACCCGAAGCCCGAGCCTACGCGCACGACGGGGATCCCAAGTTTCGCGAATTCCGGCTCGAGGGGACCTCCGCCAATCGTCCACAACGTGACGCGGCAACCGGCCTTGCACAGGTAACCGGCCTGGCGCAACAGCGAGCTTGGCGCCCCGGTGCGCGAAAGTTCGTGGGAGACGAGGAGAATGGATTTGCCGGCGATCACCGCTGCCTCCCGAAGAGTATGCGCCGCAAAGTATAGATCGGGCCATGATCGCGCAGGCAGCGCCACCCGTTGGCCAGCTTCTCGGGCCAGGGATAATGGCGGACTGCCGCCAGTTCGGCGCGCTCCGCATCCGTAAGCTCCCCGGCCGCATCGGCGAGGAGTTCAGGACAGTCGTCGAGCATCCGGCGCACGTTGAGCTTGTACTGCACCCGGCGCTCGACCAGCGCCTTGCGCGTACTGCGGTCCCAAGTCTGGTCTTCCAAAAGCTTGCGGACGTCCAGATAGCAGGCGAGGAAACCCCGCAAGTGGCGCAAGGTAGGCCGGGAGGTGATGGTGCTCCCCGCATGCACCTTGCGCACATAGAGCCGCCAGGGACGGTGACTGGCGCGTTCGGCCGCCAGCACCACGCGGGTCATGAAGATATTGTCCTCGTAGAAAATGCGTTCGGCGGGGAAGCGCAGGCGATGGGATTCGACGAATGCCCGGCTAAGCAACATCAGGCAGGGACTTACGGAGAATTCGCGCCGGCGCAGCATCTCGGCGAAGAGCTTGCGCCCCGTGTACACTTTGGCGTAGTCGTGCTTCCGGATATAGCTATTGGCGCACACTACCGCCTCGCTTACCGCGACGCCCGCATCCGGCCGCATTTCCGCATCGAAAAAGAGCACTTCGAGGCGGTCGCCGGCCATCGCCGCCACGAGCCGCGAGAGCGCGGCCGGATCGGCCAACGCGTCGTCGGCATCCATGAAGTAGACATATTCGCCCTGCGCCGCTTTTAGTCCCCGGTTGCGCGCCGCACCCTGGCCTTGATTCGCCTGCGTCAACACGCGAACGCGCTTGTCTCTGGCCGCATATTCCGCCAGGATCGCCGAGCTCCCGTCCGTCGAACCGTCGTCGACGCAGATGACTTCGAGCTCGCGCAGCGTCTGCCCCAGAACCGAGTCGAGCGCATCGCCCAGGAACGGCGCGGCATCGAATACCGGAATGATGACGGAGACGGTCACGACGCACGATGCTCCATAAGTTCAAGAATCCGTGCGGTTACTCGAGCGCAGTTCCCGCCGCCGCTGAATGCGAAAAAACCATCGATACGCCGCCGATATTCCGGCTTAATCTCGCAATCCGCTTCAATATAGCGCACGATTTGCGCTACCGTGGCGTCCAGTGTCGTCTCGACCGGTCCAAAGCCGTCGCGCCGGTAGTCGAAGTAACCTTTCCCATAAGAGTGGGCCCCCGAGAAAAACTCGCCCTCGTCGAACTGACAATAGACGACCGGCTTGCGCAGATAGGCAAAATCGAATGCGGTCGACGAATAATCCGTGACCAGTAGCGAGCCCGTCGAAAATAAATCTCGATACGACGCTCCCTCGTCAACCACTTCGACAATATCATTGCCGGCAAAATAGCGCCTGGCGATCGTCATGTTCGGGTGCAGAACGAAAGAGATGCGATACCCCGTTCGTCTACATGCCGCGAGCAGCCTTTCGTCAGCCAGCAATGCCCGGTAAAATGACAAAAAACCGGATTGGGCAAACCCATTGCCGAGCAACCAGCGTCCAGAGGACGAATCCTGCCCGGCCATTAGCCCCAACCGCCATGTCGGCATGATCAGGATGCGTTTTGCGGGATTGGACGCAAACTCGTCGAAGCGCGGCAAACCCGTGAGCCAGACTTGCTGCGCCGTATAGCCGTAGTTGCCGTCGATTATCGAAGCGCGTTCGCGCGCGGACGAAGTTACGAAACCATCGATGTGCCGCCGGCTGCGATTAAGCTCGGCGGACATATCGTCTTTGATTACGCCGTGCTGCAGAAACACAAAAGGCTTGTCGTCCAACAACCGCCGATACGGGCCGGCATAAGCGCCAAAAGGATTGACGAACACCTCCTGCGCCTGGCTGGAAATCAGACAGTCGGCCAACAGCGTTGTAATCTTGCGCCGCCAAGAACACCAAGGCACTACCGGGCCGACAGCGGCCAACCGACGCGCCGTAGCGGACGACCGGTCTACGGTAAAGCGCACGTCAATCTCGGGATGATGCCGCCGCAAATAGCAAAAGAGCGCCTCGCCGTTGTCGCCGCCCGCTTCGCTGCGATCGGAGAGCAGCCACAACTGGCGCCGCTTGAACCGCCGCGCCAGCCCGACTGCGCAAATCGCAATGGCGGCCTTGAGCGCAGCGCCGACTCGGTCTAAGCGTGTCATTCAGGCATGTCCAGCAGCAACCGCGTAACGGCGGCACGCGAGAAGCGAGCCGCAAGGGTTTCGTAATTGCCGCGCAACTCCGCTTCGGTTATGTCGGCCAGCCCAAGTATCTTGCGCTCCAACTCTTCGTTCGTTTCGTAAAAACACCGGGGCAAATCGCGTAGCACCTCGTCGGCGCCTTCGTTGTGCCGGCAAAACGGCATGCGCCCGTTGAAGACCGCCTCGATATACCCCATCCCGAACGACTGGAACTGCGAAAAGTCCACCATGGCATCGTGCGCGCCGTATGTCTTGACGATATCTCTCGTCTCGCCACGATACGCCATCACTTCGTCCAGTTCTTCGTCCACCAGCGCATACTGCAACTTGAGCACATGCTCACCCTTCCCGAACACATCGATTTTTATGCGCGTCTGCCCCTTCGCCTTCAGATACCTGGCAAAATCCAAGGCGCGCTCGATGTCGCCCCACCGTTCTTCGCTAATACGCAGGAGCGTAGCCACCACAAAGCCCCGCTCACCTTCGGTTACGGCCTGAATCCGCTCCTCCTCGATCATCCGCGACGAGTCGAGCGCATTACCGGTAACTAGCGCCCGCCGGTGGTGACGGTAATCAAACGACGCTTCCAATAACTGGCGGTTCTTTTCCGTAACGAACAGCGCAGTATCGAGCGTCCTTGCCTTGAGCCGTTCGATAGTCCCCGGGAAGATACTGTCTACCAACCCGGCATGGCAGTGGAAATAGTAGAACTTCCGCTTGATCCAGGGCGACGTAGCGTCATCCAAGAAGAAGTGCATCGTCTCGCGGGTGGAGACGACCGCTTTGGCTCTGATCGTTCCCAATAGTTGCTTGAGCGCCCATCCGCAGTACGGCCGCAAATTGGGCATGTCTTTATCGTATTCGAGATACGAATAATTGCCGGCCTGGTTGTGGAGCCGGCACTTGATGCGATCGAGCTTGGTGAAATGCCGGTAATCGATCATGGGGCGGTTGACCGTACCGGGCGGATACGACCCGACGCCACCGTTCTTGAGCGGGCACAGCAGAACGCGTTTGCCTGCCTCCAAAAGGCCCTCGGCCAGGGCCTTGGTCGCATAGACCGTGCCGCCCACACCCGAAAAATCGTATCCCAAGAATGCATAGGTCTCGTTCTGGAGGTTCCAAAAATATTCGTACAGGCGTTCTATGTAATCGCCCGCCTCCACTTTGCCGTAGACGGCGTCATCGGGGACTTCCATGCGACTGGCGAAGAACGGGTTCAGCGCGGGGTAGTCGCCCGCCGCAAGCCGCCGGACGAGCTCCTGCCGATCCTGTACGGCAACCTCCTCGAACTCCTCGCGGGCGCAGTAGAACTTGCGCTCCCGCATATATACTTCCAGATCCTGGGCAAAAAGCAGAACCGGCTTGCGCAGGAACGTAAAGTCGAAGCCCAGCGAAGAATAGTCCGTTATCAGAATATCCGAGGCGACTATTTCGTCCATAACGTCGATCTTCGAGGCGTAGACTATTTTCATGCGATCGGTACAGGCGGCCTCGACATCGGGCAGGTACTGCGCACATTTGGTGCTGCACAGTTGGTGGAGGCAGATGGTCAGCGTGCCGTCGACGCGCTCCAGATAGTCTCTCAACTCCTGCGACTCCAAAGTCTTCTTGATTTTGGAGAAGAACTTATACGTAAAAATGTTCTTGCCCATGTATTCGCGCCAAGTCAGGAACCATAGCGCCCGCGTGCCTTCATGGGTGCCGGCGGCCTTTACGCGGCGCACCAGTTCTTGATAGCGCGGATGGTAAATGCCGTAGCACAACTGATATGGGCGAAACTTGTTGACTTCTACGAGGTCTTTGCCGATGTGGGGATTGTAGTGCAGGAACCGGAGCATCGTTCCTCCTGCATAGGTCGGCCCGTAACCGAGCGCCTTGATACCCAACGTGCCGTGTTGCAAATACACCAGCGAACACCGCTGTTGCGGATGGAAGCTCTTGGTCATGCCCCACAGCTTTACGCACTCCGGCAGTACGTCACGGAACGAAAGCGACACAAAGGAAAACTCCGCCTTGAGATACAGCCAGGCATGGGCCGGCGAATGCCGCCAGACAATGTACCGCCGCACCTGCGCATCCAACCCTGCCACCGCTTTTAGATTGGCCGCCGTCTTCTCGAGAATCAGATAGGGGGCCACCTCGTTGGCGTGCCTGCCCGCGATATGCCGCCACATATAGAACGAGTTGTTGCTGGCGGTCGCACCCAAATTCTCGCCAAACAGCCAAATCGGCCGGGGATTTTTCCTATTGTCGAAGACGATCTTCAGCAGTTTCAGCATGGTGTCGACTCCTCTTTGGCTTCCGGCGCTTCAGCGGTCAAAGCCCCGGTCTGGACCTTCAGATTTTCCGGCGTGCGCTGTTGCTCCCGGAGCTTCGCTTCCATAGCGCCGTTTTTGGCGGTGAGCGCCGCAATGCGGTTTTGGGCGTCCGTCACGCTCTTCTGCAGCACGGCAATACGCTCGCCCCGGGAGCACAGCTCCTTCCATGACGCATACCGCTCCTTTAACAGCAACATCCACAACGACAGCGGTGTCGCATCGGCCAGAATCGCCTGGAGATAATTATAGTGTTTTTTGTTGACAAAGATAGCTTCGCCAGCGGCCTGGAGCCCCAAATCCGCCAATAGGTGCGCATGAAGCTCCGAATACAGCGCCATGAATACCGTAGGCTCAAACTCGCCCAAAAGATGATAGCAGCAGTGAGCAAGCGCCAGATTGGCGTATGCCTGCGCGGCTTTCTCGAACTGCCCCAACCGCACAATCTCCTGCCGCAAGGACAGCAGCACCTCGGCAAACAGAAAACCGCCCCGCTTGGGCTCCGCCTGCGTGATGCCTCCACGACGACCTCGCCGGTAGACATAGCCGCACGTATTGGATACGGCCAGCTGGTTGGCGGCGGCAAGTGCCGAGCAGACGAACCGCACATCATTGTGCCGTGCCGCCGACTGAAAGCATAGCCCGAGTCCTTGGACAAACGCACGGCGAAACAACTTGTTCCACGGCGCCACCCCGGCATCCAGGAACAGCCATGGCGGATAAACGCCGTCTTGGGCGTTGTGCGCATCCAAGAATCTTTTTGCCAGCCGATCGGTAGTTATCTTGCCGTTCTCCAATGTGCGATGCCCGGCCACCACCACATCTGCCGTATCCGCGCCATCCGCCGTGGTCATTCGCGCCAACATCTCCGCGCCCACAAAGTCGTCGGCGTCGACAAACCCGAGATATTCGCCGGTGGCCGCCGCCATGCCGGCGTTGCGGGAATCGCCCGCATTGGTGTGCTCACGGACAATGACTTTTATCCGCGTATCCTTGGCCGCGTATTCGGCAAGGATGGCGGAGGAGCCGTCGGTAGAGCCATCATCCACACAAATTATCTCAATCTCGCGCAACGTCTGGCCAACGACCGAGTCAAGACACTGCCGAAGGTACTTTTCTACATTGTAGACCGGGATGATTACGGAAACTTTAGGCATAACGGGGTTGGCAGTCATTGTGGCTAGAAGTTAAAGTAGATAAACGGATTGTGGGCGCTCATAACGAGGCACGAGATACCGCCCAGGAACAGCACCGCCTGCAAAAGCCACCACGGCGTGCGCGCCCACGCCGGGAGGCGCCCGGCCCACGGGATCGACGCCAGTATCGC
>JAFXST010000065.1 GCA_017525475.1 Kiritimatiellia bacterium | reverse complement strand
TCCACCCACTTGTGGTCCACGCGGATGTTGTCGTCGCGGAAAGAGACATAGTTCCAGCCCGTCTTGTCGCCATCCTTGATCGGCTCCTCGAGCTGCTCGTATTCGCCCATGCGCTCGGCCTCGCGCCGGGCGTCGCGGTCGGCGTCGGCCAGCAGCTCCAGCTCCGCGCGTTCCGCCGCCGCGGCGTCGCCTTCCGGGAACACGTCGGCCATGTACGCCTCGTACTCCTCGCGGGCGGCCTGTTCGGCGCTGGGCGAGAGCCGTTCCTGGCGGATGCGGTTGTATTCGGCATCGAGCCGTTGCCATTCGGGATCGTCCTTGTAGGCGGGATAGCCGAGTTCCTTGTTCCGTGCCGAGCCGCCCCAAGCCCCCGCCCCCGCCCGCGTCACCCTCTTCGCCCTCGACGAAGCCAATCTGCCGAAATAGTCGCTAGTCGTTAGTCGTCAGGGGTCAGTGGGGGAGTGGGAGACCTCACCCGCAGCTCTCCACCCACAGCGAGGCTCGTATTGCCCCGTATTAGGCAAGTAACAAAGTTGAAAAACCCTATTGACTTTTGGGGCGGAGATTTGGTATAATATGCGACAACTTCGGGAGAGATGGCAGAGCCTGGTTGAATGCACATGACTCGAAATCATGCATGCCCTCACGGGCATCGGGGGTTCGAATCCCTCTCTCTCCGCCAAAGTTAAAGAGCAAGTTTATCAGGATTCGCGGGCGTAATTCAATGGCAGAATAGGAGCTTCCCAAGCTTCTTACGTGGGTTCGATTCCCATCGCCCGCTCCAACCAGTTACTGCATAGTGCGATAACGTGCTGCAAAGACTTACAGTCCAAAATCTGGCCATCATCGAGTCGGCCGAGGTGGAATTTGCCCCGGCGCTCAACGTGATTACCGGCGAAACCGGCGCGGGCAAATCGGTATTGATGGGGGCGCTGGCGCTCGTCGCCGGCGGCCGCGCCGATTTGGGGCAGGTGCGCGACGGCGCCAAGGAGGCGCGCGTCGAAGCCGAATTTACGCTGGAGCCGGGCGCGGACAAACTGCGCCGGCGCGCCTGGGAAGAGGCCGAGGCCGTACTTGGCGACGCGGGCATCGAACCGGAAGCGGGGCGGCTCGCGATCCGGCGCACGATCGGCGCCAACGGCGGCGGGCGGATTTGGATCAACGATTCGGCGGCTTCGGCGGGGCTCCTCAAAAAGCTCGGGCGGTTTTTGGTGGATATCCATGGCGCGAGGGCCAACGACCAGATCATGGCCGCGGATTTCCAGCGCCGGGCGCTCGACGGGTTCGGCGGCGTGAGGGAGCTCAAGGCCTACCTCGCGTATCAAACGGCGTGGGCCAAGCTCAAATCGGCAAAGGCGGAGCTCGCCGCGCTCGAGGCCGAAGGCGACGTGGCCGAAGAGCTCGACATGCTGGAATTCCAGGTAGACGAGCTCGGCGCGGCGGAGTTGACGGCGGAAGACGAGGATTTGGCCGAACGGCTGCGCCTGGCCGAAAGCGCCAAGGACTTAAGCGCGGCGCTCGCGGAACTGGCCGAGCTCGTGGACGGCGAATACGGCCTCGGCGCGGTGGCCGGGCGGATGCAAGGGCCGCTTAGGGTCCTCAAAAAGCTTTTGCCCGAGGCGGCAGCGTGGGAGGCGGCAGGGGAAGAGCTGATCGAAAAAGCGCAGGAAATCTCGCGCGGCGTGGGCCGCGCGCAACTTAAGCTCGAAGACAACGAGAACGAGCTCGAATCGCTCGACCAGCGCCTGACGCTCGTAAATCGCCTCAAGCGCAAATACCGCGCCGCGAGCGTGGCGGAGCTTTTGACGGCGCTCGACAAGAAGCGCGAGCGGCTGGAGCGGCTTAGGAACCTCGGCGCGGATGTGGCGCGGCTCAAAAGCGAGATGGAGGCGCTCGAGCGCACGCTCGCGAGCGAGGGCGCTTCGATAAGCGCGGCGCGGCGACAATGCGCCGGGCATTTGGCCGCGGCGGTAACCAAGGAGCTTAAGGATTTGGGGTTCGCCAAGGCCCGCTTCGAGGTGCGCGTGGCGACTGGCGAACCCGGGAGCGAAGGCTTGGACCAGGTAGACTATATGTTCGAGCCCAATCCCGGCGAGAGCGCCCGGGAACTCGCGGCGATCGCAAGTTCGGGCGAGGCGGCGCGGGTGATGCTTGCCCTTAAAAGCGTGCTGAGCGCCCATGACGGCACGGATGTGGCGGTTTTCGACGAAATCGACGCCAATATCGGGGGAGAAGTGGGGCGTACGGTGGGCGAGAAGCTGCAGCAGGTGGCCCGGCATCACCAGGTAATCGCCATCACCCACCTGCCGCAGAGCGCGGTGTTCGGACACAAGCACCTCAAGGTGGAGAAGGCGGTGGCGGCCGGGCGCACGCGCGCCACCGTGCGCGAGGTCGATGGCGAGGAGCGCACGCGGGAAATCGCCCGGATGCTCGGCGGCGAAAATTTGACTACGGTAACGCGCAAACACGCAGAAGAGTTGCTAAACTATGGTAAAAACAGTTGACGGAATATTCGACGAAGACAACGAGTGCCTGGCGCAGACCTTGCGGGAGGTGACCGGGGCGGAAACGCCGCGGGTGATGCTGTTCGCCGACATCAACGTGGTGCAGCAGTCGGCGGGGCTGGGGAGCAAAATCGGCAAATACCTCAACGCGCACGGCATCGGGTTGTGCGCCAAGCCGGTCATTCTGGCCGGCGGCGAAAAGATCAAATGCGACGGCATGGTCAGCTTCGCCCGGGCGGCCTCGAGCATGCTGGACGCCAAAATCGGCTGCCAGGACGTGGTGCTGGCGCTGGGCGGCGGCACGCTCCTCGACGTGGTGGGGTATGCCTCGGCGCAGATTAGGGGCGGCATCAAACTCGTGCGCCTGCCTACCACCGTGGCCGCCATGATCGACGCGGCCTGGGCCGAAACCGCCGCGCTCAATTCGCCGAACGTCAAGGACGCGTACAAGATCCCGTGCCGCGCCGAGGCCGTTTTGGCGGATCCGGGGTTCGCGAGGACGGTTTTGGACGGAGTGTGGCGCGCGGGGTTCTCGGAGGCCGCTAGGCTCGCCGTCGCGTGCAGCGCCGAACTGATGGACTTTTGCCTGGAGCGGGCCGACGCGGTGCGCGAGCGCGACTTCGACGCGATGTACGAGGTGGTGGAAAAGTGCGTGGATTTGCGGTGCGAGCGCGATCCCGGCGGGCTCGCCGAGTGGAGCGCGATGCGCCTCGAGACGATGAGCAACTACAAGTTGCCGCACGGCTATGCGGTGGCCATGGGACTGATGATAGATGCCGCATATTCAAGGCTGAAAGGCCTTTTGGACGAGGCGGAGGTCGCGAAAATCGGCGAATTCCTGCGGCGCTGCGGCGCGCAGGACGGGGCGGCGCACAGCCGCCACCTGCTCGCCCAGACCGATAGTATCCTGTGCGGCCTGGACGCGTGGCAGCTGGCGCACGGCGACGAAGGCATCGAGATCCCCGACGGCATCGGCAAGACGGTAACGGAAAAAAATCCCGACCGGAACGCTATGCGAAACGCGCTAAATATGATAAAATATTAGGAACATGAAAAAGATTCTGGCTTTTGCTTGTTTTGCAGCCTCCGCGGCCATGGCCGCCGAGATAACCGAGGTCAAGGTGGAAGTGCTCGACGGTTTCGGCGGCGACGCTTCGGCGGCGATCAGCCGTTGCCAGACCAAGGCGGGCGCCGAATACGATCCGTCGACGGTGGTCCGCGACGTCGCGAGCCTCAAGGATTCGGGCGAATTCGAGGAAATCGCGGCCGAGGCCGAGGACGGCGGCGCGGGGGTGACGGTTGTCTTCAAGGTCAAGCGCAAAATGCGTTACCAGGCGCCGATGACCGTGAAGGGGTGCGACGCCTTCAGCGAGTCGAAGGTGGCGTCGGAGGCGGAGCTTAAGGACGGCTATCTCTACGGCGAGGGCGATATCGCGCTTGCGGCCCGGCGGGTGGAGGACGCCTACAGGAAGAAATACTACTTCGACGCCAAGGTGCTGCCCTCCTGGGAGGCGGTGAGCGGCAACGACGTGCAGATCACCTTCAGCATCGACGAAGGCAAGCGGCAGAAGATCAAGAATTACGTGTTCGAGGGCGCCGAGGGCGTGGACGAGGACGAGCTCCACGATGCGATCGGCGACTATCCCTGGTGGAACCCGATCGGCTGGTTCACCGACAATCCCGTTACCGTCGAACAGCTCGCGCGGTGCTGCCGCGAGGTGGAGGAGGTGCTGCGCAACCACGGGTATCTCGACGCCCGGTGCGCCATGCCGGAGCGCTCGGAGCGCGAAGACGGCAAGATCGACATGGTGTTCAAGATCGACGAGGGCGTGCAGTACGTGATCGGCTCCATCGCCATCGAGGGCGTTACGCACTATGCGACCGAGGACGTCTACGACAAGAGCGAACTGCCGGAAATCGGCGAAATCGCCGGGCAGAAGACGCTGGACGACGCCGCGCACCGCATCAAGGTGACGGTGGGCTCGGGCGATTCGGGGTTGGCCGATACGGCAGTCGACGTGGAGACGGTGCCCGACAGCGGCAACCGCCTGGATGTCGTTTTCCGGGTGCACGAGGGCGTGCCGGTAGTGATCAACGACGTGGTGATCCGCGGCAACGACTATACGATGGACAAGGTGATCCGCCGCGAAATCGCGCTGGGGCCGGGCGATCGCATGCTGGAGGACCGCGCCGAGCGCAGCCAGAAGCGCCTGGAGAACCTCGACTACTTCTCGCGCGTGCGCTACTACCTCGAAAGCGCCGACAAGGGGCTTAACGAAAAGGGCGAGGAATACCGCAACCTCGTCTACGAGGTGGAGGAGAAGAACACCGGCAACTTCATGGTGGGCGTGGGCGCCTCGAGCGTGGATTCGGTGTATCTGTCGGCCGAGGTGAGCCAATCGAACTTCGACCTGTTCGCGCCGCGCAAGCTGTGGCGCGGCGCCGGCCAGAAGGGCCGCGCGTACGCCCAGGTGGGACCGCGCATCCAGACTTACGAGGTGAGCGTGACCGAGCCGTACTTCCTGGAGCGGCATCTCGAACTTACGGTCGACGCCTACCGGCGCGGCCGCTGGTACGACGACTACGACATCTACCGCACGGGCGCCGGGGTGACGCTCAGCTACCCGGTCAAGTTCTGGCCCACGTGGGAGCCGTTCGGGCGCTTCGGCGTGCGCGGGAGCGTGGAATACATCAACTTCGACGACGTGGAGCACGGGATGTGGACGTACAAGGGCCAGACGCGCGACTGGCTCGCCTGGGAAAAACACGAGTACGACCGGGCGATCGAGGCCACGGCGCGGCTGTTCTGGAGCCGCGACACGCGCGACAACTACCGCATCCCCACCAAGGGCGCGCGCTCGCAGGTGTTCGTCGACTTTACCGGCGGCGACAACAACTATATCCGGTTCGGCTTCAACCATCGCCAGTATTGGGAAGTGTGGAAGCGCTACCACCATACGCTGATGGCGGGGGTGCGCTTCGAGACGATCATGGGCGACGACATCCCGATTTACGACCGTATGTTCCTGGGCGGCCCGAGGACCGTCCGCGGCGTGGAATACCGCCATATCTCGCCGTTCGCGAGGGGCGTGGGCGGCTCGGACGACATCCCCTGGGGCGGCCAGACGCTGTGGCTCGTGAACGTGGAATACACGGTGCCGATCGTCAAGATGCTGCGCGTGGCGGCGTTTTCGGATCTGGGCGCCGTGGGCGAGGACGAATTCGACATCGACACCTCCGACAACCTCGGCTGGTCGGTGGGCGGCGGCATCCGGCTCGACATCCCCATGTTCCCCATCCGGCTCGACTTCGCCGCGCCGGTCAAGAAGCCCAAGTGCGCCGACCGGGAGATCTTCTCCTTCATGGTCGGGTATGATTTCTAAACCGACAACCACTATTCAAACCAGAAAAGGAAAACAACAATGAAGCAACTTTTGATCGTGGCGACGCTGGCGATGGCGCTGGCGGCCAATGCGGCGGGCAAGATCGGCACGGTGGATATGCTCAAGCTCGTGCGCAACCACTCCTCCTACGACCCCAACAAGACGCTCTTAACGGAGACGCAGAAGGATTACCAGAAGAAGATCGACCGCATGAAGGACGAAATCGACAGCCTCCAGGAAGAGGGCAAGAAGCTCACCGAGCAGGCGCGCAATTCCATGCTGTCGGCGGCGGCCAAGGCCAAGATCGAGAAGAATCTCGAGGACGTGCAGACCAAGTACATCACCGCCCAGCAGCGCTTCCGCTCGGAGGCCATGCGCAGCGAGCAGGAACTGGCGGATCTCGAACAGCGGCTCCTCAAGGCCACCACCGAGGATCTGCAGGGCAAGCTCAAGGCGTTCGCCGAGAAGGAAGGGTACGACCTCATCGTCAACGTGACGGCCTGCCCCTACGCGTCGCCCTCCATGGACGTGACCGTGGCGGTGCTTAAGGAAATGGGCGTCGAAGGCGACAAGATCAAGGAGTTCGGCGATGAAGGCAAGTGAGCTCGCCAAGATCCTCGGCGGCACGCTCGAGGGCGATGACGTGGAGCTTGCGGCCTGCGGCGGCCTCGAGGAGGCGCGCAAGGGCGACCTCAGCTTCTGCAAAGACCCCAAGCACGTGCGGCTCGTGGAGACCACGCAGGCTTCGGCGGTGCTGCTCCCGCCCGACTGGACTTTGGGCGCGCCGTGCGCGATCATCCGCGTGGCCGATCCCAACCACGCCTGCATGGCCGCGGCCAAGCTGTTTGCGCCGCCGGAGCCCGAGCGCTTGCCGGGAGTGCACGCCACCGCCATTGTCGATCCCAGCGTCAAGCTGGGCGCGGGCGTGCATGTGGGCGCCTATACGGTGATCGAAAAGGGCGCCGAAATCGGCGACGGCGCGGTGATCGAGGCGCAGGTGTTCATCGGCGAAGGCTGCAAGGTGGGCGCGGGTACCCACATCTACCCGCAGGTCACGCTGCGCGAGGGCACCATCGTGGGCAAGGGCTGCATCTTCCACTGCGGCGTAAGACTGGGCGGCGACGGCTACGGCTTCAACAACGGCCGCCGCGAGGACGGGAGCGTCTACATCGAGAAGATCCCGCAGCTCGGCATCGTGGAGATCGGCGACGGGGTGGAGATTGGCTCGAATACCACCATCGACCGCGCCCGCATCGGCCGCACCTACATCGGCCCCATGACCAAGATCGACAATCTCGTGCAGGTCGGGCACAACGTGAAGGTGAAGGGCTATTCGGGCCTGATCGCGCAGTCTGGCATCGCCGGGTCGACGGAAATCGGCTACGGGTGCCTCATTTGGGCGCAGGCCGGCATTTCGGGCCACATCAAGATCGCCGATGGCGTGCAGGTGGGGCCCCAGGCGGGCGTGCCGCAGAGCCTCGACGGGAGCGTCAAGTACGTGCTCGGCGCGCCGGCGGAGAGCATGAAGGAGTTTGGCGCGCGGACGCTGCTGCCGAAGATGGTGGCCAAACTCAAGGCGGAAGTCAAGGAACTCAAGGCCAAGGTGGGCTAAATGGCGGAAAAAATCGCGGTATACCCCGGTACGTTCGACCCGATGACGCTCGGGCACTTCGACCTCATAAAGCGCGCGGCCAAGCTTTACGACCGCGTGATCGTGGCGATCGCCGCCACCAGCGCCAAAGCGGGGGCGATGTTCGACTATCGCACCCGGGTCAAGATGATCGCCGAAGACGTCAGGCGCGCGGGGCTCGAGAACGTGGAGGTGAAAAAACTCGACACGCTCCTCGTGGAGTTCTGCCGGCGCGAGGACGCCAAGGTGGTGATCCGCGGCGTGAGGGTGTACAGCGATTTCGAGTACGAGTTCCAGATGGCGCTCACCAACCGGCGCATGGCGCCGGAGATCGAGACGCTGTTTATGATGCCGAGCGAAAATCTTTCGTACGTGACCGCGTCGACCGTGAGGGAGATCGCGAGCTACGGCGGCGACACCGCGCCTTTCGTCACCGAGGCGGTGCAGGCGCAACTTCTCAAGAAAGGAAAACGGTCCAAATGAAAAAACTTGCGTTGACGTTCGCGTTGGCGGCTTTTGCCGTCGCCGCCACGGCCGCCGAGGCCAATATCACGGCAGTCAAATCGACGCCGCTCCGGGCGGCCGAGCAGTCGGAAGGGTGGACGCCGCTGTCGCTCAATCTGGTGACTCCGGTGGGGTTGCCGTGGGGCTTCGGCTGGGACGTGCGCGGTTTGCAGATCGGCCTTTGGAACGACGTGCCCAATTTCGACGGGCTGCAGATCGGTATCGCCAACAAGACCGAGAATTTCCGGGGCTTGCAGCTTGGCGTCATCAACTACACCTACAAAATGTACGGCGTGCAGATCGGCCTTGTGAACGTGATCGAAGACAACGACGTGCCGTTCTTGCCGGTGATCAACGGCTACTTCTGAGCCAAAAGGGGGCGAACATGAAAAAACTGATGTCGATGGCCTGGGCTTTGGCCGCATGCGCGGCGCTGGCGCAGCAGACCTACACCACCACCGAAACCACGGTGATCAAGAACGTCACCACCACGATCGTGGAGACGGTGACGGTGGAGCAGAACCTGGAGCCCAAGACGATCGCGGTGTTCGTGCAGAACCGCACGCGCGTGCCGGGCATGGACGACGAAATCGACGGCATCCGCGACCGCCTCGGCGCGGCGCTCGCCGAAGTCGACGGGTTCGAAGTGATGGACAGCGCCCAAGTGGTGGATACCTTCCGCCGCTACAAGACGACGGTGGCCGAGGAGAAGCTGGGCCTCGTGGACGGGATTTTCTCGGGCGGGTCGGTGCCGACGGTCGCCAAGATGATCGGGTGCGACTACATCGCGGCCGCCACGGTGGTGAACGCGAGCAAAATGCGCCGGAACATCGGCGGGCGGCTGAGCAGCGTCTATACGCTGAGGATGACGCTCAAGATCATGGATTCGAGCGGGGCCAGCGTGGACGGCAAGCCCACCTGG
>JAFXST010000064.1 GCA_017525475.1 Kiritimatiellia bacterium | reverse complement strand
TGACCGTGGAGGACGTGCTGCAGATCTACGAGGCCGAAAAGCCCGAGGGCATCATCGTGCAGTTCGGCGGCCAGACGCCGCTCAATGTCGCGCGCGAGCTGCAGGAGGCCGGTTGCCGCATCTTGGGCACGAGCGTGGATTCGATCGACGACGCCGAAGACCGCGACCTCTTCCACTCCATCATGGACAAGCTCGGCATCCCCATGCCCGAGTCGATGATGGCCTCGGATCTCGACGGCGCCCTGAAATGCGGCGAGCAGCTCGGCTACCCGCTCATCATCCGCCCGAGCTTCGTGCTGGGCGGCCGCGGGATGGAAGTGATCTACGACGAGACGATGCTCCGCGAATACGTGGACAAGGCCGTGGGCGTGACCCCCGACCGGCCGCTCTACCTCGACCGCTTCCTCTGCCACGCCATGGAGTGCGAGGCCGACGCGCTTTCGGACGGCAAGGACGTGTTCATCCCGGCCATCATGCAGCATATCGAACTGGCGGGCATCCACTCGGGCGACTCCGCGTGCGTGCTGCCGCCCGAGGGCATACCCGAGGATTCCAAGCGCACCATTCTCGAATACACGCGCCGGATCGCGAGCGAGCTCAAGGTGGTGGGCCTCATGAACATGCAGTTCGCCATCGAGCACGGCAAGGTGTACGTGATCGAGGCCAACCCGCGCGCGTCGCGCACGGTGCCGCTCGTCTCCAAGGTGGCCGGTACCCAGATGGCCGGCATCGCCACGCGCTTGATGCTGGGCGATACGATCGTGTCGCTGGGGCTCGACAAGCACAAGCTCATCCCCTATTTCGGCGTCAAAGAAGCGGTGCTGCCGTTCGAGAAGTTCCCGGAGGTCGATCCCGTGCTGGGGCCCGAGATGCGCTCCACCGGCGAGGTGCTGGGTTTGGCCGATTCGTTCGGCCTCGCGTACTACAAGTCGCAGGAGGCGGCGGGCGGGCCCTTGCCCACCACGCCCGGCAAGATCCTGGTGTCGCTCTCCGAAAAGGTCGACGACGCCATCGAGGCGGTGGTGCGGCTCGCGCAGCTGGGCTTCGAGGTGATCGGCACGTCCGGCACGATCGAATTTCTGAAGCGCCACCACGTGAACGGCAAGACGGTGGCCAAGATCGGCGAAGGGCGCCCCGACGTCCTCGACGCCATCAAGAACCGCGAGGTCACGCTTATCATCAACACGCCGAGCGGCCGGCGCGATTCGCGCGCCGACGATTCGCGCATCCGCCAGGCGGCCATCAAGTACCGCGTACCCTACCTCACCACCATCGCGGCGGCCAAGGCCGCGAGCGAGGGCATCGCCGCGGCGATGAGCGGCAAGGGCCAGGTGCGCAGCCTGCAGGAATATCACGCTTCGATCAAAATGGTTTAATCACACGAAAGGAATCGCAATGAAAATACTGGTAACTGGCGGCGCGGGCTTCATCGGGAGCCATACGGTAGTGGAGCTCCTCAACGCCGGACACAAGGTGGTGGTGGTCGACAACCTCTGCAACAGCTCGATGGAGTCGCTCCGCCGGGTCAAACAGATCACCGGCAAATCGGTAAAGTTCTACAAGGTCGACATCCGCGACGAAGCGGCGCTCAACGCCGTTTTGGACAAGGAGGGCAAGATCGACGCCACCATCCACTTTGCGGCGTTGAAGGCGGTGGGCGAATCGACGCGCATTCCGCTCAAGTACTACAACAACAACCTGGGCGGCACGTTCACGCTACTCAAATGCCTCGCCGACCACGGCTGCAAGAATATCGTCTTCTCGAGCTCGGCCACGGTCTACGGCCAGCCCAAGAGCGTGCCGATCCGCGAGGACTTCCCCACGCCCGGCTGCACCAACGCCTACGGCTGGACCAAGCTGATGATGGAGCAGGTGTTCAAGGACGTGCAGAAGGCCGATCCCGAGTGGAACGTCGTCCTCCTCCGTTACTTCAACCCGATCGGCGCGCACAAGTCGGGCCTCATCGGCGAAGATCCCGCCGGCATCCCCAACAACCTTTTGCCGTACGTGGCGCAGGTGGCGGTGGGCCGCCTCCCCGAGCTCAACGTGTGGGGCAACGACTATCCCACCAAGGACGGCACCGGCGTGCGCGACTACATCCACGTGGTGGATCTCGCGATCGGGCACCTGAAGGCCATCGAGAAGCTGGAGAAGAACCCCAAGCTCGGGCTCAAGATCTACAACCTCGGCACGGGCAACGGCTATTCGGTGCTGGAGATCGTCAAGGCGTTCGAGAAGGCGTCCAAGCGCAAGGTGCCCTACAAGATCCAGCCGCGCCGCGAAGGCGATATCGCCGAATGCTGGGCCGATCCGTCGCTCGCCGCCAAGGAGCTCGGCTGGAAGGCCAAGCGCGGCATCGCCGAAATGTGCCGCGACGCCTGGAACTGGCAGAGCAAGAACCCCTACGGCTTCAAGAAGCCGCCGAAAGCCAAAAAGGCCGCCAAGGCCAAGTGACCGCAAGGGACTATATCCTTTGCACGTTGGAGGCCGAGCTGGCGCTGGAGCGCGAGCTCGGCGTCCGCGTTTTGGAGCTGGAGCACCCCGAGCTCCTTAAAGGCGAGCGAGCGGGCGCGCCCAAGCCGGCCCCGGCCACTTTGGCTACGCCCGCGACCAAGCCGGTAGCGCCCAAGGTCGAGCCAGCTTTGGCGGCGCCCAAGCCGGTAGCGCAGAAACCGGCGAGCGTACCGGAACTCCTCTTCCTCCATGCGGGCGAGTTGAGCCCGGAGGCGCGCGTCATCGTGGGCAAGATCGCCGCCGCGCTGGGGGTGGAAATGGCGCTCGCCACCGAGTTGCCGCTCCCCGAGGCCCGGCGCTACGTAGTATTGGGCGCGGAAGCGCTCGAGCGGTTTTTCCCCGGCGTACGCGCCTCGCTCGGGTCGTACTTGCCGCAGCAGCGCAATGCCTATCTCACCCATTCGCCGGAGCTGTTCGTGCGCTACGGTACGGGCAACGCGCTCGTCACGGCCAAGAAGCAGCAGATGTGGAACGGCATCAAAGGACTGATGAAAACCTCATGAAATACAATGAACACGCCCGGGTGGTCGAAAACCGCGAGTTCGCGGCCGGCTACCGCTTTTTGACGGTGGAAGCGCCGCGCCAGGCGGCGGAGATGGTGCCGGGGCAGTTTGTGCACGTGCGCATCCCCACGCTCGAGCCTTCGGCGCTGAGGCGGCCGTTTTCGGTGTTCGACGCCGAGGACGGCAAGGTCACGGTGCTGTACAAGTCGGTGGGCCGCGGCACCCAGGCGCTGTCGCGCGTGGCGGTTGGCGAATACGTGGATATCGAAGGGCCCCTCGGGCGCGGTTTCCCCGTCAAATGCGAGGGTACGGCGCTCCTGGTGGGCGGCGGTTTTGGCGTAGCTCCCCTCCATTTCCTGGCCAAAAAACTCCCTAAGCGCATCCTCTTCGTGGGCGGGCGTACCCAGAGCGACCTCTTGGCGCTCGACAAGTTCGCATCGCTGGGGGTGGAATGCAAGGTTTCCACCAACGACGGCAGCGCGGGCTACAAAGGGTTCGTGGTGGGGCCCCTCGACGAGACGATCGCCGAACTTGAAGCAAAGGGCGAAAAGTTCGAACTCTTCACCTGCGGCCCCGACGGGCTCTTGAAGGCGGTTACCGAACGCGCGCTCGCCCACGGCGTACCCGGCTGGATCAGCGTCGATAGGCACATGATTTGCGGCATGGGCGCGTGCTTCGCCTGCATCCAGAAAACCGTGCGCGGCAACAGCCGCTGCTGCATCGAAGGGCCGGTATTCAAAGCGGAGGAACTGGTATGGTGAACATGGCGGTGGATTTGGGCGGGCTCATGCTGCGCACTCCCGTGGCCACGGCCTCGGGGACGTTCGGCTACGGCTACGAATTCGGCGATCTCGTCGACTACTCCAAACTGGGCGCGGTCACCGTCAAGGGCGTGCGGATGTCGGAGTGGCCGGGCAACGCGATGTTGCGCCACGCGGAGGTGCCGGGAGGCCTCGTCAACGCGATCGGCCTCCAGGGCAAGGGGGTAAAGCATTTTCTCTCGGTGGATCTCTTTCTCTATTCGCGCATTCCCGATCCGCCGCCGGTAATCGTCAACATCTGGGGCGGCAGCGAAGACGAATACGCCGAGACGGCCGCCGCCATCGAAGCGGCCAACAAGCCGCTGATCGGCGCGATCGAGATGAACGTCTCCTGCCCCAACGTGAAGGCTGGCGGCCATACCTTCGGCCAGGATCCCGAGGTGCTCCATTCGGTGGTCGCCAAGGTTCGCCGGGCCACGAAGCTCCCGCTTATCGTCAAGCTCGCGCCCAACGTGCCCGCGATCGCCCCCTACGCCCAGGCGTGCGAGGCGGCCGGCGCCGACGCGCTGAGCCTCATCAACACCATCCCCGCCATGGTCATCGACATCGTGCGGCGCGTACCGGTGTTGGGCAACAGGACGGGCGGCCTGAGCGGCCGGTGCGTGCATCCCGTGGCGGTCAAGCTCGTCTACGATGCGCACCGGGCCACCAAGCTGCCGATCCTCGCCATGGGCGGCGTCTACGAGGCCAAGGACGCCATCGAACTGATGCTGGCGGGCGCTACGGCGGTAGCGATCGGCACGGCCACGTTCTCCGATCCCGGCACCGCCGCGCGCGTCTGCGACGGCATCGCCGCCTATTGCGAGCGGCAGGGCTTCGCGAGCGTATCGCAACTTACGGGGGCGTTATGCGAATCTTGAGCCGCTATATCCTCAAGGAGTATCTGGTGCCGCTAGGCTACTGCCTCACCGGCTTCATCTCCATCTACGTGCTCTTCGAGCTCTTCGGGTCGTTCTCGCGCATCATCGCCTCCGACGCCGGGGCGCTGGCGATCGCGCGCTACTTCTGCGGGTATCTGGGGCCGTACTTCCACTACCTCGCCCCGGCGGCGCTGATGCTGGCCGCGCTCTACACCATGTGGTCGTTCTGCCGCCATTCCGAACTCGTGGCCATGCGCGCCAACGGCATCAGCTTCGCGGCCATCGCCGCGCCCATGTTCGCGGTGGCGCTGGCGATGACGGGTTTCGTCTACTGGGTCAACGACGTCTACGTGCCCAAGTCGGCGCAGTGGGCGGTGCGGTTCAAGAACGCCCGGTTCAGCCTCGAGAAGATGGGCGAACAGGACGATATCATCTTCCGCAACGCCGACGCCGGGCGCACCTGGACGGTGGACGGGTTCGGCGACCGCGACGGCTACGTGCTCCAGGGCGTCAAGGTGGCGGTGGACCGCCCTCACGGCGGCGCGCGCCTCAAGACGGTGACGGCCGAGCGGGCGGAGTATCTCGACGGCGTCTGGTACTTCACCAAGCCCAAGGTGCAGCACTACGATTCGACCGGTTCGGAGGTGGCCACCCCCACCCCCGCGCTCGATCGCCTGCCGTTCCGGCCTTTCGAGGAGTTTACCGAAAAGCCGCTCGACTTCATTCTGCAGAACCGGCCGTGGCAGTACAACTCGGTGGGCGACATGTTCCACTTCCTCAAGACCCGCAAGGATATCGCGGGCGAGCAGCGCCAGCAGTACGTCTACGACGCCTATTCGCGGCTGATGGCGCCCTGGGCGTGCGTGCTCATCGTGCTTATCGCCATTCCCGCGGGCGTGGCCTCGGGGCGGCAGAGCGTGTTCAAGGGGATCATGAGCGCCCTCGGGATGTTCTTCGCGTTCTACGGGCTCGTGATCGGCGGCATGGTCCTCGCCAACCTCGGGTGGCTGTGGCCCATCCCCGCTGCGGTGCTCCCGTACGTCATCTTCGCCGCGTTGGGGATAAGGATGTTCTGGAAACAGCGCTAGGATGGCCGAAGAACTAACCCCCATGATGCGCCAGTATCTGGCCATCAAGCGCGAGGTGCCGCCGGGCGCCATCGTCATGTTCCGCCTCGGCGACTTTTACGAGATGTTCGGCGAAGACGCTCTCGTCGCCTCGCCCATCCTCGGCGCCACGCTCACCAAGCGCAACGCCATGCCGATGTGCGGGGTGCCGTACCACGCGCTCAACGGGTATCTCGCCAAGCTCATCCGCGCGGGCAAGACCGCCGCCTTGTGCGACCAGGTGGAAGACCCCAAAACCGCCAAGGGGCTGGTGCGGCGCGAGGTTACGCGCATCGTGACGCCCGGCACGGTCACCGAAGACGGCATTCTCGACGAAACCAAATCCAACTACATCGCCGCGGTCGCAGGCGGGGGGACGGCGCTTTTGGATCTCGCGACCGGCGAATTTCTGTGCGACCGCGCCGCCAATCTCGAGCGCTACAACCCCATGGAGGTCCTCGAGAAAACCGAGGACAACGCCTGGACGTTCGCCCTCGACATGGCCACCGAAACGCTGACGCGCCACTTCAAGGTGCTCTCGCTCGACGGCTTTGGCCTTACTGACGGCGATATGGTCTGCGCGGCCGGCGCGCTCCTCCACCATGTGGGGGTCGTGCTCCACCACTCGCTCGCGCACGTGCGCCGGTTGCGGGTGGCCGCCGGCGACGAAGCGCTCGTGCTGGACGGGGGCACCATCCGCCATCTGCAGCTCTTGCCGGGCGGGGACGTGCCCAAGGAGGCGACGCTCCTCGGCGTCCTCGACGCCACCAAAACGCCGATGGGCGCACGCACGCTGCGCAACTGGATCCAGCGGCCGCTCGCGCAAGTCACGAGCATCAACGCCCGGCTCGACCGGGTGGAGCAGTATATCGGCAACCGCCCGGCGCTCGCGGCGCTGCGCAAGCTCCTCGCGGGCGTGCGCGACCTGGAGCGGCTCATCGCCAAGGTGAGCGCCAACCGCGCCAATCCGCGCGACCTCAAGGCGCTGGCCGCCTCGCTCAGGCCCGTCCCCGAAATCGCCGAACTTGCGACCGGCAACTTTACGCCGCAGACGGAGCTCGTCGCGCTTATCGACCGCGCGATCGCCGAGGAGCCTCCCATTTTGATCGCCGATGGCGGGTTTATCGCAAGCGGCTACCATGCCGAACTCGACGAACTTCGCGCCATCCAGCGCGACGGCCACGCGTATCTGGCGCGCTATCAGGCCGAGGAGCAGGAGCGCACCGGCATCAAGACGCTCAAGGTCAAGCACGTCAAGAATTTCGGCTTCGTGATCGAAATCCCCAAGTCGGCGGCCCAGGCGGCGCCGGCGGAATACCAGCGCCGGCAGACGTTGACGACGGGCGAAAGGTTCACGACGCCGGAGCTGAGGGAATACGAGCAGAAGGTGCTGGGCGCCACCGATCGGGCCATCGCGCTCGAGCAGCGGCTGTTGCGCGAACTGATCGGCGAAATCGCGCTCAAGACGGCCGAGATCCAGGAAACCGCGCTCGCGCTCGGCGAACTCGACGCCGTCCTCTCGCTGGCCGACCGGGCGCTCGCGGCGGGGTACGTGCGGCCGCAGGTGGACGATTCCGAGGTGCTCGAAATCGCCGACGGCCGCCACCCCATCATTGAGCAGCTGCCCGACGCCGAGCCGTTCGTGCCCAACTCCACGTACCTCGACTGCTCCGACAACCAGATCATGCTCATCACCGGGCCCAACATGGCCGGCAAATCCACCTACATCCGGCAGGTCGCCACCATCGCCATCATGGCGCAAATGGGGTCGTTCGTGCCGGCGGCCAAAATGCGGCTGGGCGTGCTGGATAGGGTTTTTACCCGCATCGGCGCGGGCGACGATCTCTCGCGCGGGCGCTCCACGTTTCTCGTGGAGATGCAGGAAACGGCCAACATCCTCAACAACGCCACGCGCCGCTCGCTCATCGTCCTCGACGAAATCGGGCGCGGCACCAGCACCTTCGACGGCATTTCCATCGCCTGGTCGGTGGCCGAGTACCTCTACGGTCGCGCGGCGAGCAAGGCCAAGACGCTGTTCGCCACCCACTACCACGAGCTCACCGATTTGGCCGACATCTTCCCCGGCATCAAGAACTATACGGTGCGGGTCAAGGAGGAGGGCGGGCGCGTAGTCTTTTTGCGGCGCATCGTGCCGGGGGTGGCGGAGAAGAGCTTCGGCATCAACGTGGGCGCGATGGCGGGCCTGCCGGAAGAAGTGGTCAATCGCGCCGCCGAAATCCTCAAGAACCTCGAAGCGAGCGAAATCGACGTGTCGGGCCAGTCGCGCGTGGTGCGCAAGCCGCGCAAGCGCCTGTCGGAACTGCCGGGGCAAATGACGTTTTTCTGATGAACCGCATTTTGTTCGAGCCGGCCGAAGTTGCGCAAGGCATTGCCGAGTTTGGGGGCGCGCGCGCCGCGCACGTACTCGGCGTGTTGCACGGCGAAGTTGGCCAGCGCCTCAAGGTGGGCGTGGTCGATGGCGGCATCGGTACGGGCGAAATTACGGCTATCGGGGACGGCAAAGTCAAGGTGGCCTTTACCCTCGAAGGCCCCGGCCCCCGGCCCTGGTTCGACCTTGTGCTCGCGCCGCCGCGGCCGCGCGTTTTCAAGCGCATCCTGCCGCAGCTCGCGACGCTCGGGCTCCGCCGTCTCTATCTCGTGGGCGCCCAAAAAGTCGAAAAGGATTTCTGGGGCGCCACGATTCTAAAGGAAGAGAACTACCGCCCGCTCCTCGTCGAAGGGCTGATGCAGGCCGGCACCGCCATGTTGCCGACGATCGCCTGCGAGCGCAACTTCCGCAAATTTTTGGCTACGGCCCAGTTCGAAGACGGGCTCAAACTGGTGGCGCATCCCTACGGCGCCGGGCCCTTGCCGCCTGAGACTAAAGGGTTCGTCACTTTCGCGGTCGGCCCCGAGGGCGGCTGGACCGAGGCGGAGGTGGAGGCGCTCGAGGCGCACGGCTTTGCGCGCGGCTCGCTCGGGAGCCGCATTCTCCGCAGCGACACCGCGCTTATCGCGCTTATTTCGAGGTTCCTGCCGTGAAGCGCCGCCTGCCGTTCGCGATCCTCTACGAGGACGACAATATCATCGTCATCGACAAGCCGGCGGGGCTCCTTACCACCCATACGCGCCTTGTCGGCCGCGAAGCGCGCGCGCGGCAGCTGACGGCGGAGAACCTGCTCAACGACTACGTGCGCAAAGGGCAGCTCAAGTCGCGCAAGCAGGTGTACCTCGTACACCGGCTCGACCGCGAAACTTCGGGGGTGATGATGTTCGCCAAGTCGCAGGCCGTGGCCGACTGGTACCGCGACAACTGGCACGAACTACCCAGAAGACCTACCTCGCCAAAGTGGAAGGTAAGCTCGAATCCTCCGAGGGCGTGTTCGAGAATTACCTTAAGGAGGACCCCAAAACCGGCAAGATGCACGTGGTGGGCAAGGACGCGGGCGGCAAGCTTGCGATCACCCGCTGGCGCACGGAGGGCGACGAGGTGGTGGTCCAACTGGAGACCGGGCGCAAAAACCAGATCCGGGTGCAGTTCGCCCATGCGGGGCACCCGATCGTGGGCGACGAAAAATACGGCGCCCAAAAGGCCGACCGGCTGTATCTCCATGCCACGCAACTTAAAGTCAAACTGAGGAGCGGCGAATGGCGGACGTTCTCAAGCTAGCGCCGTATATCGCCTGGATGGTGCTGATGATGGCGGGCTTGCCGTATTGGCTACGCACCGTCTGTTCGGGTATTCTCCTCTTGCCGCTCGTCGCAGCCACCTGGCGGCGTTGGCGGGTGGACCTTGTCGGCGTTCTCGCGGGGCTTGCGGTCTTCGCCGCCTGGATCGCCCCCGAAACGCTCGGGCTGGTGCAGCCGGCCTCGCGCCCGGCGGCCCTGCACCCCTACATCCAACTCTTCGGGAGCGCGGCGGTGATCGCGGCGGCCGAGGAACTGTTTTTCCGCGACTGGCTCTACAACTGGCTGCTGCGCAGTTGGCCGCGCTGGGGGGCCGCGCTCATCATGCTCGCGCTCTTTGCGGTGGAGCACGACAAGTACGTTTGCGCCGTCGTCGCCGGAAGCGTTTATTTTGCGCTCTATTTGCGCCGCGGCCTCAAGTCCGCCATCGTCGCGCACTGCACCACCAATTTGGCGCTCGGGCTCTATGTAATCTTGACAGACAGTTGGTATTTTTGGTAAAATATAAGCTATGGAAACGGTAAATTATCCTCTCGGCAAGACCATTTTCGGCAATTCCGCCGCCATCAAGTACGCCTACGACGAGTTCATGCAGCTCCCCGTGGACGAAGAGCGCCTCCTCGGCGAGGGCAACCCGGGGCTGCCGGCCAAGCGCCGCACGCTGCAGGGCGAAGCCGCGGTGGCGGGCGTGGGCACGTTCTTCGGCGCGGTCAAGCAGACCATCACCTTCGCCCCGAGCGAAAAGCCCGGTTGGTGGATCCGCCGCCTGGACCTGCCCGAGCAGCTCGACACCCAGATCGACATTTCCAATCTCTGGACGAGCGCGCAGAACCTGGTGATGCGCTCGGGTTCGCCGCACAACTACCTGCGTATGGTCGAACATATCGTGGCGCTGAAGCTCGGCCTCGGGGTGGACGACGTGCTCCTCAAGGTGAATTCGGGCGATCCGCCGCTCTTCGACGCGTCTTCGCTGCCGCTCGTCAAGGCGATGGAGCACGCCAAAATCGTGGACAAGCCCGACGACGCCACCTACGTAACCGTCAAGGAGCCGATCGCCTTCGGCGGCCGCCGCGGCGATTTCCTCCTCTTCCTCCCGGCCGAGGACGGCTCGCGCAACCTGCGCATCGACTGCGGGATTTCGTGGAACACCATCATCGGCCAGCAGCGCGTGCGGTTCGACGCCACGCCCGACACGTTCCGCTACGCCTCCGAGGCGCGCACCAACTGCACCTACCAGCAGTATCTGGCGGCGATGACGATCGGCAAGCTCTTCGCGGCCACGCGCAACTGGGGCTACAACAAGAAGAACATCCTCATCCACGGCAAGAAGCAGTTCTACTCGTCGCCGCGCTTCCAGGTGGGCGACAAGTTCCTCGAGCCCGTGTGGCACCGCGCCACACTCGATCTGATGGCGGCCTTGAGCCTCACCGGGGCCGACCGGCTGTGCGGCACGGTGGTGAGCTACCGCGCCGGGCATACGCTCGATTGCGACGCCATCCGCGCGCTCTACCGCAACGATCTCCTATGCTCCGTCTGAAGCTGACGCGCCCGCTCGTCGTGTTCGATATCGAGTCCACCGGCACTTCGCCGCGCAAGGACCGGGTAATCGAGCTCGCCGCCATCAAGGTGAACCCGGATTATTCCGAGGAGGAGCGGTGTTGGCTTTTGAACCCCACCGTCCACATCCCCGAAGAGACTACCGCCATCCACCATATCGCAGACGAGGACGTGAAGGATTGCCCCACGTTCGCCGAAAAGGCCAGGGAGATCTTCGAGTTCTTCCGCGATGCGGATTTGTCGGGCTACAACGCCGAGCGCTTCGACATCCCCATGCTGGAGGAGGAGTTCGCCCGCGTGGGGCTCAACTTCGGCGCCTCGCAGCGCAAGCACGTGGACGTGCAGCGCATTTTCCACCGCAAGGAGCCGCGCGATTTGACGGCCGCGCTCAAGTACTACTGCGGCCGTTCGCACGAGGGCGCGCACGGCGCCCAGGCCGACACCAAAGCGACGCTCGACGTCCTCAAGGCGCAGCTCGAGCGCTACGGCGATTTGCCCGACAACCCCGGCGACCTCGACGAATATCTGATGCCGCACGATCCGGCCAACGTGGACCGGCAGGGGCTCCTCAGGTGGAAAGACGGCGAGGTTACGATCAATTTCGGCAAGAAGAAGGGCGAGAAGCTCAAGGATCTCATGTTCAACGAGCCCAAGTTTCTCAAATGGTTCATCGCGGGCGACTTCGACGCCGAAGCCCGCATGATCGTCAAGGACGCATTGGAAAATGGCAGATTACCGGTCTATAAGAAAGTTTGAGACGGCGGCCGACTACCGCCAGAACTTCATCGTCCAGGACGAAATCGACAAGTACCTCCCGGGCGGCAAGCACTTTATCGACGAGGCCAAGATCGCTTCTCTCATCCGCACGATGGACGAGGAGGGCGAGCCCGATCCCGCGGCGGTGCGCGAGATTATCGCCAAGAGCGAGTCGACGCGCGAGACGCTGACCCCCGAGGAAACGTGCATTTTGATGCGGGTCAAGGACCCCGGGCTCATGGCCGAGATGGAAGCGGCCGCCGAGCGCATCAAGAAGACGGTGTACGACAACCGCATCGTGGTGTTCGCGCCGCTCTACCTTTCCAACCTCTGCGTCAACGGCTGCAAGTACTGTGGCTTCCGCAACGGCAACAGCGAGCAGCGCCGCCGGGTGCTGACGATGGACGAGCTCAAAGAAGAGCTCCAGGTGCTCGCCGGGCGCATCGGGCACAAGCGGATAATCGCGGTTTACGGCGAGCATCCCACGACTTCCACCGAATATATTGCCGAATCGATCGAGACTTGCTACCGCAACCAGTTTGCCGCTCCCAAAAGCGGGCACAAGGTGGGGATCCGCCGCGTCAACGTCAACGCCGCGCCGCTCCCGATCGCCGATCTTAAGGTGCTCCGGTCGGTGGGGATCGGGACCTTCCAGGTGTTCCAGGAGACGTACAACCGCAAACTCTACGAGGAGATGCACCCCGCGTGGAGCGTCAAGGGCAACTACGACTGGCGCACCACGTGCTTCCACCGCTGCATGGAGGCGGGCGTGGACGACGTGGGGCTGGGCGTACTGTACGGGCTGTGCGACTGGCGCTTCGAGCTGTTGGCCACCATCATGCACGCGCGCGACCTGGAGCGCTGGTTCAATATCGGGCCGCATACGCTCTCGTTCCCGCGCCTCGAGCCCGCGAGCGGCACCAAAGTGCCCGAAGAGTCGCCCTGGCTCATCGACGACGAGACTTTCCACCGCATCGTGGTCATCGCGCGCCTCGCGGTGCCCTATACCGGCATCATCATCACCGCGCGCGAAAGCGCCAAGAGCCGCAACGGCCTTATCGGCGCCGGCATGACCCAGCTCGACTGCTCGTCCAACATCGCCATCAAGGGCTACAGCGACTTCGCCAGCGAAGACCATCAGGAAAAGGACCGCCAGCAATTCATGCTGGGCGACAACCGCAGCCTCGACGAAATGGTGCGCTATCTGGCCGGGCGGGGCATCATCACCAGCTTCTGCACGGCGGGCTACCGCTGCGGCCGCACGGGCGGGTGCATCATGGACGCACTCAAGACCGGGCGCGAGGGCAAGTTCTGCAAGATCAACGCGGTTTTGACTTTCCGCGAGTGGCTGGACGATTTCGCCTCCGACGAAACGCGCGCGATGGGCGACAAACTCATCGAGCGCGAACTCGCCGGCATCAAGGAGTGGCTGCCCAAGTTCTACCCCACGGTGCTCAAGCAGTACGAGGCCACTTGCCGCGGCGAGCGCGATCTCTTTTTCTGACTTGACAACTCCCGGCGGAATATGTTATAATACTTGGCAATTCCGTCGTTACGGGCCTGTAGCTCATCTGGACAGAGCAACTGCCTTCTAAGCAGTGGGTAGTGGGTTCGAGTCCCGCCAGGCCCGCCATTTACGGGCAAAATACGGAGCGTAGCGCAGTCTGGTAGCGCACCTGCCTTGGGCGCAGGT
>JAFXST010000063.1 GCA_017525475.1 Kiritimatiellia bacterium | reverse complement strand
GACGGCGAAGTCGCGGCGTTCGTCGCGGGCGTCGGCACAGGCGGCACGATCACCGGCACCGGACGCTATCTGAAGGAGAAGAACCCCGACGTGAAGCTCTTCGCCGTCGAACCCGACACCTCGCCCGTCCTCTCCGGCGGCGCACCCGGTCCGCACAAGATCCAGGGCATCGGCGCGGGCTTCGTGCCGAAGGTGCTTGACGTTTCGCTCATCACGGAAGTCATCCGGGCCTCCGCCGAAAACGCGGGCGCGACCGCCCGTGCCGCCGCCGCGCAGGAGGGGCTCCTGGTCGGCATCTCGTCCGGCGCGGCGCTATGGGCCGCCCTGGAACTATCCAAGCGTCCCGAATTCGCCGGCAAGACGATTGTCGCGCTCCTCCCGGACACCGGCGAAAGATACCTCTCCACCTGGCTCTTCGAATAAGGGAAGTCCCGGTGAAGATAATCTATCAGGGAAAAGCAACTGAAACCGCCCCGGCTACGGTCGGGGCGTTTCTCGCCGCAAACGGCATCGCCGCAGGGAAAACCGTGATCGAATACAAGGGCGAAGTGCTTTCCGGCGAGGATGCCGCATCCGCTTTGCTGGAAGACGGCGCAGAACTTGACGTGTTCAAAATAGTCGCGGGCGGCTGAAATGGGCGCGAACACATATCTGACGGAGCGCGAGCGCGGGATCCTGGAATCCGCCAGAATCGGCATCGCCGGTGCCGGCGGTCTTGGCTCGAACGTGGCGATGCTGCTTGTTCGCGCCGGAATCAGGAAGTTCGTGGTCGCGGACTTTGACGTGGTAAGTTCGTCGAATCTCAACCGCCAGTTTTTCTTCAGGGGACAGATTGGCGAGAAGAAGGTCGATGCGCTTGCGCACAACTTGCGCCTCATCGAGCCTGATCTGGAGCTGGAGCTCCATGACGTCCGGCTTGCGGACGATAGCGTCGCCAGCGTGTTTGCCGGATGCGACATCGTTGTGGAGGCGTTCGACTCGGCAGAGTCCAAGGCGATGCTTCTCGATGCACTGCTACCGCTTGGCAGGCCTGTGGTCGCGGCGACAGGTCTCGCCGGATGGGGCCGTTCGAACGAGATCAGGACGCGCAAGGTGGGCCGGAATCTCGTGCTTGTCGGCGACCAGTATAGCGATGTGAACGACGGTCTTGCGCCGCAGGGCGTGCGTGTCGCTATCGCCGCTGCGCACGAGGCCAATGCCGTCGTCTCTCTTCTGCTGGGAGAAGAGCCGTGAGGATGCGGGGCCGCGCAAATATAGACACATGAGGCTAACTATGGAAAACAGACAGGAATTAAACAGAAACCTCGCGCAGATGCTGAAGGGCGGGGTTATCATGGACGTGACGACGCCCGAACAGGCGAAGATCGCCGAGTCTGCTGGGGCTTGCGCAGTGATGGCGCTTGAGCGCATACCTGCCGACATACGGGCTGCGGGCGGAGTTTCGCGCATGAGCGATCCTGCGATGATAAAGGGAATACAGGCGGCGGTCTCGATTCCGGTCATGGCAAAGTGCCGTATCGGCCACATCGCCGAGGCGAGGATACTTGAGGCCATCGAGATCGACTACATCGACGAATCGGAGGTTCTCTCCCCCGCCGACGATACGCGGCACATCGACAAGACGAAGTTTGCCGTGCCGTTCGTCTGCGGTGCGCGCGATCTTGGCGAGGCGCTACGGCGCATTGGCGAGGGCGCTACGATGATCCGCACAAAGGGCGAGCCAGGCACGGGCGACGTGGTGCAAGCGGTCAGGCACATGCGCAAGATGCAGAGCGAGATCCGCCGCGTCGCGTCCCTGCGTGAGGATGAACTCTACGAGGCGGCGAAGGAACTTGCCGTGCCGCTAGACCTTGTGAAATTCGTACACGACAACGGCAAACTGCCGGTCGTGAACTTCGCTGCGGGAGGGGTCGCCACGCCCGCCGATGCAGCATTGATGATGGAGCTTGGCGCGGAGGGAGTTTTCGTGGGATCGGGCATATTCAAGAGCGGCGATCCGGCGAAGCGCGCGGCGGCAATCGTCCAGGCTGTCACAAATTGGCAGGACGCAAAGCTGCTGGCGCGGCTTTCGGAGAATCTTGGTCCCGCGATGGTCGGCATAAACGCCGATGAAATCGAGACCATTATGGAAGAGCGGGGAAAGTGACAGTAGGCGTATTGGCGGTTCAAGGCGCGTTTGCCGAGATGGAGTCGTATTGGCGTTCGCGGGGCGCGGACGTCTTCGCAATCAGGCAACATGCCGATCTGGAGCGGGGTATGGACCTGTTGGCTTTACCTGGCGGCGAATCGACCGTGCAGGGAAAGTTGCTGAAAGACCTCGGACTTTTCGCACCGCTCAAAGAGCGCATCGACGGGGGACTTCGCGTATTTTCCGTCTGCGCAGGGCTGATTCTTCTGGCGGAGAAGATAGAAGACGATTCTACAGTCTGGTTTGGTTCCCTTCCTGTTACAGTACGTCGCAACGCCTACGGACGACAGCTCGGCAGTTTCAGGACAGTCGGCACGTTCGACGGCAAACCAAATGTCCCGATGACATTCATCCGCGCCCCGGCCATCACGTCCATTGCGCCGGAGGTAGAGGTCCTGTCATCTTTCAATGGTGCGCCGACCGCCGTCCGTTGGCGAAACATAACCGCATTCACCTGGCATCCCGAACTGTGAGATTTCGGGGAAAGACCATTGAAATGTGCGGGAAAATATGATATACTATGAATCCAAGGAGCTGAAAATGAGTAAGATAGAAAACAGCATCATCGGGGAAGTGGGCGGCACGCCGCTCGTGGAGATCTCCAACCGGCTCAATACGGGCGGCGCGCGCGTCTTGGCCAAGGTGGAGTTTTTCAACCCCGGCGGGAGCGTAAAAGACCGAGTGTCCTTGGCGATGATCGAGGCGGCGGAAAAGGACGGCACCTTGAAGCCGGGCGCGACGATTATCGAGCCTACGAGCGGCAATACGGGCGTGGGACTTGCGCTCGTCTCGGCGGTGCGCGGATACCACTTGATCCTTACCATGCCCGAGACGATGAGCATCGAGCGGCGCAAGCTCGCGGCGGCGTACGGCGCGGAGATCGTGCTTACGCCGGGCTCGGCGGGCATGAAGGGCGCGATCGCCAAGGCCGAGGAACTGAGAGCTTCGATCCCCGGGGCGGTAATCCTCCAGCAGTTCGAGAATCCCGCCAACCCCGAGGCGCACTACCGCACCACCGGCCCGGAAGTGTGGGCCGGGACGGACGGCGAAGTGGCGGCGCTGGTGGCGGGCGTAGGCACGGGCGGCACGATTACCGGTACGGGCCGCTACCTCAAGGAGCGAAATCCCGCCGTCAAACTGGTGGCGGTGGAGCCCGATACTTCGCCCGTACTCTCGGGTGGAGCCCCCGGCCCGCACAAACTCCAGGGGATCGGCGCCGGGTTCGTGCCCAAGGTGCTGGACCAAACGCTCCTCGACGAAATCGTTACGGTGTCGGCCGAGGATGCGGGACGGACCGCCCGCGCGGCGGCGGCGAAGGCGGGGCTCCTTGTCGGCATTTCGTCGGGCGCGGCCTTGCATGCGGCGTTGGAGCTCGCCAAACGCGCGGAGTATGCCGGCCAGACGATTGTTGTAATTTTGCCCGATACGGGCGAGAGGTATCTTTCCACTTGGCTGTTCGACTAAAATGACGCTACTCGACTATCTCAAGCAAAACCACATCGACCCCCAAAGTTCCATCGTAGAGGTAAACGGCGACGTCTACCCCGTGGGCGCGGATTTTGCGGCGGTGGAATACCATGAAGGAGACCGGATTGAAGCCTTCCGCATCGTATCCGGCGGCTGAAGTCCTCGCGATGGCGCGGACGTGGCCGCGCGAACGGCTGTGGGAACTGGCGCACGAGGTGACGCTCGCGTACACGCCCAAGGTGTTCGACTTTTGCGCCATCGTGAGCGCCCGGCAGGGCAAGTGCTCCGAAAACTGCAAGTGGTGCGCGCAATCCGCCCACTACCGGACGGGCTGCGAAACCTACGGCTGGGTGGGGACGGAAAAATGCGTGGCGGCGGCGCGCGCGGCCGAGGCCAACGGCGTAAGCCGCATCGGCATCGTGACTTCGGGGCGGGGGCAGACCGACCGGCAAATCGAGGAAATCTGCGCGGCGGTGGCGGCGATGCGCAAGGAGGCGCGGCCGCACGTATGCGCGTCGCTCGGGCTCGTCACGCGCGAACAGCTCAAGAAGCTAAAGGTCGCGGGCCTGGAGCGCATCCACTGCAATATCGAAACTTCGCCGCGCCGGTTCGGCGAACTGTGCACCACGCACACGTTCGCGGAGAAGCTCGCCACGCTCAAGGCGGCCAAGGAGCTGGGGTTCCAGATTTGCTCGGGCGGCATCATCGGCATGGGCGAGACCGATGAGGACTTGGTGGCGTTTGCCGAGACGCTAAAGGCGATCGCGCCCGATTCCATACCGGTCAACATCCTCCACCCCATCAAGGGTACGCCCTTGGGGGAAAGCGCGCGGCTCGGGATCGATCGCATCCTGACGGCCATCGCCATTTTGCGCCTCGTCAACCCCTATACGCCGCTTAGGTTCGCTGGCGGGCGGCGCGATCTGACCGACGACGAGGCGCGGCGCTGCATCTACGTGGGGATGAGCGCCGGGATCGCGGGGCCGCTTTTGACCACGCCCGGCGCCGATTACGACGACGACCGCGCGCTTGCGCGCGAGGCCGGCTACGATACCCGGCCCGACTGGGATTAGGCCGGCAGGACGAAATACGTTACTTTACCCTATTGACTTTTGGCGGGGGAATGTGATATAATACCACACACTTTGGCAATTTCAGCACAAGAAAGTTGAGGTAAGAAAATGGGTACAGGTCGTACACTCCGCAAGGAATCCCACGTCCGTCCGTGCAAGACGCCGGCCGGCAAGGCGCGCAAGAACGCGGCGCAGCGTCGTCGTCTGGTCAAGTTCGGCTTGAAGGAAGAAGACGTCAAGCTCATGGGCGACGAGGACGTGCGCGTGCTCGTGCAGCGCCCCGCGGTGGTCAAGAAGCTGGCCGCCAAGAAGGCCGCGCAGTAATGACGCTAGTCTACTGTTCGATTCCCGAACAGTTCGTAAATCCCCTTTTCGAAGTATTCGATGGAGGGGATTTAATTTTGTCTTCGTACCGGGCGGTGGAGGCGAGCCTCACCGACGTGCAGATCTACTTCCCCGAGGCGCAACGGCTCGACGAGGCGCGCAAGGCGCTCGCGGACGCGCTCGAGCTCGTGGGCGTAAAGGCCGAGCTCAAGGTGCGCGAGGTGCCCGACGACGACTGGGTATACGCCTACCGGCGGCACTTCACCACCGAGCGCGCGAGCGAACATATCGTGGTGCACCCGGAGTGGGAGGCGCTCCCCGCGACCAAGCCCGGCGAAATCGTGATCAGCCTCGACCCCGGGCTGGCCTTCGGCACCGGCAAGCACGAGACCACCAAGGCGTGCCTCAAGCTGATCGACAAGGTGCGCACCCGCGAGGGATCGCGCGTCGACTCCTTCCTCGACATGGGCTGCGGTTCGGGTATTCTCGCCATCGCCGCCAAAAAACTCGGGTTTGGCCAAGTTACCGGTTTCGACGTCGACGCCGAAGCCGTTGCCGCGGCGGTCGCGAACGCCTCCAAGAACGCGGTAGCGGCCGCGTTCTTCAAATACGGCCTCGGCTCCAAAACGCGCCGCGAACTCCCCAAAGCCGATTTGGTGGCGGCCAATATTTTGGGGCCGCTCCTTATCAAATTCGCCGGCGAAATCGTGCCGACGGTGGGCAAATACTTGATAATTTCGGGGATTTTGACCGAAATCTACCCCGAGGTCAAGGCCGCGTTCGAGGCGCTGGGCCTCAAGGAGCTCGAGAACCTGACGATCGGCGAATGGACTACGGGGCTATTGACTTCGACGGCCGGTTTGTGATATAATATACGCAATTTTCTCCGCAGAGGGTAGCGCGTGTGCGCGAGAGCATGCGGAAACAAAAGCAACAAGGTAAACAATGGACCAGATAAGAATCAAGGCGGAACTGCGTACCGAACAGGATACGGGGGCGGTCCGCCGTTTGCGCCGCACGGGCATGATCCCGGGCAGCATAATGAAAATGAAGGGCGGCGGCACCGAGCTCATCAAGCTCCCGCAGCACGGCTTCATGATGGCAATGCGCGGCCACGCGAGCAAGCAGCTCCTGGTGACGCTGGACATGGACGGCAAGGAAGTGCCCGCGCTCATGCGCGAAATGCAGAACGACGTGCTCGCCGGCACTCCCATCCACGTGGACTTCTCCGAAGTCTCGTTGAGCGAGAAGGTGCGCGTGACGGTGCCCGTGTATCTCGTGGGCGAAGCCGTTGGCGTGAAGCTCGGCGGCGGCGTGCTGGAACAGGTGCTGCGCACGGTCGACGTGGAGTGCCTGCCTACCGACATCGCCGAAAAGTTCGAAATCGACGTTTCCGCGCTCGGGCTCGACCAGACGCTGTTCGTGCGCGACCTCAACCTCGGCGAAAAGCAGACGGTCGTCACCCGCGGCGAACTCGCGGTGGCCACGGTCAAGGCTCCGGACGACGTGCCGGCGGCCGGCGGCGCCGCGGCCGGCGAGGCCAATCCGGAAGTGATCAAGAAGGGCAAGGAAGAGGCTAAGGCCGGGGAGAAGAAATAATGAAGCAGTACGATGCGCTTTACATCTTTGTCGGCGTCAACCGCGACGAGGTCCTGCAGGCCAATCTGGACCGCGCCCTCGCCGAAGTCACTCGCCTCGGCGGTACGCTGATCGGCCAGAACGCGCTCGGGCGCCGCAGTTTCGCCCGCCCCATGAAGAAGCGCGACAACGGCGTGTACGTAAAGGTGCGTTTCGAGAT
>JAFXST010000062.1 GCA_017525475.1 Kiritimatiellia bacterium | reverse complement strand
GTTCGGCCTCAAGGAATCGCCCCGGTGGTTGTACAAGCGCGGCCACAAGGATGTGGCGCTGGCGTCGCTCGCCGCCAACAACGGCGAGGCCAAGGCCAAGGAGATCCTCGACGAGATGATCGAGGCCGACAAGGCGGCAGAGGCCGAGAAGGCGGCCATCGCCGCGGCGTCCAAGGGCGACAGTCTCTTCCAGCGCAAATACATCTATCCGTTCTGCCTGGCGGTCATCATTCTCGGCTGCAACCAGGCCACCGGTATCAACAGCGTCTTGAACTACACGGTCGATATTTTCAAGGAAACCGGCATGCAGGGCGTGCTCGCCAACTTCTCCGATTTGGCCATCAAGCTCGTCAACGTGTTCATGACGATCGTCGCGTGCGCGCTCGTGGACAAGAAGGGCCGCAAGTTCCTGCTCAAGCTCGGCACCGGCGGCATCATCGTGGGCCTCTGCGGCGTGGGCACCGTGTTCCTTGCCATCAAGGCGGGCCTCGTGGCCGCCTCCATGGTCACCGGCATCATCGCCACCGCCTTCTTCTTCATGTTCATCGCGTTCTACGCGGTGGGTCCGGGCGTGTGCGTGTGGCTGGCCTTGTCCGAACTCATGCCCACGCGCATCCGCGCCACCGGCATGTCGATCGCCATGATCATCAACCAGGGCGTTTCCGCCACCATCGCGTCGGTCTTCCCGGTGTGGGTCGCTTCGTGGGGCTTCGCGCCGGTGTTCTACTCGCTCGCGCTCTGCACGGTGGTGTACTTCGTGACGGCGGCGTTCTTCCTGCCGGAAACCAAAGGCAAGACGCTCGAAGAGATCGAGGAGTTCTTCAAGTAAGTGCTGTTCAAGTTCCTAGGCACGGGAACTTCGGTCGGGGTACCGCAGATCGGCTGCGCGTGCCCCGTCTGCACTTCGGCCGATCCGCGTGATCGCCGTCGCCGTTGCGGGGCGTACGTGCAGGGCGCGCAGGCGTCGTTCCTTATCGATACGCCGCCCGAGATGCGCGAGGCCGCCATCGCCTACGGCATCCGCAAGGTGGACGCCATTTGCCTCACCCATGCGCACATGGATCATGTGGCCGGTTTCGACGACGTGCGGCGCTTCAACACGCTGAACGGCGGCGCCCCCATGCGTTGCTTTGCCGATACCGAAACCATCGCCAAGATGCATGCCATCTTTCCGTACATCGGCTCGCAGCCCAACGCCATGGGATTGTTCCGCCCGATGATCAACTTCGTCGAGAATTCGGAGCCGTTCGCTATCGGCGATGTGCGGGTGGAAAGGCTGGCGGTGGAACATTCGTTCCCGTGCTCCGGATATCTCTTTAACGGCAAGCTTGCCTACATCAGCGACTGCCATGCCTTGCCGGAGGCTACGGTGGAGCGGCTCCGGGGTGTGGAGGTGCTGATCCTCAACTGCCTGCGCGAGCGCTTCCATCCTACGCACTTGAACTTCGAGGCGGCGTGCGGGTATTTTAGGCGTATTGCTCCTCGCAAAGGCTACACCATCCACATGTGCCACGATTTTTCGCACGCGGAACTGCTGGACAAGTGGCGCGACACCGGGCTCGATGTGGAGCCCGCTTACGACGGACTGGAGATCGAAATATGAAAAACCTGGTTTTCGCGTTGGCCGTCATGGCGGCGCTGGCGGCCCCGGCGGCCGCGACTTCGGAGATAACGGTCGACCTCAAGCTCGACAATCTCGACTTCGTGGCGGGCGAGCGGATCCGCGGCGTAGTCGATGTCGTCAACGTTTCGCCGGGACAGGTGCTGGTCAGCGGCGACAGCTTCGATCGGCTGTTCGTGGAAGTGTTCCGCTCGTCCGACCATTCGCAGCTCGAAGTTTTTGCGGTACGTCCGTTCGTGGCCGATTTCCGGCTGGAGCCCAACGAGGGCATGAAGCTCGAGACCTTCCTCACCGACCATTACGGGCTTAGGCACATCGGGCGCTATCTGGCCCGGCCGGTATTGGTGCACGGCGGCATCCGCTACGAAGGCCCCTCGCGCGCGTTCGACGTGGTGCCGGGTATGCAACTCCATGGCGCCACGCAAATCTTTGCCAACCACTCGGGTTTGGTGCGCGAATTCAATTTGGCCGTCTGGTCCCGGCGGGGACGCGATCATTTGTTCTTGCTGGCCGAAGACCAAGGCGCGAGCGAGCGCAAGTGGAACACCACCGATCTCGGGACGATGATGAAGACGACCAAACCCACCATTTCGATTTTGCCCGGCGGCGAGGTGGTGGTGCTGCACCGGCTGGACCCCGACAACTTCGTGCGCAGCGAATTTTGGTCGGTCCCCGACGGCATCGAATTCAACCGGCGCGAACTGGTGCAGGATCCCGAAACCGCCGGCACCAACCGGGTGCGCGAACTTTACAACCAGTCGGGCGGGGTGACCCCCAAGGTCAACCCCTGGTGGAAGTTCTGGTAACATGAACATCCTCGGCATCGAGACAAGTTGCGACGAAACCGCCGCCGCCGTGGTCAAAGACGGCGCCGAGGTGCTCTCTAACGTAGTATACACGCAAATCCCGCTCCACCAGCCTTACGGCGGCGTGGTGCCCGAACTCGCGTCGCGTGCGCATGTGGAGAAAATCCGCGAGGTGATCGGCGCGGCCATGGCCGGACAGAATGTGGATGCGGTGGCGGTTACCTATGGTCCCGGGTTGTCGCCGGCGCTCTTGGTGGGGCTCAATGCCGCCAAGGGTCTTGCCCGGGCATTGGGCGTGCCGCTCATCGCCATCAACCATATCGAGGCGCATCTGCACACGCCGTTTCTCTACGACTCCGGCTCTCCCAAGGTTCCGCCGCCGGAGCCGGACGTACCGTATCTGGGGCTCGCGATTTCGGGCGGGCACACCAACTGGATCGACATGGAGCGCTACGGCACCTACCGCACCATCGGCCAGACGCTCGACGATGCCGCCGGCGAAGCCTTCGACAAGGCGGCCAAACTCTTGGGTCTCGGTTATCCTGGCGGGCCGGTGGTAGACCGGATCGCCCGCGAATACGGCTGCGCCAATTTGATAGCGTTTCCCAAGGGGAGACCTCGCGAGGGGGTGTCGGCGCTCGCTGGCTTGCCGGCGTCGCTCTGCGTGTCGTTCTCGGGGCTCAAGACGGCGCTCCTGAGGTATGTCGAATCGCACCCCGATATCGAGGTGCCGCAGGTGGTCGCCTCCTATCAGGAAGCCATCGTGCAGGCAGTGGCCGATCGCACGCGTTCGGCGCTCAAATTGCGCGATTATCGCGCGTTGATCGTGGGGGGTGGCGTAAGCCTCAATTCGCGTTTGCGCGCGGTGCTTAAAGCAGTCTGCGCCGAGGCGCACGTGGAGCTTAAGCTGGCGCTGCCCAAGTACTGCGGCGACAATGGGGCGATGGTCGCGGCCTTGGCGTACTACCGGCAAAATCTGGCGGGCGAAAAGGCCATGCGCCTCGATGCCGCGCCCTCGCTCGAAATCGGCTGACCCGGCCGATTTTTTTTTTTTTTTCTTTTCCTGTTGCAGATTTGAGTGCAATATGGTATAATACTATCAAATTACTGCAAATATGGGTTGCTCTTGTCACAGCCTTCGCCCTTGGGTCCAAGTTGTGCTGGTCGCGCTTGGCTATTGGCTGGTTTTTGGCGTGTTATGCCATTGGTTTTATCCGGTGGCAATTTCCGATGCTTTGGCGCGTTATGCGCCGATGGCGGAGCATTTTGCCCGGGGCGAATGGGAGCTCGCGTATCATCCCCGGTTTGGCGTACTTTTCCCCACGCTGTGCGGTTTGACGGTAAAGGCTTTTGGGGTTGGCGGCGATACGGCCGTGCAGTCGGTAGCCATAGGTTTGCTGGCGTTGTCGGCGATTCCGCTCTGGTTCTTGACCCGCGAGCTGTTTGGCGTTACGGTTGCTTGGTGGGCGGTGGCGCTCTTGCTGACCGTCAACGATTTCACCGCTCACGCCATGGACGGCATCCGCGATACCGGCAAATGTCTGGGATTTGCGCTGGTGGCCTATGGCGCGGTGGTCAAACGGCCGCTCGTCTTGGCGCTCGGCATGGCGGTGTTGGTCTCGCTGGCCTCCTATCTTTTTGCGGTGGCGGCGGTGTTGCTGTTGGCCTGGTGGCTGTACTTGGCTTTGGGCGAACGGCAGGAGCAGGCGTCCACCCGCCGTCTTGGGCTCTATGGCTGGCCGCTTGCGGGTTTTGCCATAGGAACGGCGGCGGTAACCTATATGACCCATGCGTACACGGGGCATTGGTTGCCGGCGCCGCAGTACATCAAACTTTTGGGGGCGTATCTGTGATCGCGCTTTTGGCCATAGCCGCGTTGGCGATCGCCTATCGCATCAAGACGCGCCGCCTTACCCGGGCCGAAGGCATATTGCTTGCGGTGTTCGCTATCGTCTATGTCACGATCGCGCTGCAAATGGCGATTTGCGACCACAAGGCCTACGCCGATATGCGTTATTGGGGGCAGGGAGGGACGGTGTTGTTGGGTTATGCGGCTTGGGGATTGTTGGAGCTCGGCAAGGCCTGGTCCGGCAAGTCCGGCTTGGCCAAATGTTTGATGCCGGCGGTAACGGGCTTGTTTGCCGTATATTTGCTGGTCATGGTCTTCAAGGCGCAAATCCCCGGGTCGCGTCGCCACGCCAATATGGCCGCTTGCGATTATGCGGTCGAGCGTATCCGTGCCGATTGGCAAGGGCCAACGGCCGATGCCGGCAATATCTTCACCATTGGCGAATATCATCAGCCCAATCGGCCGGTGGTGCGGGCGCATACGGCGCGGGTGGCCTACCTTTTGGGCGGACGCAAAGAGTCGGTGTTGCATTTTGGCGCGGCGGATCTGCCCGATTATATTTTCGAAGACCGGCGCAAGCTCAAGTTCGATGGTTTGGTGCGGGCCCAAGATTATCAGCTTATCGAAGAGCCGGAGTTCGAAGGGCGCCGGTTTGCCTTTTATCGCCGTATCGGGGAGGCCGGGCAATGACGGTAATGAATGTCATGCTCGGCAAGGGCCGTGGCGGTCTCGAAGCGGTGGCGTTCCAGTATGCGCGGCTGTTCGCCGAGCGCGGCCATCGCAGCTTGATGCTTTGCAACCGCGCTTCGCCCTTTGGGGATGCGCCTGGGGTCGAGCGTATCGCCTGCATGGGCTCGTCCCGCTACAACCCGCTCAACTATCTGCGTCTCGTGTGGGCGGTGCGCAAATACCGGCCCGATGTGGTGTTTAGCCATGGCGGGAGGGCGGCGCAGTTCTGCACCTCGTTTGCGCGCCGGCTGTTCCCGCGCTACACCCGGCTGATCGGGGTGTCCCACGGCGCCAACACCAAGGCCTTTCGCGAGATGGACAGCATCATCGCCGTGTCGGAATCGGTACGGCAGGAGTTGATCCACGATTGGGCGGCTCCGGAAGGGCGCATCCGGGTGGTGCCCAATGCGGTCAAACTGCCGGAGAGCGTAGCGCCGGCAAGCGCCGCAGGCCGCAAGATACCGGTAATCGGCTTTTTGGGGCGGCTTGATGGTTGCAAGGCGCTCGATACTTTGATCAAGGCGTGCGCCATTCTCAAGGAGCGCGGGATAAAATTCAAGCTCAAAATCGGCGGCGATGGCCCCGATGCGCAAATGTTGCGGCAACTGGCGGAGAAACGCCAAGTCGCCCAAGACATTGAATGGTGCGGATGGGTCGAGGATAAAGAAGCCTTTTTTGCCTCCATCGATGTTTTTGCTTTGCCGTCGCGGCGCGAGGCGTTTGGGGTGGTGATGCTGGAGGCCATGTCGCACTCGCGGCCGGTGGTGGTGTCCGACTGCCTCGTTCCCAAACAGATTGTGACCGAAGCCGGATGCGGGCTTGTATTCTCCAAAGACAACGCCGCCGATTTCGCTACGGCGCTCGCTACCATGCTGGCCGATCCCGAACAGCGCGCGCAAATGGCGGCTTCGGGCTATCGGGCGGTGGAGGCGCAATATTCCGAAGCGCGGCTTGCCGATACTTTGGAGGAAATTGCCGCCAAATGCGATGTAACCCGCAAGCGTTCGCTTACGCCTGGACGGCTCAGGGTGTTGGCGCTGATGCTGTCCGACGTAGCCACCCTTATGGGGGTATGGGCGGTGGCGATTGTGGTATATGCCTCTTTTGTTGGCTTTGATACCTATATGCCCACGCACTACTGGAATTTGTGGCCGCTCATCCCCATGTTTGTAGTCATCAACATAATCTGCCGGCTCTACCACGGCAATTGGATGTATCCGGCCATGCCGCTCTCGCCGGTAGAGGAGTTCCGCCGCATTTTTGCCTCGGCGGTGTTTGCCCACCTTTTGCTGATGGCGTTCTTGGGTTTTGTGCGGCACAATCTCGAATATTCCCGGCTATTGATTGGTGTTTCGGGACTGTTTGTTGGCATGTTGGCGCAGTCGATGCGCAATGCGGTGCGTTGGGTGCTCTTCAAACTGCACATCTGCCAGATACCGGTGGCGCTGGCAGGCAGTGGCGAAACCGCCAAGAAGGTGGAGTCGATAGTCGGCAACGATCCGCATATCGGCTTTGATATCGTGCTCAAGTTCGACGACAAGCACCTGCGCGATATCGTGCCCCAGTCGCAGCGGCTGGATGTCAAAATCCTGCTCGCCTGCCAGGAAGAGCGGCGCTTCCGCGCGCAACTGAGGGAGTTCTCCGGCTGGTTCAACTATATCGAGTATCTGCCGCGGCTCGAGGTGTTCCCGATTCTCGGTTCGCATGCGGTTTCGCTCGATGGTCTGGGCGGGCTTGAAATGATGAACCGCGGGCGCATGAAGGCGCTGCGGTGGGAAAAGCGTGCGCTCGATTTTATCTTGTCCACGGTGGTATTTGTGTTGCTGTCGCCGCTTTTCGTCATCCTGCCGATTATCATCAAGCTTACAAGCAAAGGGCCGGTCATCTATGCCGCCGACCGCCTCGGCCGCCTCGGACGCCCCATCAAGGTGCTCAAATTCCGCACCATGTACGATGACGCCGACCGGCGCCTCAAGGAGATACTTGCTTCCGATCCGGTCGCGGCCAAGGAGTATGCAAGCTCCTTCAAGCTCAAGCACGATCCCCGGATTACACCGTTTGGCCGCTTTTTGCGCAAGACTTCGCTGGACGAACTGCCGCAGATCTTCAACGTGTTTCGTGGCGAGATGTCGCTTATCGGACCAAGGCCGATTGTGCAGCGCGAGCTTGAGTACTACGGACCCGACTACGAGGTGTTCAGCCGGGTGCGTCCTGGCATCACCGGTTTGTGGCAGTGCTCGGGCCGCAGCGATACCAACTATACCCGCCGGGTGGCGCTCGACATCTACTACGTGCTCAACTGGTCGCCGTGGATGGATATCTGGATCTTGATCCGTACGGTGGTTGCGGTTTTGTTCATGAAAGGGGCGTATTGATATGCAGCGGAAGGGTATCGCGAGCCTTTTGCAGTACCGGTTCTTGTTCGAGGAACTGGTCAAGCGCGACTTCAAAAAGAAGTACAAACGCACCATTCTGGGTATGGGCTGGAGTATGCTGTCGCCGCTGTTGATGCTGTTGGTGATGAAGGTGGTGTTCGAGCAGTTTTTCGGCCGCACCATGAATCACTATACCACCTATCTGTTCTGCGGGCTTTTGACCTACCAGTGGTTTGCGGAGTCCACCAACAGCGGTATGCGCAGCCTCTTCGGCAATGCCACCATCTTCTCCAAAGTCAATGTGCCCAAATATCTGTTTTTGTTTTCGGCCAACGTACAGGTGTTCATCAACTTTACGCTTACGTTTTGCATCTTTTTGGCGTTCTGCGCCATCGACCATGTCGCGTTTACCTGGCGGTTCTTTTGCCTGATCTATCCGATCCTGACTTTGCTGTTGTTCAATGTCGGCGTAGGTATGGTGCTGTCGGCGCTCTTTGTCTTCTTCCGCGATATCGACTATCTGTGGTCGGTCGCCTCTCTGCTGACCATGTACGGCTCGGCAATCTTCTACTCCACGGAACGCTTTTCGCCCAAGCTGCAACTGATATTTGCGTTCAACCCCGTCTATCGCCACATTGCCTACATCCGCGAAATCGTCTTGGCGGGCACCGTGCCTTCGCTTGCTACCCATCTCGCCCTCTTGGGCTTTGCGCTGGTCGCTTTTTTGGCCGGGGCCTTCATGTACAAGCATTACAACACCAAGTTCCTCTACTATGTCTAAAGCGCCGCCAATGCTCGAGTGCGCCAACGTCTCCATCCGCTACCGGGTGGGGGACTTCAAAAATATCGGGCTCAAAGAGTGGGTGATGCGCAACCTCACCGGCAAATACAAGGTGGTGGATTTCTGGGCCGACCGCGAGGTTTCGTTTGCCATTGAAGAGGGCGATATGCTCGGCATCATCGGCACCAACGGCGCCAGCAAATCCACGCTCCTCAAGGCAATCTCGGGGATTATGGAGCCTACCCGGGGTCGCATCGTGCGCCGGGGCAAGATTGCCGCACTTCTGGAACTCGCGAGCGGCTTTGACGGCGATTTGACGGTAAAGGAAAACGCCTATCTGCGCGGCGCCATGCTGGGCTACACCCGCGAGTTCATGGATGAGACCTACCCTTACATAATAGAGTTCTCCGAGCTCAAGGCCTTTGAGGACCGGCCGTTCAAGCAACTTTCCTCCGGCATGAAGTCTCGGCTTGCATTCGCTATCGCTTCGCTCGTCAAGCCCGAAATCCTGATTCTCGACGAAGTTCTTTCGGTGGGCGATGGCGCGTTCAGGGCCAAGAGCGAAGCCAAAATGCGCGAGATCATCAAGGGCGGCGCCACCACTATCCTCGTATCGCATTCCATCGCCCAAGTGCGTGCAATGTGCAATAAGATCCTCTGGCTCGACCAAGGGCGGCAGATTGTGTTTACTCAAGATGTCGAAGGCGCCTGCGACTGCTACGAGGAATATCTCCGGAACCGGGAGGCCGGGCCGGTGTACGATCCCGTTGCCGCCAAGGCGCGCATCGAGGCGCGTGCGGCCGAAAAGGCCCGCAAGCTCGCGGCGGCGCGCAAGCAAGTCGAGGATGCCAAGAAGGCTGAAAAGGTTCGGGAAATCCTGCGACAGAGCAAAGCTATTTTAACCAGTGCATTCACCAACAACAAGGAACAAACAAGATGATAACAGTAGGCATAATCGGTTGCGGCTTCGTGGGCGGAGCCCTCAAAACCTGGCTTGAGGAGAACAACCCCGAGGTCAAGGTGGTAGTGAGCGATCCTCCCAAGGGCATGAACGACGATATTTCGGGGGCGGACGTGTACTTCCTCCAGATCCATGTGCCCACCGAAGACAACGGTACGCAGGATCTTACGCTTATGACCAAGCTCATCTCGGCGCTCCCCGACAAGCCGGTGTTTGTGCGCACCACCATCCTCCCCGGCACGTCCGAAAAGCTCTCCCAGGCTACCGGGCACAAGGTGTACTTCATGCCCGAGTTCCTCACCGAGCGCACCCATATCGAAGACTTCAAGAAGCAACCGATGGTCTTTACTGGCGAGGTGGATCTCCTCTCGCGCATCTTCAAGGGCAAAAAGTTTGTGCGCATGACGCCCTTGGAGGCGGAAATCACCAAGTACGCGCACAACGTGTTTGGTGCCTACAAGGTGACCTATTTCAACGCCGTGTACGACTATTGCCGCCGCATGGGGGCCGACTGGGCCAGCGTGCACGCCGGCATGCTGCTCTCCGGATACATCAACGAAACGCATACGTTTGTTCCGGGACCGGACGGTCGGCTCGGCTACGGCGGCAAGTGCTTCCCCAAGGATGTCAATGCCTTTACCATTATGACCCAGGGCACTCCCCTCGGCACGCTCTTGACGCCGCTCCACACCCTCAACGTGCACTTCAGGGGCGTCGAAGAGCGCATCTAACGCATACTGGAGGCCGCGATGCATCCTCGGATATCTGTTATAATGCCCGTCTGGAACGTGGAGCCGTATCTCCGCGAATGCATGGATTCGATCCTCGATCAAACGATGGGGGATCTTGAGTTCATCTGCATCGATGACGCTTCAGACGACGGTTCGCCGCAAATTCTCAAGGAGTATGCCGAGCGCGATCCCCGCGTAAAGCTGTTGCATACCGAACATGTCGGCGCTTACCTTGCCCGCAAGGCCGGCGTCGATGTGGCGGTCGGCGAATTTGTGTATTTCATGGATTCCGATGACGTGCTCGACACCAACGCCTTCAAGGAGCTCCTGGAGGATGTCGACCGGGAACACCTCGACCAGATCATATTCTCGGCCGAGGTGTTTTCCGACGAGGAGGACGAAGAATCGTTCAAGGAGCGCAGAAAACGGTTTGAGGCGTATTATGCCATCCCCGATGCGTTTTGCGGCAAGGTCATGTCGGGCCCGGACCTTATGTACGAACTCGAACGCGACGGCCATTTCTTCGTAAGTCCGCCGTTCCGGCTTACCAAGCTTGCGCCGTTCAAGGAACGCGAGTATCCCTTTCCGCATGGAGCGCCGTTCCACGCTGACGAGTTCTTTACGCCGGTGAGTCTTTATTTTTCAGACCGTGCGATGATTGTCAACCGCAGGTACTATCGCCGGCGCGTCCGACCGGGCTCGATTTCCACGGTGCTGCACAAGGAGAAGGTCCACGTTTCCAGCCTGCTCAACGTTATCTTCCACCTTTGCATGTTCAAGCCGCTCCAGGATGACATGGTGCTGCGGCGCGCAGATATTGCCGCCAACATGGTCAAGCTGGTGCGCGCGGTCATGCGGCGCGGCGCTGGTCTGGACGTGGAGACGATGACCGGACTCCTCTCCGACTTGCGCGTTCCGCTTGCCCCGGAGGTCAAAATGTTTCTCGCCGCGTGTTTTGTGCCGCTCATGTTCGAGTTGCAGCGCTCGGAAGCGCGGAACGAGCGCAAACTCGCGTCCCGGGATGCGGAAATCGCCAAATTGCGCACCGAGCTTGCCGCCGCGCTTCGCGACGGGGTTTCCGCCCGCCGTGAAATCGCGGACGAAATGGCCCGGGAGGTTGCATCTGCCAACGCCGAGGCCAAGCGACTTGCGGATGCTGCCGCGCGGTTGCGCCGCGAATCGCAGGAAGTCGCCGGCTCCGAATCGTATCGCACGGGCATGGCCGTTACCTGGCCGCTACGTTGGCTGTACCGGCTTATATCCCCGAAAGGAGGCAAGTGATGCCTAAGGTGTCCGTGGTGGTTCCTATCTGGAATGCGGCCGCATATCTGCCGGAATGTCTGGCGTCGTTGCGCCGGCAGACGCTTGGCGATATCGAGATTATCTGCGTAGACGACGGTTCCGATGACAATACGCCAGCAGTGTTGGCCAAGGCGGCCGCCGTCGACGGCCGGATCAAGGTTTTGCGCCAGGAGAATGCCGGGGCCGGAGCTGCGCGCAACGCCGGATTGGCGGTTGCGACCGGCGAGTATGTGTTTTTCTGCGATCCCGACGACTGGTGCGACGCCGATATGCTCGAAACGTTCTACCGCAAATGCAAAGCCTGCGATGCCGATGTCCTAATTGCGCCGCTCGTGCGCTTCGACAGCGCAACGCGCGCGGCGGCCGGGGAGATGAAGTTTCCGGCGATGTTCGGCCGCTACATGGCCGAAGACGTGGCGATTGCGCCTGCCGAAATCGCGGGGCAGATATTCACCGTTGGCGGCAATGGCCCGTGCAACAAACTATTCCGCAGGGCGTTGGCGGTCGAAAAGGACATTCGCTTCCAGCATCTCAGGCGCACCAACGATTTGTATTTCGTCAAAACGTTCCTCGCCTCCGCCAAGCGCATTGTTTTCTCCGGCCGGGCCTGCTATCACTATCGGCGCGGCATCGATTCGGCCACGCACCGGGACGAATTGAGCGATTCGTTCTGCTTTGCGCTCGAGGCTTTGCGCGAGCGGTTGATTGCCGATGGGCTCATGCCGGTCTATGCGGAGTCGTTCGGCAGGCTGGCGGTAGGCTCGTTCATGTTCAACATGAAGAGCATCTCCGATCCGGGTTTCCGGGTGCGCTGGTATCAGTCGGTGCGGCCTCGGATGCTGGCAATAATGGCAGACAACGATGGCGCCATGGTTGCGGCGCTTGCCGCCAAGGAGCGGGCGGTTTTCAAGGCGGTCATAGCGAGCGAAGACATCGCGCCGGTGCTTGCGACCCTGAACAAATACGAGCTTGCGCCCGCCAAGGCGGCACCCAAAGCTCCGGCGGCGCAGAAACCGCCAACCCCCGACGATCTCAAGCGGCTTAGGGCGCGCCTTTCGGATTACGCCAAGAAGGTGGTTGCCGGGCGCAAGGACCTCCATGCGGCGCGGCGCAAGCTTGCCGGCGCTCGCAATGATCTTGCAGCCCAGTCGCGCGAATTGGCGGGTCTGCACCTGTCGCTTGCCTACAAGGTAGGCTTGTTCCTCACGTTCCCGCTTCGCGCAATCCACCGGCGCCTCTGTCGCATGCGCCATTCCAAGTCGGTATCGTCAGAGTGAAATATAAAAACGAGATAAGTCGGTGAGAGTGAAGGAGAATGGAGAGTGATGAGGGTTGAAGGTATCGCACGGCCAGACATTAAGCCTGCGTTTACCGAGCGGAACGTGCCCGTCGCGCTGGCGACGGACGAGAATTATCTGCCGTATCTCAAAGTCACGATAAACTCGGCGATTGCGAACTCTCCCGGAAGCAACCTGGACATCATCGTCCTGCACGCGGGCATCCCGGAGGATGCAATTCTGGATTTCACCGCCGGATACGCCGGGGCCGGCCATGCGACCGTGAGATTCGTCGATATTTCGGATGAACTTGTGGCATCCGGGCTTTCGGGCTACAAACAGACGGCCAGGCTGCCGCTGTCGTCGTGCTATCGCCTGTTGCTCCCCCGCATCCTTCCCGCATACGGCAAGGTCGTGTACATAGACGTGGACGTCGCCGTGTGCCGCGACCTCGGCGAGCTGTATGCGACAGATGTTGGCGACAACTGGTTTGCGGCCGCGAAAGACGTAGTCTACACCACAAAGCCCGAATATGTTTCCTGGGCGGCCAAATGGGGCTTCGCGGAATGGGACGGCTACGTCAACACCGGCGTGCTGATCATGAATCTGGAGCGTTTCCGCCGCGAGCCGGTCTTCGACAGGCTCAAAGAGATAGTTTTCGAAGCGTCGAAATGGCTGTGCGACCAGGACGCGTTGAACTTCGTCTGCAAGGGCGCAATCGCTCCGCTCGACCCGCGGTGGAATGTGCAACTTGGCAATTATTGCCTCGATCAGCAGATTGCCTTGACCGGCGAAGAAATGTGGGTGGCGCATTTTACTGGTGGGCAAAAACCTTGGGCATTTCCTGCCCGTCGATATTCCCATCTCTGGTGGCGATATGTGGATAAGACCGATGTCTCCAGGCTTTGGGTGCAGGCCTGGGGAGATGCGTTCGTTCCGACTGTTGGCGGAACGCCGAAGGTTTCAATCATAATGCCGGTCTATAATTCTGCGCGGTACCTATCGGAGGCAATTGCCAGTGTATTGTGCCGGAAAGACCTCCCTGACTTGGAGCTCATCTGCATCGATGACGGCTCTACCGACGATTCTGCTGCGATATTGGAGTTTTGGCATGATCGCGATTCTCGGCTTCGGGTGTTGCGGCAAAAGAACCAGGGGCTCGGCGTTGCCCGCAATGCGGGTCTGGACGCAGCCAAGGGCGAATACATATACTTTTTGGATGCCGACGATTGTATTGCGCCAGGAGATGTTCTTTCGCGGGCGTACGAGCAAGCCAAGCGGGATAATTTGGACATGTTGCTGGCGGCAGCGTCTTTAATTGCCGAAGACGGAAAAATGTTGCAGCCTTTTACAAATCTGAACCATGATCTTGTGCCTAAAGAACCGGTTTTTGCACCTGATGCATTGGGGGCGGCGCTGTTTTTGTGCACGCCACTTTGGCCGAGCGCCAAGCTTTACCGCCGGGCGTTCCTAGAAGAAAACAAGTTAAAGTTTCCGTCGCTTAAGCGTTCAGAAGACTTCCCGATGGTTGGGTTGGCGCTGGCGCTTTCGCGCCGCATCGGCGTGATGCAAATGCCTGTGGTTGACAGACGCATCGGCGTTGAGACATCGCTGGAATCGACTAAAGACGAAACCCCGCTCATTTTCTTCGAGGCAGAACAGCTCCTGCGTGATTCCTTGAAGGAGCGCAAATTGTGGAGTCGGTTCAAGGCGGCAGTATATACTGCCTTTGTGTCCAGCCTCGCTTACAATTTGCGGGCTGTACGGAACTATTCAAGCTTTAGGGCGATAATTGCCAAATACCGTGAAGAACGCGAGCAATGGATTTGCTGGAAACAGGTTGACATGCAAGCGAGGTATGCGAATAATTTGCAATTGATTAAAGATATCGAAGAGGATATGGATGATGACGACCAAATTGCATTGTTTGTCAAATTGAAAGAGGCGGCGGCTCAGCACACAATGTCGTTAAAGGCGGCGGTTCGCAAGGCGCAGTTGGCCAAGATTAGGATAACCGCCGACAAGCGCAAGGCCGACAATGATGCGTTGCGCGAGCGGTTGGACAAAGTTATTGCACAATCTGAAAAGCGCAAGGCCGATAACGAGGTGTTGCGCGATCGATTGGCCAAGGCGGTAGCGCAGTCGGAGAAACGCAGATCCGACAATGAGACGCTACGCGAGCGATTGGATAAGGTCATCGCACAGTCTGACAAGCGCAGGGCCGATAATGAGGTGTTGCGCAATCGATTGGCCAAAGCGGTAGCGCAGTCCGAGAAACGCCAAGCTGACAATGAGTTGCTACGCG
>JAFXST010000061.1 GCA_017525475.1 Kiritimatiellia bacterium | reverse complement strand
CCCCCCCCCCCCCCCCCGACATAATAGAGAATGAAGATACGCGACCTAACGTGGCGTAAAGCTTTGCTTTTTTGGGCAGGGTGTTTGACAGTCGCCAGCGTGCACGCCGGCATCGATGACGCGATTCTGCGTTTTTCGACGCCGGGGCCCGACCATTATGCCGACAACCGGCTGGTTGCCGACGGCGAATGCTACGCGCTGGTGTGGTCGCCCGCGGGCGAAAGCTTTGCCGGCTTCAATGCCGACGGCACGCCGGCCAACGAGAGCGACCGCCTGATCCTCGCGGCGCCGCTCGCCAAGGGCGGCAGGTGCCCCGAGACGATTTTCCAGGTTCCAGCCGCCACCTACGCCGAACTTGCCGACGGCGAGTGGGCGGTATGCCTCATAGATACGCGCGACGCGCGCGATCAGTACCTGCGGACGCGCGAGGCGGACGACGCCGGGGAGCGCGAGCTTGCAAGGCGCGTGCTGGCGCTGTACGGGGAGGGCCGGCCCGACAAGATTCTCGACCGCCCGCTCCGGGACGCGTTCCTCTTTGCGCAGTGGCGGCTTGCGGTATTGGCGCGGCACCGAGCCAACGCCTACGACGCGGAAGGGTGCTCGGAACTGGCCATGGAGGAGACGCGCCTCGCGGACGAACTCGACAAGCTTAACGGGGCCATCCAGCGGATTCGTGCGACGATGGCGTGGGCGAGCAAGCGGCGGCTGGAGCGTATGACGCCGCAGGAGGGGCTGAGGCTCGGGCTTGCCAGGGCCGATTTCGCGCTGGCGCGCATGTTCGCGCTTAGGGTGCTCGACACCGCACCGGACGACCCGGCCGCGAACTTCGCGCTGGGGATGGACTTTTTCGTGCAGCGGCAGTACACCCGCGCGCAGCAGTATCTGGAGCGATGCCTGGAACGGCGCCCGGACGACCCGGCGGTCTTGAACAATCTGGCGCAATGCCACCTGCGGCGCGGCGACGCGGCAGGGGCGCTCCCCTACGCCCAGCGCGCCTTGGCGATCCTGCCGGATTCGTCCGAGGTCAAGCTGACCATGGAGCGCATCCAATCCGCCCTCGCGCGCTAACCCGCGCCAAATCGGTTTTACGGATATCGCGGACGGCACGATTTTTCGCCGTTCGGGCTTGCAATTCGGGCGGAAATATGGTATAATATTTGACAATTAGGACCGCTAGAACTATGCTCAAAGACCAGAAGGACTTGGAGGCGTACTTGGCCAGAATCCGCAAGACCGTTGCGGACAGCAAGAACGTTGTCTCGCAGGCGCAATTGCGCATGGCGGAGACCGACAGAATGCTGGAAAAGCAGGGCCTGACGCGCGAACAGGTGATGAGCATGCACTTCACCGAGGCGCAGCTGGAGGCCGTGGACGCGGAGCTCAAGCGGCGCGGACTCGACCCGCTGGAGCGCTGGGACGAACTGGAGCGCGCGCGCGCGGGAGACGCGCAGGCCCTTGCGCCGGCGCGCGCGGTGGACCTGGAGCCCGCGAGCGGCATCGACGACGAGGTCGCGTACCGGCAGAAAAAATTCGGCATGATGATGAAACCTTTCCAGATCTGAGGTGTATACAGGGCGACAGAAAGGAACACCAAACATGGCACTCGAACTTAACGTAAACAGCGTAAAAACCGCGCTCGCGACCGACACGAGCCTGACGGGCGAGAAGGGCGTAGGGCAGAGCAAGGAGCTCGCCCCCATCCTCGGCGGCAAGTCGCTCACCGTCACCGACGGCGCGCTCTCCGACCTGGAGTCGCTCGTCGCCAAGCTCAAGAACGAAAACGAAAACGCGAAGATGTCGGTCTCCCAGCGCCGCATCTCCATTCTGCAGACGGTGCTCGACTCGATGAACAGCCGCATCACCGAAGCCCAGCGGGATGCGATCCTCGATATCGAGACGCTCGGCGCCGAGAAGGCGGAGCTGGAGCGGGAGCTGGCCGACATGGGCGCCGCCAAGACGGCGGGCGAAGGGCGCATCGCCGTGCTCGACGAGCAGATCGCCGCGCTCGAGAAGCAGATCGAACAGGCGATCGAAGACGGCGCCGACCATCGCGAGCAGGTGGCCAAGCTCAAGGCGCAGCGGGCCGAGGAGCAGGCGAAGCTCGACCAGCTCGGCAGCGCGATCGCCTCGACGGCCGCGAAAATCGCCGAGGTCGACGGCAAGATCGCCCGGTGCACCGATACGATCGGCACCGTGACTTTGAACGAGGTTTCGGCGGCGCTGCGCGCGGCCGCGGGCGAAAACAATGCGGAGGTCGAACGGCCCGAAAGCGACGCCGAGCGCCGCAAAGCCGAGGCGAAACTCGAGGCGACCGACATCGCCAAATGCATCAGCGAATCGCTCGACAAGATCGACGACCAGATCCGCCAGGCGCTCGACGAGACCCGGATGAAGGTCGAAGGCTGAATTTCAAACAACCATCACAAGGAGAACCAACCATGCAGAAGATCGATACGGCCAAGATTGCGGAGAACGTCAAAACGCTCATCCAGGACCAGGCCACGCTAAAGCAGCTCAAAGGCGTGACCAACGACGAGCTCGAGGCCGTCTATTCGCTGGCGTTCGGCTACTACCAGACGGGCAAGTACGAAGAAGCGCACAAGCTCTTCCAGTTCCTCGTCCTCTTCGACCACCTGAACGCCAAGTACTGGTTCGGCCTCGGCGCCGCGCAGCAGGCGCTCAAGGATTTCCAGAACGCCACCGTCTCCTACGGCTACTGCTCGTTCCTGAACCTCGAGAACCCCAAGCCGCAGCTGCACGCCGCGGAGTGCTTCCTCGCGCTCGGCGACAAGCGCAGCGCCGCGAGCGCGATCTACGCCCTCGAGGCGTATTGCCCCGCCGGCACCGACGTCGGCCGCGAGTATCGCGCCAAGGCCGCCAAGCTCCGCGAAGCCATCGGCGAGGAGGCGTTCGCGGCGCTCGCCCAGGAAGACGAAAAAAAGGCGTAACCTTTTGCCGGTTCGCGTGTAGACAGGGCGAAGGAGGAAAACACCATGGCAAACGAAATCAACATCAACACGACCCGGACGCAGATCCAGAATCCGGCGTTCGAACAGGCGGCGAAGATCGCGGGCGACTCGACCAAGACCAACGAGATCGTCGGCAAGGCGCTGGAGATCCTGGCCGGGGCCAACGTCAAGGTCACGCGCAGCGACGACGCTTCGGTAACGGGCGCCGGCGAGAAAAAGACGACGGGCGCCACCAACGTGCCCGCGCTCGACAATCCCGGCGACGTCAAGCAGCTCGAGGCCAATCTCGAGAAGCTCCTCGCCTATCTGCAGCTCGATAACGAAGAGCGCCAGACGCAGATGGCCAAGGACCGCATCGAGATCCAGAAGGACAATCTCGAGACCGAGCACCAGGGCCGCATGAAGGAGCTCGAAAAGTCGTTCAAGAAGATGGAGGACGCCGAAAAGTCGCGGCTGGCGAGCCGGATCTTCGGCTGGCTCGGCGCCATCGCGGCGGTGGTGGCGGCGGTAGTCGTTACGGTCGTGACCGGCGGCGCGGCGGCGGGTTTCGCCATCGCGGGCGCGGCGCTGGCGGTTTCGGCGCTCGTCATGAACGAGACGGGCGCGATGGAGGCGCTGACCACCAAGCTGTCAGAGCATCTGCAGGACAAGTACGGCATGAGCAAGTCGCAGGCGCAGCTGGCGGCCTCGCTCATCATCAACATTTCGATCATGGTGGCGCAGCTCGGCTGCTCGATCGGATCGGCCGTCGGCGCGGCCAAGGCGGTGGCGGACACGGTCTCCGCCACGATGAAGACGGTGCAGAACATCTCGACGATCGCCAACACCGCGGTTGGCGTGGGCGGGCTCGCTTCGGGCGCGGCCACCTCGGCCTTCACCTACCGTTCGGAAGACGCCAAGGCCGACGTTTCGGAGCTCCAGAAGTTCATCGCGATGCTCCAGCAGCGGCTCGAGGAGAGCGAGGAGGAACTGCAGATCATCATCGAGCAGATCCAGAGCGCCATCGGCGGCATCGCCGACCTAATCGCGTCCGCGACCGACCAGAGCGCGGAAATCGCCTACAACATCGGCCAGATGGCCTAAACGGAACGGGAGGTGCGATATGAGCATGCAAGTTAACAACAATGCCATCGACGCGATGAAGCTGTGGGAGACCGCCCTCGCTTCGGTCGGCGACGTGCAGAAGACCACGACCGCCGAGGGCAAGGACGCGCTTACCATCACCATCGGCGAAGGCGAGGCCGCCAGGACCGTGACCATGATCCCGGACGACCTGGAGCTGCCGGCGACGGCCGATTCGGCCGCGCTCGACTCGCTCGTCTCCAAGCTGGCGGGCCTCGGCCTCGAAATGACGCCCGAAGAGGTGGCCACCTTCAAGGAGGCCGCCACCCAGGTGTATTCCGCGGCGACCAAGGCGCTCGCCGACGTGAAGGCCAGCTCCAAGGGCAACACGATGTTCGACCTCTACGCCCTCATGAAGCTGATGGTCGAGGTGGCGCAGAAGCAGCGCGACGCGCAGCGCGAGATGCGCAACACCGAGAACCAGCTCGTCCAGAAGGCGATCCAGAACCAGGCCGACCAGCAGCGCGACGCGGCGTGGCTGGGGCTGGTCGTGGGCGTGACCTGCGGGCTCATCTCCGCGGGCATCTCGCTCGGCATGATGATCGGCCAGTCGAGCGCCGCCACCAAGCAGTCGAATCTCGCGAACAACGCGGGGCTGGAAGTGACGAGCACCAAGGTGGACATGCTCAAGATGAGCGACACGACGATCCACGCCGACCAGCAGCTGGCGACGATCCAGAACAAGGTGGGCGGGGAGACCTCCAACCGGATCGCGAGCGAGTTCGAAACCAAGGTCAACGGCGGCGAGGCGGGCAACCTCAAGGGCAAGTTCGACGAGGCGACCCAGAAGCTTGAGGCCGCCAAGTTGACGCTCGAGGCCAAGAACCTCAATCTCGAAGGCGCTAGGGCCGTGCACGGCGAGAAGGTGGGCGCGCTGAACGCCGCCCAGCAGGCGTACGACGCCAAGGCCGCCGAGGTGGGGCTCGCCGACAAGCAGGCGGCGTTCGACCAGGCCGTCGGGGCCAAGCAGCAGTACATCCGCGAGGAGATGAGCGCGCACAGGGCGCCGTCGCAGGATCGGCTCGCCGAGCTCGACAACAATACGACGCAGGCGAAGGCCGCGCTCGACGAGGCGAAGCAGACGCTCCAGCCGTACGAGACGCGGCTCGCCAACGCCAAGCTCGAGGTCGCGGACGCGCAGGGCAACGTGGCCAACGCCCAGAACGACGTCACCCTCGCCAAGTCGGCCGTCGACACGGCCACGACAGACCTCGCCAAGGCCAAGAGCGACTACGTAACGACGCTCAAGAGCGTGGGCGACGAGTACGCCGAGAAGTACCAGGTGGCGCTCGACCGCCAGAAAAACCCGCCGGAAGGCGTGGACAAGAAGACGCTCGCCGCCGAGGTGAAGAACGCCAAGAACGAGATGCTGATGGCCCGGGCGCTGGAGGCCAAGGCGCTCTCCGAGCCGGGACTCCTCTCGCCGGCCGAGCAGAAGCAGCTCGTGAGCGCCGCCAAGGCGGAGAACGATCTCTCGCTGCAGCGGCTCAATTCGAGCGAGGACTACAAGCAGGCGGGATTGCGCATCCAGTACCTGATGGGCATGAACGGAATCGTCCAGGCGATCGGCGGCACGCTCCAGTCGATGAGCCAGAACCTTTCCGCGCTCCAGCAGGCCGAGGCGACCCGCGAGGGCGCCGAACAGCAGCGCGAGAACGAAATGCTCGACCAGACCAAGGACCTGTTCGCGCAGGACCAGAAGGTGATCGACGCCGTGGTGCAGCTGATGCAGGCGGTGCTGCAGGCGGAAACCACGTCGATCCGCGACGCGATCCAGGCGTAAGGAAAGGCGGTGCCGATGGCGGAACTGATAATACCGACCGAAATCGCGGGAGGAGCCGTCTACGGTGTAAGGCAAATGTCTTACACCGTCGATGGCGTTTCCGGGCAGGATTACGGATCGTCCATCGCGGCGGCGGCGTTCAAGGAGTCGGTCGCCATCGAAGCGTCGGCCTCGGCCTACATGGAAGTGGTGCGCCAGCGGGAGAAGAAGGTAAGCGACCTCGGCGACGTTTTGGCGGTTCTGGCCAAGGCCGTAGCCACCATGGACCCCAAGTCCAACAACACCGGCAAGAAGAGCGACGGCGACAGCCGGCTCGTCACGGCCCAGTCCGTCTGCGCGAAATACGGCCTCTCGCTCAGCCTCACGGACGGCAACAAGATCACGTTCAAGAACGCGCAAACCGCCCAGACCAACGTACAGTACGCGATCGACAAGGAGGACAACACCCTCCAGCAGGATCTGATCACGCTAAGGTCGTACATCACCAAGCGCGACAACGCCTACTCGATGGCCGCGAGGATCGTCGACAAGGCCAACAAGGCCGCGTCGAAGACGATCGGCAATATCGGCGATTAAAAGGAAAGGAGCAGGTCATGACGGCAATCGAACGACAGGAACCGGTGCAGCTCAGCCAAACGTGGGGCGCGAATTTCTGCGACTACAAGGTCGACGGCAAGCAGGTGGATTTCCAGGATCTGATGGTGGCGGTAGCCGAAAAGCGCGCCGTGACGGTGGAGGGCGAGGTGGCGCCGCTTTCCACGCGCATCCGCAACCGCAACACCCAGCTCGACGCGCTCGGGTCGGCGCTGGCGGATTTGACGAAAGTCCAGGCCGATTTCGCCAGCGACGCCAAAGGCGACAAAAGAAGCAGTATTTCCATCTCCAACGCCACTTACGATACGTTATCCAACATTATCGGCGGCATCAATTTCGACAACCGCAAGATGCTCAAGCGCGAAGTGGAGGAGTGGATACAACGGTGCAAGTCGAAGATCGACGGCCTCAACAACCAGGCGCAGACCGACATGACGCGCCTGCAGTCGCTGGTGGACCGCCGCGACGAGTCGTACTCGACGGCCACCAACCTGATGACCGCGATCAGCGACACGAGAGGCAACCTCATCCGGAATCTGTAAGGTAGAAGGAAGGGACATAAATGATTTCGACGATCGAGATCGCGACCAACCGATACGCGCCCAGCGGGAGCGAGGCGATAAATCTGTACGCGACCGGGCTGGAGGGCGGCTCGAATCTGACGCTCGGGCAGCTCGTGATCGCCGTGTCGATCCGGTCGGCGGCGGCGTACGAGGCGCAGAGCGTAGTCAAGATGAACGCGATCAACGCCGATTCTACGGTCCTGGACGGCGCCGCCAAATGGATGGAGTCGATCGCGGCGGGAGCGGCCGACTGGACGGTGGCCAAGGCGTTCTGCACCGGCACGCTGGGGATCGAGGCGAGCACGCTGCCCGACAATCTGGATTCGTACGACAAGCGCATGACGGCGGTCGCCGCCATCAAGGCCAAGGTCGACGCGATGGTCCAGCAGCAGCAACAGGAGATGATCGACCTGCAGACGCTCGTGAACCGGCGGGACGTGGCCTATTCCGCGTCGTCCAACATCGTCCGGGCGTTCGGGTCTTCAATGAATACGGGCGCCGCCAATTTCAGGTAATCCAAGAAAGGGTAGGATATGGCAATCGGAGTAGATCAGATATACCTTTCGATGACGAGCCCGGATACGGGCGAGTACTTGACGGCCAACGTCTACACGGTAGACGGCGTAACCGAGGCCGACGGCGTGACGCCGCGGATCCTGTCGATCGGACAATTGGTGATGGCGATTTGCCTGCAGCGCGCGGCATCGCTGGAAGACGGCATCATCGACAAGATGTCGGCCATGGAGCTGGCCACCAGCCAGCTCGAGCTAATGACCGAGATCGAGACGAACGTCCTCGCCGGCAGCGTGAACATGAGCACCAAGAAGGTAACGTACAACGGCACCCAGTACACGTACTACGCGTTCCTCGCCGAAGTGATGGAGATGGACAACGTGCCGACCGGCACGGTCAACGCCGACTCCACCGATTTCATCACGGCCATCGAGGCCAAGATGGATGAAAAGAACACCTTCAGCCAGCAGGCGATGATCGAACTGCAGTCGCTGACGGCCAAGCGCGACCAGAGTTACGATATGATTTCGAACGTCCTCAAGAGCATGAATACGGTTCTCGTCGGAATAGCCAACAATTGTTAAGGAATAAAGCCAAAACCGCCGGATATCGCCGGACGATGGCGCGGGCATGGACGCTCGCGCTGGCGGTAGCCATGCTCATGACGGGCGGGGCGGAGGCCGGCTTTACCAAAACGGGCAAGATTACCGGCAACGCACGCAAGCGGCTCGAGAACGGGACCGTCTATACCGTGGCGCAGGACGAGCTCTCCGTGAAGGGCAGTTCCGGCTGGAGCGGTCTATATCTGGACGCCAATTCGACGGCGGTTCTGTATATCCCCGCCGGGATGACGCTCAAGGTTACCGGCGGCTCGGCTTCGGACAGGACCGGCGCCGGCGCCGGCATCGAAATACCGCCATCCTCTACGCTGATCGTCACCGGCGGCGGTACGCTCGAGGCGTACGGCGGCAAGGGCGAAGACGGCGATGACGGCGGCCCCGGCGGGGACGGACAGGTAATCGACGACGACGACGATCCCAATGACGAATACGGCAAGGCCGGCAAGGGCGGCTCCGGCGGCGCGGGCGGCGGCGGCGGCGGTGCGGGCATCGGCGGCAACGGCGGCACCGGCGGCGCCAGCCAAACCGAACCTGAAACCAGCTGGGTGGATACCGACGGTTCGTACGATTATCGTGGCTACAACGGCTACAGCGGCTTAGGCGGCGGCGAGGGCGGAGGCTG
>JAFXST010000060.1 GCA_017525475.1 Kiritimatiellia bacterium | reverse complement strand
GGACGCCGAGTCGCGCACCGTCACGCTGGGCGAAGTGCTCGACTGCGCCAAGTCGCCGTCCGCGCCGGCCGTGCCGCCGCCGCGCGCGCTACGCCTCGAGTCGTCCGGCCGCACGGTCGCGCTGGGCCGATTGGACCGGCTGGCCGACCAAAACGCCTTTTTCGTGGAATCCCTCCAGTAGCACCATCAACCCCGCAAAGCGGCACTCGCCATGTTCCAAACCAACCCATTTCTGCTGATCTCGCTCTTCGTCGGGCTTTCGCTGTTGCCGTTCGTGGCGATGATCGCCACGAGCTACCTCAAAATCGTCGTGGTGATGTCGCTCATCCGCAACGCGCTCGGCATCCAGTCGATCCCGCCCAACATGGTGGTCAATGCGCTCGCGATGATCCTCACGTTCTACATCATGGCGCCGGTCATGAACGAGTCCTGGGATATCGCCAAAACCGAACTGGCCGCGCAAGCGCCCGCCCCGGCGGCGGCCGCCTCGCCCGAGACGGTGCTCGAAACCGAGGCCATCGCCAAGGCCGCCGAACCGTTCCGCGCGTTTCTTTCGCACCATACCTCCGATCGCGAACGCGCGTTCTTCGTGCATACGGCCGAGCGGCTGTGGGGCAAGGGCCCCGACGAGCCGGCCACCGTCGACCCCGAGAGCTTCTATATCCTCATCCCGTCGTTTTGCGTGTCCGAACTCACCAAGGCGTTCCAGATCGGCTTTCTCGTCTACCTGCCGTTCATCGCCATCGACATCATCGTCTCCAACATCCTGCTCGCCATGGGCATGATGATGGTTTCGCCGGTCACGATTTCGCTGCCGTTCAAGCTCCCTCTGTTCGTGATGGTCGACGGCTGGACGCTCCTCGTGCAGGGCCTTGTCAGGGGGTATCTGCTATGAGCCAGGCGCAACTGCTCGATTACGCGCAGACGTGCCTCTTGCTCGTCCTTAGGCTCTCGCTCATCCCGATCCTGGTCGCCACGGTCATCGGCATTCTCGTTTCGCTCCTGCAGGCCCTCACCCAGATCCAGGAGCAGACGCTCGGTTTCGCCGTCAAGCTTATCGCCATTTCGCTCACGCTCCTCGCCTGCGCCTCGTGGCTGGGCTCTTCGCTCCTCCTCTACGCGCAGGACATCTTCACCCACTTCGCGCTGCTGCGCTGATGACGTACCTCGAGTTCCACAGGTGGGTGTTGGCGGCGGTGCTCGCGATGGCGCGGATCGGCGGCGCGTTCGCGATCTGCCCCGCGCTCGCCGAGAGTATGATCCCCGGCGTCGCGCGCCGCGCGGCGATTTTCGCCATGGCGTTCCTGGCGGTGCCGTTCATCCACGGTAACATGCCGCCGGGCGAGCCCAACATGTGGATCTTCGCTTTTGTCGCGCTCAAAGAGGCGCTCATCGGCTTCGCCATCGGCTTTTTCGCGGCCGTGCCGTTCTGGGTGGCCGAGAACGTCGGCAATTTCATCGACAACCAGCGCGGCGCCACGATGGGCGAGGTGTATTCGCCCCTGTCCGGCGCGCAAGACTCCACCACCGGCATCTTCTTCTCGCAGGTGGTGTCGGCCATCTTCTTCGTCGGCGGCGCCGTCTTCCTGTTCCTGGGCGCGCTTTACGCGAGCTATGCCGTATGGCCGGTCTTCACCCAGGGCATCGCGTTCGTGCAGGACGCCCCGCTCCAGATCCTGGGCTCGCTCGACGCGATGCTGCGCACCACGGTCGTCATCGCCGCGCCGGTCATCATCGTCATGCTCCTCGCCACGCTCGGCCTCGGGCTCGTCAACCGCACCGCGCCGCAGCTCAACGTCTTCTTCCTTTCCATGCCGGTCAAGTCGGCGCTCGGCATCGCGATGCTGGTCGTCTACCTCCCGTTTATCTTGGATATGCTCATGTACACCAGGTCCGGCGCCATCCTCGACCCCGTCCGGAGGCTTTTAGGTGGCTGAAAGCGCGGGCGAGAAGACCGAAATGCCCACCCCCAAGAAGCTGCGCGACGCGCGGCAGAAGGGGCAGGTGTGTTCGTCCAAAGACATCACCTCCACCGCCATTCTCGTGGTGCTTTTCGCCGTGCTCGGCTGGATGGGCATCGCGATGATGGACGACATGGAGGAACTAATCCGGTTCCTGTCGGGCACGATCGAAGTCAACGACGAGGGCGCGGTCGTCCAGTCGGCCACCATGGCGGCGCTGCTCATCTGCAAGCATTCGTTCATTTTCGTGTTCGTGGCCGCCGTCATCGGCATTATCGGCAACGTGGCGCAAATCGGCTTTCTCTTCACCTTCGAGCCGATCATCCCCAAGCTCGAGAAGCTCAATCCCGTGGAGGGCGCCAAGAAGATCTTCAGCATGAAGAACCTCTTCGAGTTCCTCAAGAATATCGTCAAGGTTTCGTTTTTGGGCTATCTCATCTACAAGATCATCTGGGCGAGCATCCCCGAGCTGCTCACCATGTGCTACGGCACGGTGGACGACATCTTCCCCAGCCTCAAGCTGATGCTCAAGCGCCTCGCGTGCTACACGGCCTTCGGCTATATCGTCATCGCCATCGTCGATCGGCTGTTCCAGGGCCGCAACTTCACCAAGGAGATGATGATGACCAAAGACGAGGTGAAGCGCGAATACAAGGAAATGGAAGGCTCGGCCGAAGTCAAGCAGGCGCAGCGCCAGTTCCGCAACGAGATCATGAACGACCCCAACCCCGCAAGGTCGGCCAAAAAGTCGAGCGTGGTCGTCACCAACCCTACGCGCCTCGCGGTAGGCATCCGCTTCAACGCCGACGAGGCGCCCATCCCCACCATCTGCGCCAAGGGCGCGGGGCCGGTGGCCAAGATCATCCGCGAAACCGCGCTCGCCGAAGGCATCCCGGTCATGGAGGACAAGCCCCTCGCCCGCGCGCTCTACGCCGAGGGCAAACTCGACGATTTCATCCCCGATTCGCTCATCGAACCCGTGGCGGAAGTCCTCAAATGGGCCAAGCAGCTCCATGACGCCCGCAAGGAGGAAGAGGAGCTTGACAGCGTTTCGCTGGAGGAGCTATGAACATCGAAGCATTATACCGGGACATCGCGCCCAAACTCACCAACTGGCTGGTCGCCTCCGGCAGCGGCTACCACGAGGCGTGCGATCTGGTGCAGAACACGTTCCTCAAAATCTGGAAGATGCGCGACGACTTGCGCGACGACGACTCCGCCGTCTCCGGGCTCGCCTTCACGATCGCGCGCAACCTGCGCAAGAACCTGGTGCGCGACGACAGCCGCCTCACCTTCGTCGACGAAATCAAGGACGAAGACGCCGGGAGCGTAGGCCCCGGGGCGCTACCGTCGGATTCGGCGTATCTGCGCGATCGCCTCACTGAAGCCTTCGGCAAGCTGCCGCCGATCCTGCGCGAGGCCTATACGCTCTTCCAGGTCGGCGAAATGTCGATCCGCGAAATCGCTAGCCAAACGGGGGTAAGCGAAAACCTCGTCAAGGTGCGCATTTTCCGCGCCAAGAAGAAGCTGCAGGAAATTCTTGCGGATTTGCGTGTAACCTATTTGGCGTAGGCGTGTATACAGGACGGAAGCAACAAGGAGAGCAATATGGAAATCAATTTGGGAGCCAAAAACTTCGGGAATATCGGTATCGCGCGCGATTCGGGCCTTGCCGAGGCGGCCAAACCGGCCGCCAAAGACCAGGTTGCCGCCAAAATGACGGTGGCGACGCCGGCGATCGACGTACTCCAACAGAGCGAACCGGTATCCGAAGTGCCCGATTCGGAACTGACGCGCGACGACCCGCTCGGCAAGCTCGTGAGCGCCGCCTTCAACCTGCCGCCGCCGCCGATGATACAATTTACCGATTAACCGCCCAAGGAGGGAGCGCTGATAAGCTTATGACTATGGAAAATTACCGCGATTTCCTGGCCGCGTTGCGCCAGGAAACCGGCATTGCGGCCTTTGCGGCGGACGCCGCGGGGCTGGTGACGGTGCGCGTCGACGACAAGTACAACGTCAATCTGCAGTTCGTGGAGCCTACGGGCCGCATCCTCTGCTTCGTGGAGGTGGCCCAGCTCCCCACAGACGCGCCCAAGGCGGTCTACCGCGACCTGCTCGCGGGAGGGCTGTTCGGCAAGGACACCGCCGGCGGATACTTTGCGCTCGAGGAAGAGACCGAAGCGGTCGTCTACAACTACTTTTTCGATCTCGAGGCGGCCGCCAAGGACGTGGACGGCTTCGTCTCGACGCTGGAGAAGATCCTCCAGCTCTGCGATGCGTGGTGCGAGCGGATCGGCGAGCGGCTCGCGGAGCCGGCGGATCGCGGGCCGGGCGAGCGCGTAGCCGATGGTCTGTTCCATGGCCACCGCATTATGCCGTAACCTTTTCGGCTTTCACGGGTATACAGGGTGCAAAGCGTTAACGCCTAAAGGGAAAGGAACAGACGATGCCACTGAATATTGAGGCTTTCCGTAACATCGCGAACACCGCTTGGGTGACTTCGCGCGACATAGTAGTCAAGGGCGAGGGCGCCAACGCCAGCGCGAAGCTCGGCAACTACATATTCTCCCAGGGCAGCAAGGTCAACGACGCGACGATGGCCGCGTTCAAGACGGCGCTCGAAAAGGAATACGGCGTCTTCGGCACCCACGCGTTCGACACGTACGTGGGCACGCGCAACCAGCTGCACCAGTCGCTCCGCGCATCGGACGTCAAGAAGGTGCTCTCCAACCTGACTGCGGTCAAGGCGGCGCGCCTGACGGGCGAAATCATCCGCCAGCTCGACACTTCACCCAAGATGCTGCAGCTTTCGGCCGATATACAAAGGCTCGTGCGTGAGGAGATGAAGAACTGCAGGTTCCGGGGCATCAACCTCGTGGCGATCAAGAGCCCCGACGAAATCATAAAGCTTGCCGCCGACCGCATCGACCGCGCCATCGCGGATGTCAAGGCCCGGAACGGCGCCGTGGACGCCCCGGACCATGAGATTGGCGGCGCCGTCGCGGCGGCACAGGCGGCAAAGCCGAACGAAGCGGTCGGCCTCAAGAACCTGAGCGTTGCATTCCAGGGGAGCGACACCTCCATCGAAGACCAGATAAAGAAGGACCTTGTCGGCGTCGGCATGAGCGTGAACCGCAGCGTCGACAGCCAGATAATCCTCGAAAAGCTCAAGACGAACGGCGTCGAGCCCGGCTTCATCTACCGCAACGACTGGACGCAGAACGACACGAGAAGCTACATGGCGCAGATTCCGCCGGACGCGGACCGCGCGACGATTCTGCGCGAGGGGCGCGCCAACAAGTACGGCATGGCGGCGGCCGCGGAGCTGATAATCGACCTGGCCATCAGGCACACGCACTGCGGCATCAAGCTCCCGGACAGGGTGAGGAACCTCGGCGAGGCGATTCTCGCGAAGTATCTGCTGTCCGACCTGGAGAACCTCACGAGCCCGGAGAAGGCCGACATTCTCAAGAAGATCAAGACGGAGTTCTTTACCGAGATACGCGAGGCCGTGATGAGCGTCGGGCCCAAGAACGCGGACGGCACCGACAGCGAGCTCTACAGGATGTCGCCGGTCTTCAAGCACTTCAACGAGCGCGGCATCGTGAAGCTCGACTACAACGAGGGCGACAGGATATTCACGAAGGACGCCGCGCACGCCGGCTCCTTCATGCGCCCCGAGCGCATCAAGAACCGCAAGCTCGGCCAGATCTACCGCCTGCAGACGGCGTCCTCGGCCGACTCCATCTCCGCCGGCGCCGTCACCGAGGCGCTCGCCAACGACTTGACGCGCGTCGCCGGCGTTCCCGCGCAGGAGCTCCAGATCGTCCGCGGCAAGTATTCCGACGGCCATCCCAAGCTGATGCTCGCGGCGAAATTCGCCGAGGGCTACAAGGACATGGAAGACGGCATGATCAAGGACGGCCGCGCCGTGCCGCCCACGAACAAGGACGGCACCAAGGGCCCCGACCCCGAGCCGCTCGGCCGGTTCAAGGCGTTCTTCCTCGTCACCGCCGATCGCGACGCCGTCGGCCGGCGCGGGCAGAACAAAGGGTTCGTCAACGGCAAGTTCTTCGCCATCGATCCCGGCCACTCGCTGGAGGGCAACGGCAAGTATCTCGAAATTTCCGACGACCTCTCCTTCAAGGATACCTACGGCTCGAGCACCAAGCCGCGCTTCGAAAACTTCTCCGTCTTCGACGACGATACGCGCGCGGCCAAATTCCAGGGCGTCCTCGAAATGCGCGAACTTAAGCAGTCCGGCGCGTTCAAAAAGGTGTTCGACGACTACCGCCGGGCGTTCGATCCCAAGGAAGTCGGCATCTCCGATGCGGAGAAGACGCTGCGCAACAAGATAATTACCGAGATCAACGCCAAAGAGCGGGAATTCAACGAGTCGCTCAACAAGTTGCTGCGGGTCGCGGGCATGCAGCTCGAACTTAACGACGACCTCAAAGCGTTCTCGCCCCAGGTCAATGTCGGCGACGCCATCGAGACGATCGCCAACCTGGAGAAATTTACCTCCCCCACCACCTGGGTCAGCAAAAAAGGGCAGGTGGCGCTCAAGCACCTGGAGGTGCTCCCCGAGTCCCGCGTCCCCTGGCGCGCGCACCTCGAGGGCGACAATATCGTCTACTATTGCGACAAGCCCCTGTCCCAGGAAGTGCAGGATTCGCTCCGCGCGATGGTTTCGCAAAGCCCCGGCACCTTCCTCCATGTGGACGGCCAAGGCACCACCAAGATTCTCGTCCCGGTCGTCGGGTGCGAAAAGGCCTTCGCGGCGCTGTCCGAGGAGAACGTCGTCAAGCTTACCCATCCCGAGGAGTATATGGCGCACAAAACCGGCGAAGACCGGCTAAAAGTCGCCAAGACTTACGTGCCGCCGGCGCCGGTGGCGCGTACCGACGGCAAGCCGCTCGCCATCGCCGACTTGCCCGCGACGCTCGAAGTTTCGGTCTTGGGCACCAAAATCACGCTGCGCAAGGGGCACTTCGAGGCGATGGTCGCCAATACCCCCGAAGCGGAGCGGCCGCGCTCCCTCGCGGAGCTCAAACGCTTCCTCGCGGCGCGCATCCAACGCGGCAATGCCATTTTGAAAGCGCTTTATGCGGGCAAAATCAGCCGCTTCGAGCCGTCGCGCGAGAATATTACCGCCCTTACGGTGGCGATTCACGTGGCGGCGCTCAAGAAGGGCGAATACATCTACCGCGGCGCGTTCTCCGTTTCCGACCCCAACGGCAATATCGCCCGCTGGCTCGACACGGCCCCGGGGCTCTACCAGCGCACCTCGACGCACGCCAAGCCCTACCAGTCGCTGCAGGTCGACGGTCACCTCAACATGCCGCGCGGCTACGACGTGGCGCCGGGCATGAAGGGGCTCTTGAACGGCATGCGCACCTTCCACTACTTCTCGATCCCCGACAACGACCATTTGAACGATGTGGACCGCGGCAGCGGCCCCAAACGCCGGCTGTACCTCAAGTGCGAGACCTACGGCGTGTTCGTCAACACGATCCACGTCAAGTTCTCCAAGAAGTCCGATTCCCGCACCGAGGAAATGAAGACGCGCGGCTACGAATTCGGCGATATCTGCGAGTCGATCGCCCACGGGGCGTCGCTCTTCGGCTCCAAATTCACGTCCAAGAACGCCGAGGGCATCCGCAAGGAGAACTTGCCGGGCAAGGTGGAGGACAAGATCAAAGCGCTGGAGAAGAAGCTCAAGACGGCGGGCTTCCGCGACTTCGCCAAGGCGGCGCTCAAGGATGTGCTCGACGGCGGCGGCGTCCGGCGCCTCATCGAGAACCTCAACAATGCCTTGTCGGCGATGCAGTCCGAAGAGCTGGTTAACGCCCTGGTGATCGTCAACGACACGCTCCGCGAAATACGCGACGAGTTCGAACACCTCAACGGCGAACTCGAAAACCGCATGGGCAACGAGATCCTCGTCGAGTCCAAGGATATCTACTACTAGTAGGCGCTACGGGGGCGCAGTAAAGTTTTATCCGATCTAGGCGTTGGCTTTCTTAACCACGGAATACACGGAATTAACGGAAGGGGCTACCCTGGTCTCGTGGTAGTTGCATCGCTAAGGTGACACCTTTCGATACAAAAGGTGACACCGTTTAATGCAAAAGGTGACACCGTTTGATGCAAAAGGTGACACCGTTTAATGCAAAAGGTGACACCGTTTGATGCAAAAGGTGACACCGTTTAATGCAAAAGGTGACACCGTTTTGGTCAAAAGGTGTCACCTTTTAAGTGCCGATACCGCAGAACCTGGGTGCCAGTATCACGTATTTGACGAACGGGCTTGCGTTGTGCGAATCTCGGCTGATAACTTTTTTGTATTTTCGCTTGACGATAAGGGCGGGAATATGGTATAATATTTCGTGCATTTCCAAGGAGAGTTGTTATGACAAGATGGTTTACGATTGCTTGTTGCGGCGTCTGCATTGCCGCTTTTGCGCAAGTCCGGCAAGATGATGTAAATCACGAGCGCGAGGAGCAACGTCGGCAATTAAAGGCGATGCAAATGGAGTTGCAAGCCAGTCGCGAGACTGGAGTGGGCAATTCCGGTGGCGGGCATTGCTTAGGCGCGGCAAATCTGGCGCTCCTGCTATTGAAATGACCCAAGCAGAAAGGAATTTCACCCTTAACGAATTTGCCGGCTTTAGGTTTGGAGAGCCGATTAGCGATACCGATGCGCTGAATGGATGCAATCTTCAGTCACCATTTCGGGCGTTTACCAGATTGCAACTTAGTTGCACATCGTTTGGACACAAGTTGTGCGGGGTCCGTTTGTATGGTCGGATAGGCGACTGGGACGAGCAATCGATTGCTGAGGAGACGGAGTTTCTGCGGGATATGCTTTCGTCTCAATATGGTATCAATGCATGGCATTCACAGCCAGAACCCGCCCGAGGCGTGCAGTTTGTATTTAAGAACGACAATGTGAAGATTTCAATATTGTCAAACGGCAATTTTTTGTCGCTGGGGGTTGTGAATTTGCGCTTGCAGGCGGAAGATTCCCAATTGCGAGAGGCTGCAAGGCGAGCAGTGAAGTTTCCAGCTGAAGCGGATTTTATGTGTTTGGAGCGGATTGCGGCAAGCAACCCAGTAGAAATTACGGACAGTGTTGACGATTTAACCAAGTTGCCATCGGGCTTTGGCATTGGCAAGCAGGAGTTGGATGCGACAAGCGAAATTACTACGGTAAAAGTTTGCACGCGCGTTATGGACAATGGATATGAATACGTTTTTGTGTTTAGGACGCTTGAGATTGCGCCGGACGGTCGCATACTTTCCATTGGCGCGGAAACTCGCAAATAACCGGTGACGCAGAGCCACGAAAAGATGCAAAAGGGCGACCCAGCTCTTTGATCGGTGCGGTTCAAAAGCTCCCAGACTCCAAAACTCCCAGTAGCGACAGCAACTCTAACTAGGCGGTTCGCGCACTTTCCGCTTGCGTTTGGCGCGGAATTTTGGTATAATATGCAATATGAATTTGGGAAAGTTTTGGGCCAACTTGCTGAAAGGGGAGCGCAATGCCGGTAGAACTGGAGCAAATGGAGCTGGTGGGCGGCAAAATGAGCGTGGCGGCGTTCATTCGTTCGCGGCCGCACGACAGCGAGCCTTATCTGATCAAGGCGGCATACGATTGCTTGCGGAAGAAACTGCCGCTGAACGAAGCCGAGTTGCTGATAGCGACGCGGCGGATCCGGTACTTGCAGAATCGCGCTGCCTGATTGCGGCATAATGTGCTGCTGGGCGATAACGGCGAGCTCTACTTTATCGATCCGATTATCGGCTTCTTGGAACCGGCCCAAGACGTGATTGCCAAGTTGCTTGGGAGCCGTTCGGCCTAAGCCCGACCACTGCGTTGATTCGCCGAGTGCCGAGTTCGCGTGCGAGCGCAATTTTCGGCGGCGGGTATTGACGGCGAGGGGTAAAATATGATATAATACCACAATATGGACAACGAATTGCTGAATTTGGGCTCACTGGATTTCACTCCGGATTGGGCGCGCAAGGATGCGGGCGTCAAGGTGGCCGCGCATCATGCGGCGCAGACGGCCGTACGCAATGCACCTAAAACCGACGACCGGCCGCGCAAGTTCGACCGCAAACCGAGGTTCGACAAGCCCCGGTTCGAGAAGCCGCGCGTCGTGGAGAAGCCGCTCGACGTGGAGGTGAAGATCCTGCCCGAAAGCCGCGCGCTCGGCACCATCATCCGCAAAATCCAGGGCGATACCCACGCCTACAAGCTCAAGGATCTCGCGTTCTTCTTCCTTGACAATCCCGATTCGGTGCTCCTGAAGATCGCGCCCAAGGATCCGGCTTCGGTCTCGTTCTGCCAGTGCAAGGCGTGCGGCTATGCCTCCACCTCGGAGGAGGACGTTGTCGCGCACCTCGTCGCCGAGCATCTGGGCGACTACTACGTGCAGAAGACCGTCGAATGCGAGCCGCCAAAAGGCAACTTCGCGGTGGTGGCGCGCTGCGGACTTTCGGGCGTATTGCTGGGGCCGCCCAACATCCACGAGTTCAATTCGACCGTCAAGGACATGGTGCGGCAGAAATACCCCCACATGACCGAGGAGGAATACCGCTCGCACATCGAGATGGTGCGCGATCCGGAGACGATCGAAGCGTGGCGCAAGGGCGCCACCGCCAAGACGGTGTACTTCGCCAAGAGCGACGAGGCGTGCGAGCGGCCGCTCACGCGCGAACAGGCCGAGGGCGAATTCAAGCGGGTGATGCTCGCCAACATGCTCGAAAAGCCCAAGGCGCTGACGATCACGGCCGGCAAGGCGCTCAAGTCGCCCATCAAGCCGCTCGTCTGGGCGGTCAAGGACGCCCTGCGCGAAGAGTCGCGCGCGCCCTACAACATGTGCTTTGCGCTGCGCGGGGCCTTCCACCACCGCAAGCTCAAGTTCTTCCGCGCCAACGATCCGCGCGGCCCCGAGTTCGTGACCGCCATGGAGCTCAAGGAGTTCGACTCCGCCCACGCCATCCCCGAGCTCGCCAAAGTGGCCGATTACGTCAAGGAGCATCCGTGCTCGCCCAAGGTGGATATCGTCAAGGACGCCGAGAGCGAGAAGCATCTCAACTGGCTGGTGACCACCGGGCATCTCGTGTCGTTCACCAATGGCGTATATTCGGCCGTGGAGAAGTTCCCCAAGTACGGCCCGCAATACCAGAAACGAGGAAAGCAAGATGAAACTGCCGCTCAGCTGGCTGAATGATTTCGTAAAGATCGACGATATCGACCCCAAGGAACTGGCGGAAAAGCTTACGCGCGCCGGGCTCCAGGTGGAGGCGATCGAGACGGTCGGCCCCGAGCCCCTGTCGGATTTGATCGTGGCGGCCGAAGTGCTGGAGTGCGAAAAGCACCCCGATTCCGACCACCTCCACGTGTGCAAGGTCACCGACGGCACGGCCGAATACCAGGTGGTGTGCGGCGCGCCCAACATGCGCAAGGGCATCAAGACGGCGTTCGCCAAAATCGGCGCCGTCATCCCCGAGGGCGGCTTCAAGATCAAGAAGGGCAAGCTCCGCGGCGTGGAGAGCTTCGGCATGTGCTGCTCCGAAAAGGAGCTCCAGATCGGCGCCGGAGCGAGCGGCATCATCGAGTTCCCGCCCGAGACGGCAAACGGCACGCCCGTAAGCGCCCTCGCGGGCCAGGCCAAGCCCGAGACCGTGTTCGAGATCGAGGTCACCTGGAACCGCCCCGACGCCTTGAGCGTGGTGGGCATCGCGCGCGAGTACGCCGCAATCCTGGGGCGCGAGCTCAAATTGCCGCCGGTCGATTTTACGGAGGCCGAGACCCCGGTCGACGGCGAAGTCAAGGTGGTGGTGGAAGATCCGGTCAAGTGCCCGCGCTACACCGCGCGCGTGGCGCTCAAGGTCCAGGACGGCCCCGCGCCCGAGCTGATGGCCAAGCGCCTGGAGCTTTGCGGCGTGAGGAGTTTGGGGCTTGTCGTAGACGTAACCAACTACGTGATGCTCGAACTCGGCCAGCCGATGCACGCTTTCGACCATACGCGGCTCAAAGACCGCACCATCGTGGTGCGCACCGCGCGCGAGGGCGAGACCATCAAGACTTTGGACGGCGTGGAGCGCAAGCTCGACGGCAGTATGCTGGTCATTTGCGACGCCGAACGGCCCAATGCCGTAGCGGGCGTGATGGGCGGCGCCGAGAGCGAGATCGCCCCCGGCACTTCCACGGTTCTTTTGGAGTCGGCGCTCTTCGAGCCCAAGTCCGTCAAGGATACCGCCACCAAGCTTGGTCTCGGCACCGAGTCGAGCTACCGCTATATCCGCGGCGTCGACAAGGATCTCGCCGATTTCGCTTCGCGCCGGGCCGCGCACCTCCTGCAGAAGTACGGCCAGGCCGTAATCGCCAAGGGCGTGGTCGACGTGGACGGGAGGCAGAAACCGCTCAATGGCGACGTGGAACTCGATTTCGCCCGGGCGCGTAGGCTCATCGGCATCGATATCGCCAATACGGCGATGGTAAAACTTTTGACCGGCCTCGGGCTGGAGCTCAAGACCGCGGGCGATCCGGAAACGGCCACAAGCGCCGTGTTCGGCATCCCCAGCTGGCGCTACGATCTCGAGCTGGAGGCGGATTTGGTGGAGGAAATCGCCCGGCTCTACGGCCTCGACAACATCCCCGACACAATGCCTTCGGCGCCGTCGGTGAGCGCCTTGAGCGACGAGGCGTTCCGCGCCCGGTCGCGCGTGCGCGAGCTCTGCCTGGCGCTCGGCTTTTCGGAGGCCATGCACTATAGCTTCCTGTCGGCGCAGGAGTTGAAGCCCTTCGGCTTCGAAAACGTGCTCGCCATCCCCGATCCGGTTTCGGCCGAATACGGGGTGATGCGCCCCTCGCTCTTGCCGCAGTTGATGCAGAGCCTCGGGCGCAACGCCTCCCACCAGCTGGAAACGGCCATGCTCTTCGAGATGGGCAAGGTGTTTTTGGACAAGGAAGGCCCGCAAGAGGCGGAGCGCCTGGCGCTCGGGTTCGTGGGGCCGGTCGGGCGCGAAGCGCTCAACCGCCGTTCGCCGCTGGGCGAGGAAGAGGCCGTTTTGTGGATGAAGGGCATCGTCACCGAACTGGTGGCCAAACTCCACGTCGGCAAGGTGGAGTTCGTGCCCGTCGCTCGTCCCGCGTTCGCCAACGGCGCGGCGCTGGCGGTCAAGCTCAACGGGCGCGAGATCGGCGTTTTGGGGGCGCTCGGCCAGAAGCTGCGCCACCCCTACCGCCTCACCACGCAGCTGGTGCTGTGCGAGCTGGAGCTCAAGGCGCTCGTCAAGAAGGTGGACGCGCTCGGCAAGGTCGGCGCGGTGCCGCAGTTCCCGGCCGTCAAGCGCGACGTTTCGGTGCAGGCCAAGCCGGGAGTAAGCGATGCGCAGATCGTGGAGCTCATCCGCCGCAACGGCGGCAAGCACCTCGCCAAGGTGGAGCTCTTCGACATGTTCAAGGGCTCGCGCGCCTACGCGCTCGAGTTCCGGTCGGCCGAGCGCACCTTGACCGACGAAGAGGTGGGCGAGGCGTTCCAGCGGATCGTCGACGCCCTCAAGGAGATTTCGTAAACGGCATGGGTCCTGGGTTGTTCGCGGACATGGTGGGGAATCATTCGAATCTACAATCGACCAATGGGTTAATAGCCCCTTATCAATTAAGGGTTCGTCAATACCGCACCCTACGGCAGCGCGGGACTTTTTTTAACTTAAGGAGGAAACGCAAATGAAAAAGGCAATCATGCTTTTGGCGCTGGCGCTGGCGGTTCCGGTCGGGCTTGTGGCCGCACCGCGCAAAGTGCCCACGGCGGCGCTCAAGGCGCTTAAAGTTACGCGCGGCAAGCCGATCACCACCGGCATCGTGTTCATGGACGGCAAGTACATCCCGCCGCCCTACGTGGTGGAACGCTACGGCACCGCCATCCGCATCAACAAGATCCAGGTCACCGGCCCGCTGATCGCCTGGGACGAGTTCCTCAAGACCCAGCCGGGCGCCAAGGTCGTCACCTCCACCTCCGAGGTTCCGGGCGAAGCCGCCCCCGAGGAGGAAGAAGAGGAGGAGGAAGAAGCGGCCGACGACTATATCGACGACGACGATCCGCTGGCGGCGCTCTTCGACGACGAGCCCGCGCCCGCCAAGAAGGCGTCCAAGCCGGCCAAGAAGGCGGCCAAGCGCAAACCGGCGGGTCCCCGGCAGGTAACCACCACCAAGGTGGAATTCAACGGCACCTTCGAGATGAACGCGGCCTCCACCAAGCTGGTCGAGCGCATCAACCAGCGCCGCACGGCCATCGACCAGCGGCTGCGCAACGACGGGTTCTACTTCTTCGGCTCCACCTACAACGGCGCCAACGGCGACGCCAACATCGCCGCCAAGATGCTCGCCGCGCTGCCCGACGCCATGCGTTCGGCCGGCTCGCCCCAGGAGCTCGAGACCGCCTGCCGCGAAAAGGGCCTGGTGTTCCTGGGCGAAAAGGCCTGCCGCGACCTTTACAACAACCGCACCGACTACGTCAAGCTGATCGACCGTCGCAAGAAGATGGAAGAGGCCGCGCAGTACAAATCGCTCATCAAAGGGAGGTAAGCCATGATGGCCAGCCATTGGGAGATAATCGTCATCGCTATCGTCATCGCCATCCTGTTCGGCGCCAAGAAAATCCCCGAACTCGCGCGCAGCCTGGGCAAGGCCAAGGGCGAGTTCAAGAAGGGCATGGAGGAAGGCGGCAAGGACGAGCCTAAAGCCGCCGAAACCCCTTGACCGACCTCGTAAGAGCGCGGCTCAAGACGCTGCCCGACCGCCCCGGCTGCTATCTCATGCGGGATCGCCGGGGCGAGATTATTTACGTGGGCAAGGCCAAGAACCTCAAGCGCCGGGTGTCGTCGTACTTCCGCCCCGGCGCCCGCCATGCGCCCAAGGTGCGGAGCATGGTGGACAGCGTCTGGGATTTCGAGTTCATGGTGGTCAAGAACGAGGCCGAGAGTTTGCTCACCGAGGCCTCGCTCATCAAGAAGTACAAGCCCCATTTCAACATCCTGATGCGCGACGACAAGCGCTATCTGGCGCTCAAGGCCGACGGCGGCGCCCAATGGCCGCGCTTCGCCTGCGTGCGCCTCGTGCGCGACGACGGGGCGCGCTACTTCGGGCCCTTCCCCTCCGCGCCGGTGGTGCGCATGGCCAAGGACTTCGCCGAAAAGCGCTACGGCATCCGCGAGTGCGCCGCCCTCTGCCCCGACCACGAAACGCACGCGCACTGCCTGGCCGACGTGATCCGCACCTGCTCGGCGCCGTGCCTGGGGAAAATCGGCCAGGACGAGTACCGCCGGCGCTTCGAGGAGGCGTGCGCGTTCCTGGAGGGGCGGCGGCCCGAGGTTTTCGCCGAACTCGATGGCAAGATGCGCAGCCTCGCGGCGGACGGCCGGTACGAAGACGCCGCCAAGATGCGCGACTTGATCGGCGCCTTGAAGGACATGACCAAGGCGCATTTCGTGCGCAAGACGCCCAAGATGAAGGCGGAGGCGGCCTTGCAGGGCATTCGCGAACTGGCCGCGGCGATCGGGCTAAAGAAGCCGCCCAAGATCATCGAATGCGTCGATATTTCCAACCTGTTCGGCACCCACAACGTGGCCTCGCTCGTCGTGGCGCAGAACGGCCTCCCCGACGGGCGGTACTACCGGCACTTCAAGATCAAGTCGTTCGCCGGCGCCGACGATCCGGCCGCCATGGCCGAAGTGGTGCGGCGGCGCTACGGCCCCGATTCGACCTTGCTCGCCACCAGTCCCCGGGCCGACCTCTACATCTGCGACGGCGGCATCACCCAGCTGAGGGCCGCGCGCGCGGTCTTCGCGGAACTGGGCATCGGCGACATCCCGACCATCGGGCTCGCCAAGCGGCAGGAAGAAGTGGTGCTGGACGACGGGCGCGAGAGCATTCTCCTGCCGCGCGACTCCGAGGCGCTGATGGTGATCACCCGCCTGCGCGACGAGGCGCACCGCTTCGCCATCACCTACCACCGCGCCTTGCGCGAGCGCAAGATCCGCGAATCGGTGCTCGACGAGATCCCCGGCATCGGCGAGGCCAAGAAGGTCAAGCTGCTCAAAGCGTTCAAGTCGATCGGCGGCATCGCCCGGGCCGAAGTAGCCTTGGTGGCCAAAACCGCCGCGGTCGATTTGGGGACCGCCGCCGAAATCGTGCGCGCCGCCAGCCTTACGCTCGCCCGTCCATGACCGATTTCGCTTGCAGTTTGGCGCAAATTATGGTATAATACCCCAAACAATCGCAGAAAGAACGAAAATGGAATTCACCGAACTTATCGCAACGTTCGCCGGGCGCCATGGCGTAGCCGGACTTGCCGCCGAGGATGGCGCGGCCGCGCTCGATATCGACGGCATCATCCTCACGATGGTCGCCGCCAACGATTGGGTAACGCTCTCGGCCGATATCGGCGAAGCGCCGGCCGAAGGCGCCGCCGCGTTCGCCGATTTGCTCCTCGAGACCAATCTCCAGACCGAGGCGTTCTTCGCCAAGACCGCCGACGGCGTGTATGTGGCGGTGCGCCGCCTGCCGCTGCCGCTCGCCGACGCCGACGTTTTCGACGCCGCCGTCGAAGGGCTCGTCAACCTGGCCGAAAGCTGGCGCAAGCTCCTTGCCGATTTCCGCCCGGCCGCCAAGGCCGCCGCCCAAAGCGCCGCCGCGTCCCAACCGACCTTCGGCACTTCCGGCTTCATGCAGGTGTAACCTTTTTCCGGTATTGGGTGTATACAGGATAGAGACAAACATACCCAGGAGGGAAACTTATGGCAATCGACCTTACGCTTAACGATTTTCGGAGCGTTCTCGGCAACGTGAACGACGGCAACGTCGTATTCAAGCAGGACCAGAGCGGCATCGAGAAGGCCAACTACGGCAACAAGTTCTTCAACCTGTTCCGCAACGTGCGCACGGCGCCGAACGATCCGCAGGAGAACCTGCAGGTCAGGCAGTCGCTCCTGGCCGCCATCCGCAATTCGGTGGAGCGCAAGGTGCTTTCGAGCGACGACCTGCAGCGCATCTACAATACCCTGGGCCTCACGGACGGGGTGGACCCCACGACCTACTCCGCGCCGCTGACGCGCCGGGATTTGCAGAGCGTCATCGACATCATCGACAACGCCACCAAGAACAACGCCCTGGTCGAAAAGAACATTGCGGCGCTCGACGAAAACGGCATTCTCCACGAGGATGTGGCCAACGGCGTGAAGACGGCGATGGACCAGGCCAAGTGCTTAAACCCCGCCGCCGACGCCAAGACGCGCCTTGCCGACACCAAGCAGCTTTTCGGTGCCGATTTCAACGGCCGCAGCCCCGCCGAAGTCGACAAGTTCGTGCGCCAGAACCTGGCCGTCATCCGCGAGCAGGTGTTCGACAAGCTCTATTGGTCCAACCCGGAACTCAAAGATTTTACCGCCGAGGTCACCGACGAAAGGTTCGTCGACGGCCAGAACGAGGTCGAAGTCGCCGCGGACGACGTCGTCGCCGCCTTCAAGGAGACGGTGGGCGAGCTGATGGCCAAGAACGCGGCCAAACTGCCGGTATTCACCAAGCTCGAGACGCTCGCGCCCAATTCCGACGAAACGCGGATTCTCGACGACAACGCCCAGTCGATCTGGGACGACAACGTCAATGGCGCCAAATACGAAAATACGGTCCGGGACGCGTTCGGGGCGCTGGCGGAGAAATCCGGCGCCTTTACGGCGCTGCAGCTCGACAACGCCGCCCAAGCGGTCGTCAACCAGGTGCGCACCACGTTCAACCGGCTTTATACCGAGAACCACTTCAATTCGCAGGATACCGAAAAGGCGTTCAAGGCGGCGATGAAGCCGCTGATGAGCGTCCTTAACGGCGTCATCGCCGATTTGGACCGCATAGGAGCGGATGCCGCCGCCAAGGTGAAAACCAAAATTTCGGACGCGCTCGGCATGCTCGTCGCCGGCGGGACCAAACTGTCGCCGGCCGATGCCGCGATCACGGCGCTCAACGACGTGGCCAAGACCTTCTCCGCGCGCGGCATGGTGGAGGATTTCGTCAACGCCAACTTCCCCTACCTCGAGGACAAGTCGCCGGTCGTCGACTTCTTCATGGAGAAGATCGGCGCGGCCGGCCAGGACGGCGGCATCGGCAAGGGCCAGACCGAGGCGCTCGTCAAGGCGCAAAAGGCGGCCGTCGACGGCAATTTCGGGGCGGACGCCAAGCGCGAGCTCGAGTTCGCGCTCATGAATCCGCTGAAGGAAGCCTATACCGAGAAGGTGGCCGCGGAGGATCCCAAGAAGGTGGCCGAGCTCCGCATGACGCGCAACAACAACACCTTCAAGGCCCTGCTCGAAGCGACCCCGGGCTATGCGGGCAAATCCGACGCCGACAAGGCCATGGCGCTCGTCAACCTCAAGCTCCAGACGCTGCTCGGCGTCCAAGACCATACATACATATACAAATGCGGCATCACTTCGGCCGATGGCAGCGAGAGCATCCGCATGGCGGAAGTCGACGGCAAGCGGGCCCCCGCCAAGGAGGCGGTCGACACGTTGGACGCGGAACTTTTGAAGTTAAACGACCGGGATTTCGCGTTCTTCTCGCAGTATGCGGCCAAGGGGCTGCGCAAGAGCGACTCCAATCTGCAGATCGAATGCGAACAGTTCAATCTGGGCAACCACCCGTCGATCTTCAAGGACGCGCTGCGGGACGGCACCGTCAGCATGTCCTCCGTGCCGGGGTGCGCCTCGAACTTGCTGTGCGGGCTCATAAGGGCGAAACTGTCGTCGGAGGTCGGAAGCGACTCGAGCGTCTGCGTGGCGCTCAAGGAAATGATCTACCCGGGCGACGACAAGCTCGAGGTCGGCGCCGGGATCTTCACCCGGCTGCAGGAACGTTTTGCGGCGACCGGCATCAAGCCCGCCCCCTCCATCCTCGCCACGCCGGAAAAGAACGATGCGTTTTCGCTTTACGTCAAGCTCAACGTGTCGAAGAAGGGCGACTTCATGCAGATCAGGGGCTTCGGGACCATCGATCCGGCGCGGCTCCTCAAACTGTTCGGCGAAATGGGCATCGACCTCTCGCCGCTCGACGGCAACGATCTCAAGGCCAAGGTGGACGTCTACGAGAAGGTGTACTGCCTCTCCACGATCGCGGCCATGGGCGGCTTCAAGATCGACGGGCTCCCCGAGTTCTGCGAGCGCATCATGGGCAAGCCGTTCTCCCAGGTCACGATGACCGACGTCTACAAGACGCTTAGCGCCAACAAGAAGATGGCGGGCAACAAGATGGATACGAACCTCGCCATCCAGGATCCCTTGAACAAGCTGACCGGCGCGCAGAAGACGGCCAAGGAACTTTTCGCCGGCGAAATCGCGCTGTCGGGCGCCAAGTTGTCGCCGGCGGAGACGACGGGTCTTTTGAATGCCGCGCGCGAACTCGACGCCGCCGCGCCGGGCGCCTCCAAGACGCTTAAGGTCGCGGGTGCGGACGTGACGATGACGCGGCTCGAAAACGGTTCGCTCAGCCTCAAGCTCGGCGGCATGCCCATGCGCGCGGCCTTCGACGCCAACGGGCTCGTGAGGATGATCGAAAACGAGATCGTCGCCAAGCCGGACGCCTTCGCCGGCGATGTCGTAAAGAGCGCGCTGCCGCCGATCGCCGACGTGAACAGCGGCAAGGTGCCGCTCGTGAGGGCGCGCGAACTCTACGCCAAGGTGGCGGCCGCCAAGACGGGCACGCTCCCCGTCATGTTCTCGGCCTACTCGACGATGGCGCTCCGCGACGTCGCCATCAAGTCGGTGGACGGGCAGTTCACGGCCGCCAACCTCCCCAAGAATCCGCCCGCCACCTACAACTCGGGCGCGATGATCGAGATGCACGCGACGATGGCCAGGACCTCGGCCGACGAGATCGACGCCAAGGTCATGATCGCCACGCAGGCGAAGCCGCCTTACGACCAGCGCTGCGCCGTGCCGCCGTCGGCCCGGACGGTGAGCAATGTCGTCGCCGACCTCTTCCTCAACCAGGATACGTGGGCGTTCGACGCGAGCGCCACCGGCAACGCGCTCCCGGGCGAGCGCGTGCGCAAGCTCCTCGTGGAGCACATGCCCGAACTTACGCACATCAAAACCAGCCTGGCCAACGGGTCGGACGGGCTCCTCGCTGGCCTCGCGCCGCAGGTGCGCGACGCGGTCAAGGCCATTTTCGCCGATATCGCCAAGTTGACTCTCGCAGGCCTCGACAACGTCGCCCAGATCGACGGCGCCACGCGCAACGCGCTGGCCGCGATCGAGGCCAAGATCGACGCGGCGGCCAACACGCTCGTGAATTCGATGCAGGCCAAAGTCACCGAGCTCTTCAAGCCCCACGGCGCCGGCGAGGCCAAGGCCGACTGGCAGAAGACCTTCGCCGAAATGACCGGCAAGGAGGGCATCGACGAGACGACCAGCCAGGGCAAGTTCACGATGAAGGTCCTGAACAACTACTTCGCCCGCTCGGCGCAGGTCGACAAGCGCGCCATGCTCTCGGCGCTCATCCGCAACACCGACGACAAGAGCACCGACGCCAAGCAGGTGGCCGAGCTCCTCAAGGGCGCGGGGCCCCTCCTCCAGAAGATGCTGCAGGGCCTGCCGCTAAGCTCCTTCGACCCGCAGACGCAGCTGGCCCTCAAGGACATGAAGTCGCGCCTCCTGCCGATCCCCGACGAGGCCGTCAAGGCGCAGATGCTCGAACTCGTCAAGAGCTCGGGCGGCAACATCCTCTCGATCGAGGTCAAGAAGAGCCTGGGCGCCGCGTCGGTCGGCCAGGCGTTCCTCTGCACCATCAAGACGAAGGACCACCCCTATATCGGCGAAGAGTGCGTAATCAAGCTCTTGAGGCCCAACGTCGACACCGCCATCCAGCGCGAGAAGGCGATGATCGACGACATCATCGGGGGCGACCAGTCGATGAAGACCACCTTCGACGGCCAGTACCGCAAGATCCTGGAGGAGTTCGACCTCACGCTCGAAGCGACCAACGTCGGTATCGGCACCAAGGTGTACGAGCTCCCCAAGGGCGTCCAGACGGTGCACTCCATGCAGACTTTGGAAGGTTCGCAGTCGACAATGACCTCGATGATCTTGAAGCGCGCCGACGGCAACACGTTCGACAACCTGATCGACGGCGCCCGCAAGCGTGCGGACGCGATCCTCGATCCGCTCAAGCGCGAGACCGAGGTGAACGGCAAGACCAAGGTCGTGTACAAGGCGGCGACCGTGGCCGATACCGTAGTCACCCGCCGCAAGATCCTGCTGGAAACGGCGCGGCTCAACGATCGCCGCAACCAGATTCTCGATGTCGCCAAGTCCTGGTTCGACAACGCGCTCTTCGGCAACGGGTTCTTCCACGGCGACCTGCACGGCGGCAACCTGATGACCGGCCCCACCGGCACCACCTTCATCGACTTCGGCAACTGTTCGCGACTTTCGTCCAACGAGCAGGGCGCCATCAAGATGATGCTCGCGGCCGTCGTTTCGGGCGACACCTCGCACGTCGTCTCCAACTTCGTCAAGCTGATGCCCGAGGACGTCGCCACCAGATTCTCGCGCAAGTTCTTCGAGGGCGGCACGAACATGAAGCGGCTGGAGGACGTGCTCAAGCGCGGCACGGCGCTCGATTTGATGTCGCGCGTCCAGGCGTTCATCGCGATCGTCCAGGGCGAGGACATCGCCGTACCCGCGCCGCTCCAGAACTTCGTGCAGAGCTACGTGCGGCTCTGCGACATCGTCGACGATATCGACCGCACCGTCGCGGATCTCCAGCTCGCGGCCAACTCCATCTACTGCGAAGTGCCGGCGATGGCGTCCCAGCCGGGCGAATCCAAGGCGATATCGCTCTTGAAGAACGTAGCCCGGGTCTATATCGGCGACGCCGACAACCAGTGCTCCGCCGAGGCCATCCGGGCCGCCGGCGCCGACTTCAGAGCCTGGGCCGCCACCGACGAGGGCAAGGCCGAGCTCCATTCGCTCTCCCATGACGTCGGGAGGATCAAGAACGAGCTTCTCCCGTTCATCAAGGATCTCAAGACGGTCGGCCAATACGCGCTCTTCGACGAAGACGCCGACCCGTATCATGTGACCAATGCCGCCGCCCGCCAGGTGGAGGAACTGCTGGAGGTCTTCGAGCTGGTCGACAAAGCCGGCAATATCCAGGACGGCAAGATCGTCTCCACCGGATCGCACGCATCTTCGTACCACGGCACGATCGAGGAGGCGAAACTGTTCGAGATGCTCGAGGTGTCGCTCGGTAAAATCGGCACGGACCTACCCAACATGTATGTGGACAAGCTGACGGCGGAAACTCTCGACGGCCATCCGATCTTCAAGAACGTCTCCGTCAAGATCGACAAGTCGGTGACCGACGTCTGCTGCGATGTCATCAGCGACAACCAGGTGTCGCTCGGGCTCTCTGCGGTCGGCGAATACCGCTTTGGCGTCGTGGGCTTCAAGAACCGGCTCAGCGAAGCGGGCGAAGCTGGCGAGGAGATGGCGATCCGCATGAAGAATGTGGGGCCCAAGCTCGCCGAGAAGAACCTGGCGCTGCCGCCCGGCGCGCGCCTTTCGGGGCAGGAGATGGCCACGCTCTCTCGCGCCACCTCGATGTTCCTCGTGCCGTCGCCGCGCCCCGACCTCGACCCCAAGTGGGGGTCGGAAAAGGACAAGCGCGCCACGATGCTCAGCGCCATCGCCTACAACCTCTCCCGCGCCGAGCAGGCGATGCGCCTCCCCGAGGGCGAACACCTCTCCACCGCCGCCGTCGTCCACGCCACGCTCAACATGGGCCTCTTGGACAAGATGCTGATCGAATCCATCGCCGCGATGAGCGACAACGACTACAGCATGCTGCTTTTGGAGGCGCAGCAGCTGGGAGGCAACCTTCCCACGGCCGTCTCGGCCCTGCGCGGCGCTAGCGAGCTTTTATCGCAGGTTTCCGTCGCGCCGCAAGCGCCCGTGGAAGACGACGACGACGAATAACCGGTTCCCCAATCATCAAACTATCCAACTATCAAACTCCCAACCTCACCCATGACACTCGAAGAACTGATCTCCAACTTCTCCGCCACCGCCAAACTGGAGAACGCCCCCGCCACCGACGGCATCTGGCATTTTTCCGCCGACGGCAACGTCTTTGGCGTCACCCAGGACGATGCGGGCGAGCGCGTGTTCCTCTTTGGCGACATCCTCGCGCCCGATCCCGAAAAGCGCGAGGCGCTCCTCAAGTCGGCGATGGAAGCGAACTACTTCCATCGCGGCACCGGCGGAGCCACTTTTGCGCTCAATCCCGAAACGGGCACGCTCACGCTCTTCGAGTCGAAACCGCTGGAGGGTCTGGACGAAGAAAAGTTCTACGCGTTTATCGAGCGGTTCGTCAACGCGCTCGCCGTCTGGAACGGCATCGCCGTGCAGGCCAAAGGCGATAGCGAGGCGCCCGCGCCCGAAGCCGCGGAGCCCGCCGTCCCCGAACCGTTCTCGATCGGCAGCTTCATGCGGGTGTAAGTCAAAGACGGTATTGCTTTTGCGGCCAAGATTTGGTATAATATCCGGAACCTCGACAAGGAGCGACTATGGAAATCTCGAAGAAACTTGAAGACGGGCGGCTTACGCTCAAGGTCAGCGGGCGGCTCGACACCAACACTTCGCCCGATCTGGAGGCCGAGCTCAAGCTGGACGGCGTAAACGAAATCCGGTTCGATTTCGCCGATCTCGAGTATATCTCGTCGGCGGGGTTGCGCGTATTGATGACCGCCCAAAAGGCGATGATGGCCTGCGGCGGCGAAATGTCGATCGCCAGCCCCAACGAAATGGTCAGTAGCGTCTTCGACATCACCGGCATGAGCTCCATCTTCACCATCGTCTGACCGTGAAACGCCATCTGTCCATAGCGGCGCTGGCGCTCGCGGCGTCGGCGATGGCGGCGGAACCGCCGCTGGTGCTCATCACCACCACCGATACGCCTCCCTACTCGTATCGCGACGAGGCGACGGGCGAAATCGTGGGCCTCGAAATCGACATTGCGCGCGCGGCCGCCGCCAAGCTGGGCCGCGAACTGGAGATCCGCAAGGCCAAATTCCCCGAGCTCTTGCCGATGGTCAGCGCCGGCAAGGCCGACATGGCCGCCTCGGGGATCACGATCACCGAGGGGCGCTTGCAGGCGGTGGACTTTACCGTCCCCTATGCGGTCGAGGGCGGCATGTTCCTCTACCGCACCGGCGAACCCATGCCCACGATGATCCGGGCCGAGCGGCTGCGCGTGGCCACGATGGACGCTTCGACCTACGACTTCTACCTTTCGACGCACGGCATCGACCCGATCCGCTACGATTCCTACCCGCGGGCGCTCGCCGACCTCAAGGCCCGGCGGTTGGACGCGGTATTCTTCGATAGCTGCGCCGTAAAACTCCTGGCCGAGGAAGACCCCGAACTTTCGGCCTCAAGGCTCGAAACGCGCGAGAACTTCGGGATCGCGCTCGGCAAGGGCAACACGCGGCTCAAGGCGGCGCTCGACGAGGCGATCGCCGCGAGGAGGGGCCAATGAAGACTACGGCCAACCGCAAACTGGTGTGGCGGCTCGTGGGCGCGGTGGCGCTGGCGTTCGCCGCTTCGCTCGTGCTGACGTGGATTTTGCACGAGAAGATGTCCAAGCGCGAGATGTACCAACTCTTCGACAACGTGTTCGCCGACGTGGCCGTGGATATCCGCGAGCGCGTGGACGGCAAGATGCTCCGCCAGGCGATGGCGGTGCGCGACCAGGTGTACGAGATGCGCAAGGAGCCGTGGTGGAACGATCCCGACGAATCGAGCCGTCGGCTCCGGGAACTCGCCGACGAACTGCGCGTGGACGAAATCTGCATCGCCGACGCCAAGGGTCTGCTCACCCACAGCGCCAGGCGCGAGGAGGTGGGGGCGCTCGATTTCTGCACGGCCGAGGGGCAGGCGCGGGAGTTCGCGCGGCTTTTGACCGACAAATACGAGGTTACCCAGCCGCTGTTGCCCAATTCGCTCCGGGGCGAGATGGTCAAATACGTGGGCGTATGGATGCCCGAGGGCGGCTTCGTGCAGGTGGGCGGGCGCGAAACGACCGTGCGCAACCTGGCCCGCACCGCGGTTACCGGCCTTACCCACGGCTGGCACGTCAGCGGCGACGACGGCGGCATTTACATCACCACCGGCAACGGCACCATCATCTCGCACCCCCTGGCGGGGCACGAAGGCGGCCAGTGGCAGGATCCCGGCGAAGACACCTACTGCGAAAAGCGCGTGATCGAGGGCTTCCCGGTGTATATCTCCATCCCGCGCCGCACCGCCATCGTGGAGCGGCGGGTGCTGGTGACGATTTCGGCGTTCCTCAACGGCATGGCGCTGGTGATGGCAGCGATCCTGGTGGGCATCGTGATCGCCGGTTACGTGCGCAGCCAGCTCGCCGCGCAGCGCCGCAAGGAAATGTCCATGGCCGCCGAGATCCAGGAAAGCGCCATTCCGCGCACTTTCCCGCCGTTCCCGGGCGAGCGGCGGTTCGATATTTTCGCCGACATGAATACCGCCAAAGACGTGGGCGGCGATTTTTACGATTTCTACTTCACCACGCCCGGCAAGGTCATGTTCCTGGTGGCCGACGTGAGCGGCAAGGGCGTGCCGGCCGCGCTCTTCATGATGCGCGCCAAGGCGTCGATCAAGGGCATCGCCCAGACGGGCAAGCCCCTGGCCGAAGTGGTGACCGAGGCCAACGAGGCGTTGAGCCGCGACAACGGCGCCAATATGTTCGTGACCGCCTGGATCGGCGAAATCGACCTCGAAACCGGCACGGTCACCTACGTCAACGCGGGGCACAACCCGCCCATCGCCATCGCCGGCAAATCCGGCGAAGCTGGCCGGCGCGCCCAATACCTGCACAGCAAGCCGGGGCTGGTGCTGGGCGTGATGCCAGGCATCAAGTACCGCAGCGACAAGCTCCAGCTCCAGCCGGGCGATGCCTTGTACCTCTATACCGACGGCATCACCGAGCAGCCCGACGCCAACAACGCGCTCTTCGGCGAAGAGCGGCTCTTGAGCGACGTCGAAGGCGTGCTCGCGAGCGGCGCCGAGCTCTTCGCGGGCGGCAAGTCTATGCTCCTCGGGGCCGTGCTCGCCTGCGTCCGGGCCCATGGGCTCGGCGTGGAACAGGCCGACGACTGTACGCAAATGGTCATCCGCTACAACGGCGAGCGGCGCTTGCGGATGTTCGAGCCCACCCAGGCCGGCATCGCCGCGGCCTCGGATTGGCTCGACGGCGAGCTTGACGCGCCCGCGCCCGATATGGCGGCCTTGCACGTGATTCTGGACGAAATCTGCTCGAATATCGTCAAGCACTCGGGGGCGAGTATGTTCGAGGTCGCGATCGAGCCTTTGGCCGACCGGCCCGGAGTCAAGCTGACATTCGCCGACGACGGCACCGCCTACGACCCCTTGTCGCACCTCGATCCCGACACTACCTTGAGCGCGGCCGAGCGGCCGATCGGGGGCCTGGGGATCATGATGGTCAAGAAGATGGCCGATGCCGTGGTCTACGCCCGCGAACAGGACCGCAATCGCCTTTGCGTCTCCAAATCGTTCCGCAGATAACCGGGAACGAACTGGAAGCCAAGCCGAAATCGGGTTTGTCGGTAACTGTCAGTAATGTCGATAAAGAATTGGCTTTTGATTTTGGCGTTGGTGGTGGCCATTCCGGCCTTGGCCGCCAAACCTAAGG
>JAFXST010000059.1 GCA_017525475.1 Kiritimatiellia bacterium | reverse complement strand
GTACAGATGACGCCGCGCGATGTCGAGGGACGACAGCAGCAGATAGTTCGCGATTGTGGACTGCGTGAGCGTGATGACCTGGCGCACCTAGTCGGGATTGACCGGCTTGCGCGGAAGGAGGATCGAACTTTGAGTGAGCGAACCGCCCGTTTTGTGGATGGAGGCGGCCGCCATGTCGGCGCCGGCGGCCATGGCCGAAACCGGCAGCTGCTCGTGGAAATAGAAATGGGTGCCGTGCGCCTCGTCGGCCAGCACCAGCATGCCCGCGGCATGCGCAAGGCGCACGATGGCGCGCAGGTTGGAGCAGATGCCGTAGTAGGTGGGGTTGTTGACGAGAATCGCCTTGGCGTCGGGGTGCTCCTCGATCGCCCGCTTGACGTCGGCGACCGACATCCCCAGGGGGATGCCGAGGCGCTTGTCGCGGCCGGGATTGATGTAGATGGGAATGGCGCCGTTGACGACGAGCGCGTTGATGGCGCTGCGGTGCACGTTGCGCGGGAGGATGATCTTGTCGCCGCGGCCGCAAGCCGTCCAGATCATCGTCTGCACGGCGGAGGTGGTGCCGTTGACCATGAAAAACGCGTTGTCGGCCCCGAAAGCCTCGGCGGCCAGCGCCTGCGCGTCGCGGATGACGCTCACGGGATGGCCGAGATTGTCGAGCGGCTTCATGGAGTTGACGTCGAGCTCCATGCACCGCTTGCCGAAATACTCCGGCAATTCCGCGTTCATGCGCCCGCCCTTGTGCGCCGGCACGTCGAAGTGCGCCAGGCGATTGATGCGCTGTTCGTCGAGCGCATCGGCGAGCGGCGTCGCCGACTGGCGAGCGCGCATCGCTTCCTGGGCGGAGTTGGACTCGTTTGATGCCATTCTTTTTTGCGACCTTTTTTCGGAGTATTATACCATATTTCGCCGTGGATGTAAATAGGCTATTTGGCCACGGGATTGTCGAATTCGCGGATCACGTCCAGAAGCTGCTCGGCGAGGTCGGGATCGACCTCGAAAATGTTCTCCTGGGCCGAGTAGGTGTTGTTGTTGATGTTGGCCTTGACTGCGATGAACCGGTCGTAGGCGTCCTTGTCCGCCTTGCGCCCGGTCTTCTCGCGATCGAGAAGCCCGTGGTTGACGAGATTCTGCATCAGATCCTTGATGTGCGCGGGGTCCACGTCCATGCGGCGAACGGAAAGGTCGCGCCACTCGTCCTCGCGGTAGCGCTTGGCGAAATCGTTGGAGACGCGCTCGCTCGTGCCCTTTTTGACCTCGACGTGCCCCATGCCGTTCATGTACACGGCGATGCGGCGGATGGGCGTGCGCTTGAGGTTGTAGTAGTGGATCTCCACCCAGTTGAGCTGCGACTCCTGGACCACGATGTACGGATCCACCCAAAAGGGGCCGCAACCGGCGAGCGCGGCCGCGAACGCCAGGAACAAGGTCAGTTTCTTGAACATATCAGATCGCATCCTTTGAGAGTGAGGGTTTCGTCGACGGTGAAACCGAGCCCGATGTCCTTAAGGGCCCAGGCGGCGAAACCGCCGGTGGCCACCAGGCGAAAATCCTCGGCGAAGTTTCGCCTGAGCTCGCCAACGATCTCGCGCACCATGCCGCGGTAGCCCACGATCGCCCCGAAGCGCATCGCCTCTTCGGTGGACTTGCCGATCTTGGGGGCGGTGCCGCTGCCGATCGCCATGCGCGGCAGCTTGGCCGTGCGCTCGAAGAGATAGTCGCGCATCAGGGGGAAGCCGGGCGCGATGACGCCGCCCTGCCACACCCGATCGCGCGTGACGATGGCGGCGGTGAGCGCCGTGCCGAAATCCATGACCAGGACCGGCGCGCCATAGATGGCGACGGCCGCCTCGGCATCGCAAAGCCGATCGGCGCCGATGGTGGCAGGGAGCGGATAGTCGTACTCGAGCTCGAGCCCGCGCGGATACTCCACCTCGACCAGCTCCTTGCCGGCTTCCCCGGCGAGGCGGCGCCATCGGTCGTCGACGTCGGGCACCACCGAAACGTAATGGATGCGCGCGGCTTTGGGCAGCGCCTCGCGGGCCACCGCGGCCGCCGCCTCGAAGCCGCCGTCGACATGGCAGACCTGGTCTCCCAGCATGATCGCCGTGGAGGTGTTGCCGACGTCGACTACGAGATTGCTCATCCCGCTAAACCGCCCGCCACTCGAGCGACAGGTCGATGGAGCCGGCGCTGTGGGTAAGGCAACCGAGCGAAATCGCAGTTACGCCGGTGGCGGCCACTTCGCGGGCGCGATCCAAAGTGATGCCGCCCGAAGCCTCGGTAAGGGAAACGCCCCGGCAGAGCTTGACGCACTTTTTCATGTCGGCGATGCCCATGTTGTCGAGCATGATCCACTCGGGACGCGCCTTGAGCGCGCTCTCGCACTCGCGCACGCTCTCGACCTCGACCTCCACCGCCAGCTTGGGGAAGGCCTTGCGCGCCGCCACCACCGCCTGATCGAGCTCGTCGGGGTCGCCGCCCTTCCAGAGCCGGCGATGGTTGTCCTTCATCAATACGCGGTCGTACATGCCCATGCGGTGGTTCGTGCCGCCGCCGCAAAGGACCGCGTACTTTTCGAACACCCTAAGCCCCGGCGTGGTCTTGCGGGTATCGAGGATCAACGTGCGGTAGCGCTTGACCGCCTCCACGAACTTGCGCGTGAGCGTGGCCGTGGCGCACATGCGCTGCATGAAATTGAGCGCCGTGCGTTCGGCCGCGAGGATGCTCCGGGCCTTGCCGCGAAACTCCAGGATGGGTTCGCGCGCCTTGACTATAGCGCCGTCGGGCTTGAGGATCGTGACCTTGATTTTGGGATCCACCATTTTCATCACCGCTTTGGCGACGGTGGCGCCCGACACTACGCAACCCGAACCCTTGGCGTAGATTTCGCCGGTGGCGACCACGTCGCCGGGAACGAGCGCCAGACTGGTGGCGTCGCACCAAGGACCGCCGACAATCCTATCGACCGACGCCAGATCTTCGTCGAGCGCAAGCCTAACCGCGGCTTTGGCCCGGGGCGAAAGCATTACATCCTTCATCGCAGCCTCCCGCCTTCAGGCGTTCTTGAGGAATTCCCAATGCTGGTAGATGACAAACGTCAGGATACCGACGATTGCAAGGCCCACGAGCGCGGCCCCCAGCGCAATCGAAGCCCCCTTGGCGCTGACCGTGCCCGAAGCCGCCTTTTTGGCGGCGCCGGGTGCGGGCAGGTCGAGCTTGAAACGATCGGCGATGGTGGCGCCGCCGGCCGCAGTAGCGGCCGCGGGCGTTGCAGGCTTAGCTGGCTTTTTAATTGTCATGGCTATATTATATCATATTGCCAACGCTGCTGTCAAGCATTTCTCATTCCCACTCGATGGTGGCCGGCGGCTTGGGGGTGATGTCCCACACCACGCGGTTGACGCCCTTGACCTTGGTGGCGATCTTTTCGGCGACGGCCGTCATAAACTTGAACGGCAGTTCCACCACGCCCGCCTTGACGAACTGGGCGGTGGCCACCGCTCTCAGGGCGATCACGTAGCCGAACGTGCGCGCGCCGTTCTTGACGCCCACCGACTTGACGTTGGTCATGATGGCGAAGAACTGCTGCGCCTTCTTGTCGAGCTTGGCCTTGGCCATCTCGTCGCGGAAGATGAAGTCGGCGTCGCGCAGGATGTCGAGCTTCTCCTTGGTGAGCTCGCCCAGGCAGCGCACCGCGAGCCCCGGACCGGGGAACGGCTGGCGATTGACCATTTCGTCGGGGATGCCGAGCGCCTTGCCCACCTTGCGCACTTCGTCCTTGTAGAGGTACTTGACCGGCTCGACGAGACCCTCGAAACCGATGTCCTTGGGGAGCCCGCCCACGTTGTGGTGCGCCTTGACGGCCTTGTGCCCGCCCACGCCGGACTCGACGATGTCGGGATAGATGGTGCCCTGGCCGAGGAATTCGATCTTGCCGAGCTTGCGCGCCTCCTCCTCGAACACGCGGATGAACTCGCCGCCGATGCACTTGCGCTTGAGCTCGGGATCGGTGATGCCCTTGGCCTTTTCCAGGAAGCGCGCCTCGGCGTCGATCTGGATGAGGTTGATGCCGAACTTGCCCTTGAAGACCTTTTTCACTTCCTTGGCCTCGTTCTTGCGCATGCAACCGTGGTCGACGAAGACGCAGGTGAGCTGCTTGCCGATGGCCTTCTGGAGGAGGACTGCGCACACCGAGGAGTCGACGCCGCCCGACATGGCGAGCAGCACCTTCTTGTCGCCCACCTGTTTGCGGATGGCGGCGATTTCGCTCTCGATGTAGCTCTTGGGCGTCCACTTTTTGCCGATTCTCGCGGCACGTTCTTTTTCGGCCTGGTTCATTGATCGTTCCTTTCTTGGATTGAATCCGGTTTGAAATCTACATTACGTACCACAACACGCAGAAGAAGTGGCAGATGCTCCCGGCGAGCACGAAAAGATGCCACACCATGTGCGCATAGGGGAGCGACTTCCACAGGTAGAACACGCACCCGAGCGTATACGCCGCGCCGCCCACCGCCAGCCACATGGTGCCGAGGCCTTGAAGCCCCCGGACAAGCGGCACGATGGCCGCCAGCGCCATCCAGCCCATAGCCACGTAGGCGAGCGTGGAGACGACGCGGAAGCGCCCGGTAGTGAACACCTTGAAGCTCACGCCCACGAGCGTGGCGCCCCATTCGATGCCGAAGATGGTCCACGCCAGCACCGGATGCTCGGGGCGCAGCGTCACGAGACAGAACGGCGTGTAGGAGCCGGCGATCAGGAAGTAGATGGCGCTATGGTCGAGGACGTGCATCACCCGCTTGGCGGCGGGGTGCTTAACCGCATGGTAGGTACCCGAAATCACGTACATCAAAATGAGGCTCGCCCCCATGATGGCGGCGCTCGTGGCCTTCCAGCCCACCGCCACGCCGCTCTGGCAACCTTCCCAGATCATCAGCGCCGTGGCCGCCGCGCTCAAGTGCGAGCCGGCGAAATGCGTGATGGCGTGCGCGAGTTCCTCGCCGCTAGTGTATTCGCGGTGCGGTTTCATCGCATGCCGTCGGGTAGCGGCCTATCGGCCAGTTCCAGAATGCGGTCGAGCTTGCCCTCGATGCGGTCGAGTTTGGCGTCCATCGCCTCGAGGCGCGCATCGACGAAATCGACCTTGCGGTTGATGACGGTCGCCTCCTGCGAAATGCGCTTTTCGATGCGCCAGTGCGAGACGCCGCCATTGAAGAAGAACCATGCGGCCGCCGCCATGGCGATCAATACGGCCCCGATTGCCAGCTGTTTCATTCGTCCAACGCTCCTTTGTAGACCGCCCGTTTGACCTTCATGGTGCCGGTGCGTTCGAGCGGCTCGAAGCGCACGTCGTATTTGCGCGGCTGCTTGTAGTCGGCCACCGAAGCGCGGCACACGCCTTGCGCATACTCCACGATGAACGCCGAAATTTCGTCCTGCGTGAGCGTCTTCTGCTTGAGGTGCGCACGCACCGCGTCTTCGTCGGGTACGACGATAGCCCCCACGTGCTCGCCCACTTCCGCGCCCATGCGATAGCCGATGACGATGGCGTCCTTGATCAGCGGCGCATGCTCGAGCGCGTGCTCGATCTCCTCGGGGTAGATGTTCTTGCCTTCGCGGTTGACGATCAGCGCCTTGCTGCGCCCGCAAATCTTGACGTTGCCGTCGACGATCCTGACGATGTCGCCCGTCTTGTAGTAGCCTTCTTCGTCGAACGCCTCTTGGGTCTGCTCCGGATTGTGCCAGTAACCCTTCATGAGGTTGTCGCCCTTGACGAGGAGTTCGCCGGCGCCGGTGTCGTCGAGCGGCCCGAGCTTCCAGTCGATGCCGTCGAGGACCGGCCCCACCGTGCCCGGCACGAAGTTGGCGGGGTCGGGATACGCCACACCGGGCGCGCATTCGGTGATGCCGTAGCCTTCCAGCACGAAGAGCCCGATCTTGCGGAAGCCTTCCAGCGTCTCGATGGCCGTGGGCGCACCGCCGATGCCGATAAGCCGCATCCTGCCGCCAAAGCGCTCCACGATCAGTTTGGCCACGAGCCGGCGCGAATATTTGAACTTGAAAAGCCCGCTCGTCAGCACCGAACGGTCGATCTTCTGCTTGATGCGGCCGTAGAGCTTTTCGGCCAAGAGCGGCACCGCGAGGAGAATGGTGGGCTTGATTTCCATCATGTCGTCGGCGATCGTCCGCAAATTGCGAATGAAGCCCGTGCTCGCGCCCACGCTCATCGGCAGGAGGAAGTTGCCCATGAACGAAAACGCGTGGAAGAGCGGCAGCACGTTGAGGAAAATATCGCTCTCGAACATCGGCACGCGCTTCAAGGTCTGCACCGCGTTGGCCATGAACGAACGGTGGGTAAGCATGGCGCCTTTGGGACGACCGGTGGTGCCGCTGGTGTAGATGAGCGAGGCGAGATCGTCTTCCTGGGGACCGCGCGACGCGAGATACTCCTCCGCGAGCCTAGCGGCCTCGGGCTTGACCATGTCGATGACGGCGGAGGGGTTCTCGATCTTGACGATCGGATAGTTGCCGACCGCGGTCGCCGCCTCCACCACCACGCCCAATTGCTTCTCGCCGCAGAATACGGCCCGGGCTCCCGAATCGGCGAGGATGTGCCCCACTTCCCCCGCCCGCAGCTTGGGGTCGATCGGCACCACCACCAATCCCGCGCCAGTGATCGCCAGGTAGAGAATCTGCCAATCGGGGCAGTTTTCCATCATGATCGCCACCCGCGGCCGCACGCCGTCGGCATCGGCCTCGCCCAAATCGAGCCGGCTCACCACCGCGGCCGCCTTGAGCATGCGCCCGTAGGCCTCGCGATAGGTGCGATTGACCCAGCGCGTACCGTCGTAGAAACTCTGGAACGCGGCATCGGGATGTTCCCTTACCGCCCTTTCGAATGTTTCGCGTATGGTCATATCGTCTCCTTGGTGCGGTTAAGGCGCGACTTCTCGCCGGCAAAGCCCATAAGATGCGAATCCACGCTCTCGTCGATCGACGAGGTCAAATAGCCGAAATCGTCGCGGTCCACCGCCAAGAGCAAATCGCGCATCAGCGCCAGATCCCCGCCGGCATGGCCGCTGTCCTTGTAGTTGCCCTGTTCGGACGGGTCGAATTCCCAGCGCAGCTCCTCGCCCGTGCGGAACCGGTGCACGGTAAAGCTCTTGCCGTCGCCGTCGATGTAGCCCAAAGTGCCCATCACGCGCGTCTTGCGCCCTCCCCACGGGGTGAACGCGTCCATGGTGAAACTCGCGGTCGCGCCGCCCTCGAATTCGAGCGTATGCACGAGATGGTCGGGCTGGTCGTTGTCCATGCGATAGACGCAGCGGCCGTAGTCGCAGGTCTTGAGCGCGTCGAGGATCGTCTCGGCGGGCGCATCGCGCTTGATGTCGAGCGCATACAAGAACCAGCGCTTGCGTTCGTAGATGTCGATGGCCGAATAGGGACAGCTCCCCTCGTGGGGGCAGCCGTCGGTGCAGCGCGCAGGCGCGCCATCCGGCGCCTTGCCGGTCTTGAACAGATATAAGCCGCCCTCGGTCGCGATCCTTAGGCACTTGCGCCCCACCAGCCACTTGATGATGTCGAGATCGTGGCAAGTCTTGGCGAGGATCATGGGGGTGGACGCCTTGGAGTTATGCCAGTTGCCGCGCACGAACGAATGCGCCATGTGCGCGTACATCACCGGCTCCATATGCTGGATGTTCACGAGTTCGCCAATGAGCCCCAAGTCGATCGCCCGCTTGAGCGCGATAAAGTACGGCGCGTACCTGAGGACATGCCCCACCGCCACTTTCACGCCCGTTTCGTGCTGGCGTTCCCTGAGCCCGATACATTCTTCGCGCGTGCGGGCCATCGGCTTTTCGAGGAGGAGGTGGTAGCCTTGGCGCATCGCCTCCATGGCGGGTTCGAAGTGGAGATCGTCGGGGAGGCCGATGATCATGATATCGGCAAGTTTGCCGTCCTTGCCCGCCGCCAGCATTTCGCGGAAATCGCCGAACCGCCGGTTTTCCGGCACCTGCCACTCGTCGGCCAGACGCTTAAGCCGGTCGGCGTTGATGTCGGATACGGCCACCACCTGCATGGTGCCGGGGAAAAGCTTGCCGTAGGCCGAATATTCCTTGCCGCGGCTCCCCGCGCCCATCACCGCCACGGTGAGTACGCGCGAGGTCTCGATCTTCAGCGGCTTGGCGGGGCAATCAAACGTTTTCATTGAGAATTTTGGTTTCCATTACTTCGGGCGACACCACTTTGGCGGCGGCAGGCACGCCCAGTTCGCGCAAGTCGCCGAGCCGCTTGAGAACGTTGCCCGGTCCCACGCTCAACTGGCGCACGGCGGCGTTGTACTGCTCGTTCACCCGGCCCAAAGTCTTGCCCAGTTCCTGGAAGCCGTTGGCGAAAGTGTTGAACTTGTCCACCAGCCCCTCGGCCGCCTCCTTGATTTTTACCGCCCGCTTGTCGAGATTGTAGTTTACCCACATCTCCTCGATGAGCCGCACGAGCGGCACCACCGAAGCGCCGTTCACCAGCGCGATGTCGTGCATCCGCGCGTAGTCCCGCAAAAGCATCGGTTCGCTCCTGCCGTTCGCCTGCACCGTGACCTTGGCCTTCATCGCGATGAGGTACACCTCGTCGAAGGGAATGTACATGAACATGGTCGAAAGGAGCTTCCGGCCCGCCGCCAAGTTGAGGCTCTTGACGTAGTTGGCCGCGGCCATCTCGTCGATATGCGCCTTGACCGAGGCGACGATCCGCTCCTTGGCGGTTTCGCGCTTTTCGGGATCGTCTTCGCCGTGGTAGTCGGCGTAGGCGCCGATGGTGGCCTTGGAGTCGATCACGAGCCACCGGTCGTCGGGCATCTTGACCAGGAAATCGAGCCGCTTGTCCTTGCGCAGCGACCCGTCCGAGGCGAACGTCTCCTGGTAGCTGTAGTCGGTCTCCTCCTTGAGTCCGCCCAGTTCCAGCACCCGCTTGAGCTGCAGTTCCGCCCATTCGCCCGTGACTTGCGCCTCGCCCCGGATGGCCGAAGCGAGATCGCTCGCCTCCTGCGAAATCTGGTTGGTGTCCTCCACCAGTTTGCGGATGCGCTCGTCGAGTTGACCCGACCGGCGCGCGTCCTCGGTGTTGACCTCGTCGATGCGCTGGCGGAACTTGCCGATTTCCTCCTGCAGGGGCTTGAGGAGCCGGGAGATGTTTTCGTTCCCCTCCTCTTTTAGCCGCCGGGCGTTCTCGCCCAGGATTTTCTCCGACAGTTCCTTGATCCGCGCATACGCCAGATCCTGCTCGTGCTTATAGCGCAAGTCGCGTTCGCGGTTGGCCGCCTCGATGGCCTTGACCTCCTCCTCGGCGCGGATGCGCCCCTCCTCGAGGTTGCGCACCCACTCGCGTTCGGTCTGCGCCGCCACCATGGCGTCGCCGAGCTGTTCCTTCAGCGTCGCCACCTGCCCCTCGTAGGCCTTGCGGGTGAGCCGGGCCGCGAAATACGCCGCCGCGCCCGCAAGCGCCAGCAATACGATGGCGACAAGTGCAGTTGCGATCGCCATGCCTTACCTCTGGTGCACGTCGAGCTGCGGGAACGGAATTTCGATGCCGCCCCGGTCGAACGCCTCCTTGATCTTCTGATTGGCGGCGAAATACACCGGCCAGTAATTTTCTTTGGCGACCCACGGGCGTACCGTGAGCGTAACCGCGCTGTCGTCGAGCGACTTGACTTCGATGGTAGGCTGCGGATCTTTCAGCACCTCGGGCATCTCCGCGAGCGTCGCCGCCACGATTTCCTTGGCCTTGGCGATGCTGGAGCCGTAGGCGATGCCGAACACCATATCGACGCGGCGCGTGGGATTGGCCGAGAAATTGACGATGGGGCTGCCCCACACCACCTTGTTGGGCAGCACAATCTGCTTGTTGTCGCCGGTGGCGATGATGGTGGCCATCATGTTGAGCTCTTTGACCACGCCTTCCTGGCCGCCAGCCTGGATGAAATCGCCAACCTTGAAGGGATGGTTGAGGGCGATCATCACTCCCGCGGCGAGATTGGCCAGCGACTCCTGGCACGCGAAGCCCACGATGAACCCGGTCACTCCGAGGCCGGCCACCAGCGGGGTGACGTCGATCCCCACCTGCTTGAGCACCATGATGATCAGCATGGCCCACGCGAACTTGGAGACCACGCTCACGATAAAGCGCGAGATAATGCCGTCGAGCCGCTTGCTCTTGGCGATCACCTTCTCCAGCGCCGCCGACAATACGCGGATCAGCAGCACGCCCACGGCGAACAGCGCCGCCGCAATCGCCACGCGAATCGCCATATCCACGCCTTCGTGAGCCAGATATTCGCCCACCGAGCGCACCCACTCGGTGCATTGTTCCATATTGCAGTTTTCCATAATCTTTTAACTCCTGAGTTTTCAGTTGACCAGCGAAAGGAATTCTTCTCGCACTTTGGCGTCGGAGCGGAAGCTCCCGAGCACGGCGGAGGTGACCATCTCGGAATTCTGTTTTTCCACACCGCGCATCATCATGCACAGGTGCTTGGCCCGGATGATCACGCCCACGCCCTCGGCGCCGGCCTCGGCCATCACCGCATTGGCGATTTCCTCGGTCATGCGTTCCTGGATCTGCAGCCGCCGCGCGAACATATCGACGATGCGCGCCAGCTTGCTCACGCCCAGAACCTTGCCCTTCGAAATGTAGCCGATGGCGCACTTGCCGAAAAACGGCAGCATGTGATGCTCGCACATGGAGTAGAGCTCGATGTCCTTGAGCACCACCATGTGGTTGGTGCCGCTAGTGAAATAGGCGCCGTTCACCACCGCCTTCAAATTCTGGCGATAGCCGCGGGTGAGGAATGTGAGACTTTTGGCCACGCGCTCGGGCGTTTTTTTGAGCCCCTCGCGTTCCGGATCTTCGCCCAGTTCCACGAGCAGGCTTTTGACAAGCGCGGCGATCTTTTGCTGGTCCGGCTCTTTGGCGCGTTTTTCAACTGGCTTTTTCATCGGCTATCCTCTTTGCGAGTTTCGGCAGGTCCGGGTCGCGCGCGCCGCAAGTGACGTATGCGTCGTAATCGTGCGCCTTCATCCACTCGAACGCTTCGTCCAAATCCCCCACGCAAACGGCCCCCGGCACCAGCTTGGCGAGATCGCCCGAGTTGATGTCGCGCCGGGTGGTGCCGCCCGCATCGTACACGGGGAGCAACAGGAGCTTATCCTCCGGCGCCATGGTCGCATTGAACATTTCCGCGAGCGCTCCCAGCATCTTGCGCAAGGGCGCATAGCCGTGCGGCCGCCACGCTACGCAAATCCCGCCGGGGTGCGCCGCCTTTACCGTGGTCCACATGGCATGGAGCTTCTCGGGATTGTGCGCGTAATCGTCGTACACCTTGCCCCCGTAGCGCTGGAGCCGCCGCTCCACCCCGCCAAACGTCATCAGCGCCGCGCGGACCTTGGCCTCGTCGCAGCCGAGCGCCGTCGCCATGCGGTAGGCGAGATAGGCGTTGTTGCGGTTGTGGCGCCCGAGCGCGTTAACCGCCATTTCGCCAAGGTCCTTGCGCCCGTCCACCACCGGCCCCGGCACGTCCTTGACGAACGCGTCGAAAACCTCATCCATCTCCTCCTTGGAATAGTGGTCGGCGCTCGCATTGGTGACTACCGCCGCATAGGGACGGAACGCCACCAGCGACTTGTCGCTCTCGTCCACCTCGGCCACCGCGAAATCGCCGCGCCCCATGCGCACCGCGCCTTCCCAGCCCGGTACGTTGGCGCCGTTTACGCACATGGGATCCAAACCGCATTCGGCGAGAATGTGCCCCAGCATGGCAGTGACCGTAGATTTGCCGCAAGTGCCCACCACCGCCACCAGCCGATATCCGGCGAGCGCCGTCGCCAACGCCCGCGCGCGATGGGTGATTTCGATACCTAGGTCTTGCGCCTTGGCGATGCCGGGGTTCGTCTGTTCGATGGCGGTCGAAACTATCACCTCGTCGGTATCGCGGTCGATGCCGCTACCGTCGTCGGGAAAGCATTTGACGCCCAACGACTCCAGAAAACGGATGTTGGGCGTATGCAAATTGCGGTCGGCGCCGGAAACTTCGTGCCCCAAGCGCAACAACGCCGTGGCCAAGGCCGACATGCCCACCCCGCCAATGCCTATCAGATGCTTTTTCAATTTTCGCCTTTTGCTATGGTATTATACCATAAATCCGCCGCCATTGCAAGCGGAAAGTTTTGGCGTCGCCCAAGCCGGCGGGATTGCCGATCGGCGCTTAGCGATAGCCCTTGAGCCAGCGGTAGCAGTAAAAGGCGAAATATTCCTTGAAGAATACGCCGTTCATGTACATGGCCTCGGCATTGGGCAGGAAATCCTTGATCTCCCACTCGTGGTTGGGCCCGAAGCGCACGGTGGCTTCGTAGTCGGCGGGGGCGGGGATCAGTCTCAGACCGCTATTCTTGGCGAACAGCTGCAAGGCGCGCCGTTCGTGCCAGGCGCTGGTCACGAGAAAAGCCGTGGGCGCAGGCACGTCTTCGATGCGATTTTCCCGGTAAGCGGCGAAACCGCGCACCAAATCGCCGACCATGCGGCTTTCCTCTTCGGTGTTCTTGGCGTCCTCCACGAGAAAAATATCTTCCTCGGGCACGCCGAAATCCTTGAGGAGCGGCACGGTGGTGATGCCTGCGAGCGGCCCCGAACACACCACCAGCTTCGCCTTGCCCGCCCGGTAGAGCTGGGCGCCGCGCCACACGCGATCGGCCGCGGCCCACATTTCGGCGCGGTTGTAGTCGTTGGTGTTGATGGTCATGCCGCCGCCCAAGACGATTATGGCGTCGGCTTCGGGGAAACTGGCGACTTCGACAAAGGGGAAATCCCGCTCGAGCCCGCGGCCCATTACCCACACCATCCAGCCCGAAGACCATACCCACGCCCACGCCAGCGCGGCCAGCGTCACGGCAACCGCCGTACGCCGCCATCGTCGCCACGCCAGCAGCGCTCCGGCGAAGATGCCGATCAGCACCACGCAGTAAGGATTGACCAGTCCGGTAATGAAATGATTTATGGCCGCGCTCACCTGATTCTCCTTGAATTGGTCGGACTGGCGGGGATCGGACCCGCGACCCCAACATTAAAAGTGTCGTGCTCTACCAACTGAGCTACAGTCCGGTTTGGGGCTTGTGAGCGTGTATTATACCAAATCTGCGGAAAAAATGCAATAGGAATTCCAACTTTCCCAAAAATTGGCTGGCTCGGTAATAACGGCGCAATCCGCCGCCGCCGATGGCGCTTAGCCTTTCGCGCTCGGCCAAAATCGCGCTTTTGTAAGCCCAATGCCGACTTCCGCCGGTCGCCGTGCGGATAATCCCGTTGGCGCCCGGAGTATAGTCGTACAGACACTTGCGCAGGCTTGCGACCCGCTGCGCGTGCAAGGCGCATTCGCACAAAAACGGCGCATCCTCGTAGATGAACAGCCGTTCGTTGAAGCGGATCCGGTGCATCTCGAGGAACGCGCGCCTAAACGCCACGCGGCAGACGCTGCCGGGTTCGCGGTACTTCGCCAACCCGCCGCCGAATATCGCCCGGACGACATCGCGCCAGCCGTAGCCGATAAAGGCCGGCAGCAACACCTTGCGGATTTCGTCGTTGCCGACGAGATCGTAATCGCGCTTGAGGGGTTGGTCGGAATAGTCGAAAAAACAGAAATCGGCCTGCGTCCGCTCTAGTTCGGCGATCGGCAACCGGAAAAAGTCCGGCCGTACCGTATCGTCGGCATCGCAGAAAAACACGTATTCACCGCGGGCGCGGTCCAATCCCCGGTTGCGCGCCCAAGCCAGCCCCTTGCCGTCGGGATCGGGCGAAACGACGATTTCCACCGCATCCGGCGGCAACGCGGCGGCCGCCGTCGCCAGCGAGGCAAGCGTGGCCGGCAGAGTGTCGTCGTTGCGGTAGTTGGGTACGATTACGCTTGCTTGCATACGTCGGCGTGGGTGCGGCAAGAACCGCGGCGCATCAAAGGCCGCGGAAATAGCCGATGGTTTTCTCGAGCCCCTCGGCCAGCGGGACTTTTGGCGCCCAGCCCAAGAGTTCGGTCGCCAGCGCGATATCGGGTTTGCGGCGTTTGGGGTCGTCGGCGGGGAGCGGCAGATACACGAGGCGGCTCTTCGACTCGGGAATCAGCTTCAAGGTCGCTTCCGCCAATTGCTTGATGGTATATTCGCCGGGGTTGCCGGTATTGATGACCGGTACGCCCAACCGGCGAGTCGAGAAAAAGGCGTCGATTTCCGCGCGCGGCTTGTCCATATAGCGCCGCATCGCCTCGATCAAATCGTCGCAATACTGGAACGAGCGGGTCTGCAGGCCGTCGCCGAAGAGCGTAATATCCTCGTTGTGCAGCGCCTGCATGATGAAATTGCTGATCACCCGCCCGTCCTTGGGATGCATATTGGGGCCGTAGGTGTTGAAAATCCGCACGATGCGCGCATCCACGCCCCATTCGCGGCGGAAGTCGGCCATCAACGTCTCGGCGCAGCGCTTGCCCTCGTCGTAGCAGGAACGGATGCCGATGGTGTTGACGTTGCCCCAGTAAGTCTCCGTCTGGGGGTGCACCAGAGGGTCGCCATAGACCTCGGAGGTGGACGCCTGGAGGATTTTGGCCTTGGTCTTGAGCGCCAGCTCCAGCATATTGATGATCCCGAGCACGCTCGTCTTGATGGTTTCTACGGGATTGTGCTGATAGTGGAACGGCGAGGCCGGACAGGCCAGATTGTAGATTTCGTCGAACTGCCCCCAGAACGGCAAGGTGATATCGTGCAGCACGAACTGGAAACGCCGGTTCTCCAGGAGCGGATAGATGTTGCGTCTGGTGCCGGTAAAAAGATTGTCGACGGCGGTTACCTCGTAACCGTCGTCGAGCAATCTCCGGCAAAGATGGCTCCCCAGAAAGCCCGCGGCTCCAGTGACCAGCGCCTTTTTGGGGAGCTTTATCTGCATTTTACATTACGGGCAGCGCCGCGAGTTCCGTGAGGAGCTTGTAGTTCTCCTTGAACCCGGCTTCCGCCTTCTTCAGCATCTCCATGGCGCCGTCGGCACCGGCCACCTTGACGAGCTGTTTGAAGCGGTTCTCGCCCAATTCTTTGGACAGCGCCTTCTCCGCGAAAGAGACCGTGGCGCTCTTGTCGGCCGAATCGATCTTGAGACCGTTCTTGCCCTCGAGCTGCGCCAGCGGGTTGTAGCGCCACAGCGGGAAGTGGACCGAATCCACCGCCGCCTGCTGATGCGCCGGACCCGTCTTGGTGGCGAGACCCTGTTCGATGCAGTGCGCGTAGGCGATGATGAGCGCCGGGCCGTTGTAGTTCTCGGCCTCGTTGAACGCCTTGACCGTGGCCGCCGGATTGGCGCCCATCGAGACGTAGGCGATGTAGACGTTCTTGTACTGCATCTGCATGAGACCGAGGTTCTTCTTGGCTTGGACCTTGCCCGAAGCCGCGAACTTGGCGATGGCGCCGGTGGGCGTGGCCTTGGAGGCCTGGCCGCCGGTGTTGGAGTAAACTTCCGTATCCATCACCAGGATCTTGACGTTCTTGCCCGAGGCGAGCACGTGGTCGAGACCGCCGTAGCCGATATCGTACGCCCAGCCGTCGCCGCCGAGGATCCAGACGGACTTGCGGACCAGGTTGTCCGCCACCGCGAGGAGCGCCTTCTTGGTGCCGCACTCGCAATCGCACTTGCCGAGCAGCGCCTTGAGTTCCGCGACCGCCGCGCGCATTTCCTCCACGCCCTTGCCCTTGACGTCGAACTGGTCGATGGACTTGATGCGCTCGAGGACCGCCTTGACTTCGGCGGGAGCGTCGGGCTTGGCGAGCACCTTGTCGACGAGCTCGAGCGCGTAGGCGTGGAGCTTGTCGGTGGAGACGCGCATGCCGAGGCCGAACTGGGCGTTGTCCTCGAAGAGCGAGTTGGACCACGCCGGGCCGCGACCGTCCTTGCGCTGCGCGTAAGGCGTGGTGGGCAGGTTGCCGCCGTAGATCGACGAGCAGCCGGTGGCGTTGGCGATCAGCAGGCGGTCGCCGCAGATCTGGGTCAGGAGCTTGACGTAAGGCGTTTCGCCGCAGCCCGCGCACGCGCCCGAGAACTCGAACAGCGGCCGCTTGAGCTGGCTGTCGAGGAGCTTGGTGGTGTCGAGCTTCATGGGGTCGACTTCCGGCAGATCCAGGAAGAACTTCCAGTTCTCGGCCTCGGTCTTGCGCACCGGAATCTGCTCCACCATCTTGAGCGCGCCCTTGGCGGCCATGGGGCACTTGACGACGCAGAGTTCGCAGCCCATGCAGTCTTCGGGCGCCACCTGGATGGTGACCTTGGTGCCGAAGTTCTTGGTGAGGGCCTTGGCCTCGGCGCTCTTGAAGGTGGCGGGAGCGCCGGCGAGGTCGGCGTCGTCGTACACCTTCATGCGAATCGCCGCATGCGAGCAGATGGCGAGGCAGTTGCCGCACTGGATACAGGCCGAAGGATCCCACGCCGGAATGAAGGCGGCCACATTGCGCTTTTCCCACTGGGTGGTGGCGGTAGGCCAGGTGCCGTCGTCCGGAATCTCGGAAACCTTGAGCTCGTTGCCGCGCTGGGCGATCATCTTGGCGGTGACGTTCTTGATGAAGTCGGGGGCGTTGTCAGCCACCGTGGCGGGCATGCGGAGCTTGCCGGCCACCGTCTTGGGATAATTCACCTCCTCGATGGCGCTGGCGGCGGCTTCGATGCACTTCCAGTTCATCTCCACCACTTCCTGGCCCTTCTTGGAGTAGGCCTTCTCGGCGTAGTCCTTGAGCACCTGGATTGGGTCGAGCACCGTGCCGTCGGCCTTCTTGAGCGTGATGCCCGAGAGCTTGAAGAACGCGGTCTGCAGCACCGTGTTGGTGCGCGTGCCCATGCCGTTCTCGCGGGCGATCCTGGCCGCGTCGATCACGTAGATCTTGATCTCCTTGTCGATGATGGCCTGCTCGACCTCATCGGGCATGTGATCCCAGATCTCGGCCGCCGAATAGGGCGAGGCGAGCAAGAACGTGGAGCCCTTCTTGGCGGACTTGAGCATGTCGTACTTCTCGAGATACGGGAAGCAGTGGCAGGCGGTGAAGTCGGCCGTGTTGATGAAGTAGGGGCTGCGGATCATGTCGGAACCGAAGCGCAGGTGCGAAATGGTCACGCCGCCCGACTTCTTGGAGTCGTACTCGAAGTAGCCCTGCGCGTAGTTCTCGGTGTAGGAACCGATGATTTTGATGGAGTTCTTGTTGGCGCCCACGGTGCCGTCAGCGCCGAGACCCCAGAACATGCACTCCTTGCGGTCGCCGGTGGGCACCACGAAAGTGCCGTCGCCGAGGATGTAGCGGCCCGACACGTCGTCGACGATGCCGCACACGTAGTGGTCGAGCGGCTTCTCGGCGGCCATGTTGTCGTAGATGGCCTTGCAGATCTGCGGGGTGAAGTCCTTGGATCCGATGCCGTAGCGGCCGGCGAGCACCTTGGGGTACTTGAAGCTCGCCACGCCCTCCTGCAGGCCCTGGCCGATGGCGGCGCAGACGTCGAGATAGAGCGGATCGCCGATGGCGCC
>JAFXST010000058.1 GCA_017525475.1 Kiritimatiellia bacterium | reverse complement strand
TGTTCTCGGGCTTCACGTCGCCGTGGATGATGCCCATGTCCGAAGCGCACTGGAGCGCCTGGGCGATCTGCTGCACGATCTTGATGACGCGCTGCACCTCGGTGGTGCCCTTGTTGTGCTCGATCATCTTCTCGAGGTTGGTGCCGGTCACCAGCTCCATCGCGATGTACGGCATTTCGTTGCAGATGCCGTAGGAGTATACCTGGGCGATGTTCGGGTGGAGGAGCTTGGCCACCGCCTGCGCCTCCTTCTTGAACTTGCTCACGAACTCCGGATCCTTGCCGTACTCCGGCAGCATCACCTTGACGGCGACCGGCCGGTCCAGCATCTTGTCGCGGCCGAGATACACGCCGCCCATGCCGCCCTGCCCGAGTTCGCGCTCCAGCATGAAGTTGCCGGTTTCGCCAAACAGTCCCGGAGTGGGAATAAGTTGCTCGCTCATTTTATTTTCCTCCAACCGTTGAAAGGCCAAAAGACCACGCTGCCGATACCGCGGAGCTGGCCGCCCGGCACCGCCCCCCAGTAGCGCGAATCGAAACTATTGTCGAAATTGTCGCCGCAGGCGAAGTATTCGTCGGCGCCCATCGTCACCGTCTCGGGCCGTCCCGGCACGGGATGCTCGAGCGTGTAGGTTTCGCCCGGCGTCGCCTTCATCCGCTTGATGTAGTGCGTACCCTGCGGCAGCGCCTTGATGCCGGTGGTCGAAAAGATCATCACCTCGCCCGCCTGGGGCTTGAAGAAATTCCACCACCAGCGGTTGACGAAGATGAAGTCGCCCGTGCGGACCGCGCCCTGCCAGACCGTGTCGCCCTTATGCACGAACTTGCCCGCCACGCTTGCGGCCGCGTCGTTGGGGAGCGTGGCCACCGCTTTGGCCGAGGCGCCCACGTAGATGTTGGCCTTGCCGTCGTTGCGCGGCACCGCGCGCACCGTGCCGCTCGCCGGCGCTTTTACGTCCACCACCGTCTCTCCCGTCCACGCCCACTTGAGGGCCGAGAGGGGGAACACGTCCCAAACCGTCTTTTGCACGCCCGCCACCGTATGGTTGCCCCACAGCGTCTCCTGCATGGAGCCGGTGGGGATGTTGAACGGCTCGAAGAAGTAGGCCCTGAACGCCATGGCGACCGAAATCGCCACCACCAGCGTATCGAGCCACTCCTGGCAGAACTTCTTCACGTGCGGTAGTTGGGCGCTTCCTTGGTGATGGTGATGTCGTGCGGGCGCGCCTCGCGCTGGCCCGCCGCGGTGACGCGGTAGAACCTGCCGGTTTCCTGGAGCTCGGGGATGGTGCGCGCGCCGCAGTAGCCGAGGCTCGCCTTGAGGCCGCCGCAGAACTGCACCATGATGGAACGCACGTGGCCCGAATACGGCACCATGCCCTCGATGCCCTGCGGCACGAGATCGTCTTCGCTCTCGTTGTCCTGGAAGTACCGGGCGCGCGAGCCCTTGCCGTTCTTCAGGGCGGCCATCGAACCCATGCCGCGATACACCACGTACTTGCGGCCGTTGGAATAGATCTTCTCGCCCGGGCTTTCTTCGGTGCCCGCCAGAACCGAGCCGAGCATCACCGAATCGGCGCCCGCCGCCAGCGCCTTGGGCACGTCGCCCGAGAGCTTGATGCCGCCGTCGGCGATCACCGCCACGCCCGAGCCGCGCAGCGCCTTGGCCGCGTTGTACACCGCCGTAAGCTGCGGAATGCCCACGCCGCAGACGACGCGCGTGGTGCAGATGGAGCCGGGGCCGATGCCCACCTTGACCGCATGGGCGCCGGCCTTGGCGAGCGCGAGCGCGGCCTCGCCGGTGGCGATGTTGCCCGCGATCACATCCACCTTGGGGAAGTTCTTGACGATGTACTTGGTCATCTCGATGATGCCCTTGGAGTGGCCGTGGGCGGAATCCACCACCACCACGTCGACGCCCGCCTCCGCGAGCTTCTCCATGCGCGAGAGGTCGCCCTTGCCACCCGAGACCGAGGCCGAGACGCGCAGGCGGAACTTGTCGTCGCAGTTGTAGCTGGAGTCGGGGTTCTCGATGATGCGCGAGACGTCGGTGAAGGAGTAGAGCCCCACGATCTTGCCGTCTTTGCTGACGAGCGGGAGCTTGCCGATCTTGTTCTCGCGCATGATCTCGTAGGCCTTCTTGAGGCTGGTGCCGGGCTTGGCCGTGACCATCGTCTTTTGCATCACGTCCGAGAGCTTGGCGGCGTTCATCGGCGCGAAGCGCATGTCGGAGCCCGTGATCATGCCGACCAGGCGCTCTTCGTCGTCGAGCACCGGGAAGCCGTTGAACTTGAGCCCCATGCGGCGCTTTTCGCTGCGGAGGAAGCTGATGTCGTCGTTGGCGTGGAAGCAAATCGGCGTTTCGATCAGGCCGTTAAGGTAGTTCTTGACCTTGGCCACCTCGCGCGCCTGGTCGTCCTCTTCCAGGTTCTTGTGGATGCAGCCGATGCCGCCCGCGAGCGCCATCGCGATCGCCATCGGCGCTTCGGTGACCGTATCCATGGCGGCGGAAATAAACGGGATTTTCATCCCCACGCGCGAGGTCAGTTTGGTTTCGAGACACGCGTCGTCGGGCAGGAAATCGGCATACTGGGTAACCAGCGTCACGTCATCGTAGGTGAGACCTTCGTAGGGGAAGGTCTTCATGAACGCATCCATGTACTTGTTCATATATATGACTCCTTGGAGCTGCCTTGCGGCACTCCTCAACCGTTTCTTGGATATTATACTACAAATCGCGCAAAAAAGCAAGCACTATTTGCAAAATTCATGCAATTACTTGCCGACGCAGAAGCGCGAAAACACGGCGGCGAGGAGGTCGTCGGAATAGACGCTGCCCGTAAGCCGCCCGAGGGCGTCGCCCGCATCGCGCAGGCGATTGGCGAGGATCACCGGATCGTCCGTCGGCTCCAGCTGGTGCAACGCCTCGCCCAGCAGGCTCGCCTCGCGCTCCGAGGGCGTGGCCTCGCGGCCGGGAAGGAGCTTGAGGTTGCGCAAAATCTCCGCCTTGAGCTCCTCCAGGCCTTCGCCGGTCACGGCGCTCACGTTGAGCCGCCCGGGGACGCGCCCCAAATCGCATTTGGTGTGCACGTTTCGGGTAAGGTCGATCACGAAATCCGCTTGGGCGATCAGTTCCCGGGCGCGGCGCACGCCCTCGCGCTCGACGACATCGGCCGTGTCGCGCAAGCCGGCCGTATCCACCAGCCTTACCGGATAGCCGCCGATATCGAGATATTCTTCGATGCTGTCGCGCGTGGTGCCGGGAATATCCGAAACTATCGCCCGGCTCGTCCCCAAAAGCGCGTTCATGAGCGACGACTTGCCGCTGTTGGGCGGCCCCGAGAGCACCACCAGCGCGCCTTCGCGCAAAATATGCCCTTCGTGCGCCCGTGCGAGGATGGCGCCCACCTCCGCCTTGAGCGCGGTTACGCCCGCGTCGAGGCGCGCCATAAAGCCCGGCGGGAGTTCGCCTTCGTCCAGATCGAGACTGTGTTCGGCCTCGCTCCCCAGTTCGAGGGCGCGGTGATAGAGCGACAAATATCGCGCCTTGCGCTCGCCCTGGAGGCGACTGCGCGCATCGGCGGCCGCCTTGGCGGTTTTGGCGTCGACGAGCTCGATTACCGCCTCGGCCTCGCTCAAATCCATTTTGCCGTTGAGGAACGCCCGCAAGGTGAATTCGCCCTTCTCCGCCAGCCGCGCCCCGGCCGCGAAACACCGCTCCAGCACCGCCCGTGGCGCCGCCTCGCCGCCGTGGGTATGGATTTCGACCACGTCTTCGCCGGTGTAGGAATTGGGAGCTTGGAACGCAAGGACGAGCACGTCGTCCACATCGAGCCGGCGGAAGCGGAAACGCCCGGGTTCGGGCAGTTCTCCCGCCACCTCCCGCGCCACCGCGAACGCATCGGGGCCCGAAATCCGGATTACCGCCACGCCGCCGCGCCCGGGGGCGGTGGCGATCGCGGCTATGGTCGGCTGCGCCATCAGCCCTGCTGGGCGCCCCGGAAGAACCGGCGCATGCCCTCTTCGGACTTGCAGGCCGCGAGCATGGCGTAGCCTTCGTCGGTGCGCAAAACGCGGCTGATGGCCGACATCAGCTGCAGATACGGCGTCTGCCCCTGGTCGTTGGCGATGGTGAGAACGATGATCCTGACCGGCGACTTGTCGATGGTTTCGTAGTCGTCGAGGCTCGAGCCCGGGGTGCCGTCGTTTTCGAGGATGGCGACCGCGCCCACGATCGACGTGATCGAGGCGTCGCGCCCGTGCGGCACGGCGATGCCGTGGTCGAGCCCGGTGGGCATGGAGGCTTCGCGCCGGAGCACCGCCTGGGTGGCCGCTTCGACATCCTTGACGTGATTGGGGTTCTCCTTGGCGATGGCGGCCACGATCTTGCGGATGGCGTCGGCCTTGTTCTTGGCGGTAAAGCCGGGGAGCATCACGAACCCCTGCACGTAGCGGAGCACGTTGCGCACGCTGGTGCGCCTGATGCCGGTGCGCTGGGTATCCTTCAAAAGCCGCCCCATGGCGTCGGAGCGCATCGGCTGGCTGATGGATTTGGCGAGGTCGCTCACCTGCGAGGCCACCTCCATCCACGCCGTCATCAATACCGCCTCCTCCGGTTCGGTGCACTGCGCGAGGATCTTGTTGCCGCGGCGCCGGATGGAGAGCTCCATATCGTCCATGACGATTTCCCAGATATTCTCCTCCTTGGAGAGGAGCGAGGTGAAGAAGCCCTCGGTGCGGAACTCGGCCACCAGCTTGG
>JAFXST010000057.1 GCA_017525475.1 Kiritimatiellia bacterium | reverse complement strand
GCGCTCGCCAAGGAGCTCTTCGACGACGAAAACGCCATGGTGCGGCTCGACATGTCCGAGTACATGGAAAAGTTTGCGGTGTCGCGCCTGGTGGGCGCGCCTCCCGGCTACGTGGGCTTCGAGGACGGCGGCCAGCTTACCGAGGCGGTGCGGCGCAAGCAGTTTTCGGTGGTACTCTTGGACGAGATCGAAAAGGCGCATCCGGACGTCTTCAATCTGCTCTTGCAGGTGATGGACGACGGCCGCCTTACCGATAGCCACGGCCGCACCGTGAGCTTCAAGAATACGGTCATCATCATGACCAGCAACGCGCCGCGCGATGTTTTGAAAGACATCTTCCGGCCCGAGTTCCTTAACCGGCTCGACGAAATCCTCGAGTTCGATCCGCTTAGCGAGGAGCAGATCCGCAAAATCGTGGGCCTGCAGCTCAAGGACTTCGCCGCGCGCCTCGCGGAACAGGAGCTCAAGCTCGAAGTCTCCGACGCCATGCTCGACAAACTCGCCAAGGAAGGCTACGACCCGCAGTTCGGCGCCCGCCCCGTCAAGCGCGCCATCCAGCGGCTCCTCGAAAACCCGATCGCCAAAGACATCATCGCCGGCAAATATCCGCCCGGCTCCACCATCAAGGTATAGCCTATGCTCCAACTCGCCGTCGCCGCCGCCCCGATCCTGGTACTTGTGGCCATGCTGGCCGTCTGCAAGCGTCCGGCCTACGAGGCGGCGCTGGCGGCGTTGGCGACGGGGGCGGCGCTGGCGATGGGCGTGTTGGGCTTGCCGCTCAAGAGTTTTTTGCTCTGCACGCTGGGCGGCGCCAAAACGGGGCTCTTCCCGATCGGCCTCGTGATCGTCGCCGCGCTCTTCACCTACGCCATCGCCGAGGAAACGGGCGCCATCGTCGAAATCCGCTCGGGGCTTTCGCGCCTTTCCTCCGACCCGCGCTTTTTCGCGCTGTTGGTGGCGTGGGGGTTCGGCAATTTCATGGAAGGCATGGCCGGCTTCGGCACGGCGGTCGCGATCCCCTGCGCCATTCTGGTGGGCGCGGGCTTCGACCCGGTCAAGGCGGTACTGTGCTGCCTCGTCGCCAACACCACGCCCACGGCGTTCGGTTCGGTGGGTGTGCCCACCATGGTGCTCGCGGGCGAAACGGCGCTCGAGCTCTCGCGCCTCTCGGCCGTCATCGCGCTTTTGCAGCTCGCGGCCACGGCGCTCTCGCCGTTTTTTATCCTTTTTATCGTCGATGGGTTTAGGGGCCTGCGCGAAAAGTGGGCGTTGGCGCTTATCGCCGACGTCGCCTTTCTGGTGCCATGGGTCCTTTGCGCGGCCGCGCTCGGGTGCGAACTCCCCAATATCGCGGGCGGCATCGTCACCATGGCGGTCCTGGCGCTGATGGGCGACTTCCGCAAACTCGACGGCAAAAAGCAGGCGTGGGCGTGGCTCCCGTTCCTCGTGGTGGTGGCGGTCCTCGGCGTCTCGGCCGCCTTGCCCAAGGCCTACAAGCTCTCGCCCGGCATCTTGATCCTCGCGGCCGCTTGTCTTGGCGGGCTCGGGCAAAAACTCAAGCCCGCACGCTTGGCGGTGCTCCTAATTAAAACCGTGCGCAAATACTTTTTGGCGCTCCTTACCATCTGCATGGTGCTCGCGCTCGCGAAGACCATGGGCGAAGCGGGCATGACCGCCACCTTGGCCGCCGCGCTCGTCAAAGCCGCCGGGAACGCCTATGCGGCGGTAGCTACTCTCGTCGGCTCGCTCGGCGGCTTCGTCACCGGCTCGGGCACCAGCTCCAACGTGCTCTTCGGCGCTTTGCAGGCCTCGGTGGGCGCCGGCCAGGCCGAAAAATTCCTCTTCGCCGCCGCCAACGTGATGGGGGCGGGCATCGGCAAGATGCTGTGCCCGCAGTCGATTGTTTTGGGGTGCGCCGCGGCGGGCCTCGCCGGGAGCGAGAGTCTGGTGATGAAGCGCGCGTTCCGCTATTTCGTCCCGGTGCTTGCCGTCGCCTCGGCGGCCACGGTCGTCGCCCGGCTCGTCTGCGGCTAAATTAGGGGGCCTCGATGGACAACGGCAAGATCCGGCATGGCAACCTCAAGCACGAACCGGTGCCGCTCGCGATCGTGGGCGGCGGCGCGGCCGGCATGTTTGCGGCAGCGGTGGCGGCGGAGCGCGATTTGGGCTGCCTCGTCTTCGAGCGCAAGGCGCGGCTCGGCGCCAAAATGCTGATGACGGCCAACGGGCGGTGCAACTTTACGAAGGACATCCCCGTCGAAACTTTCCTGCGCGACGTGGGCGAGCCGGTCGCGAGCTGGGTGGCACCGGCCTTGCGGAGCTGCCCGCCGCAAGCGATTATCCGGGGGTTGAAGAGCTTGGGGGTCAAGCTCCGCCGCATGGAAGATGCGCGCATGTTCCCCGATTCGGGTCAGGCCTCGACCATCGTGCATGCGTTCGGCGATCTTTTGCGCGATTCGGGCGTGCCCCTTTGCCTCAACTGCCCCGTTACCGGCATCCAGCCGGTCAAGAACGGCTTTATCGTCGGCACCTGCAATTTCACCGTATGGGCGCAAAACGTGCTGATCGCGACGGGCGGGCTCTCCTTCCCCAAGACTGGCTCGGTCGGCGACGGCCAGGAATTCGCCCGCCGCTTGGGGCTAGCTACCGAGAGTTGCCGCGCCGGGCTTACCGGGCTCGAAGTCGCCGATCCCGCGGTCAAGGCGCAGGCGGGCGCGCGCTTCGAGGACGGGCTTGCGCGGGTAATCGATAGCGAAGGGCGCACCGTGTTTTCGTCCCGGGGCGAAGTCGATTGCGAAGCGTGGGGCGTAAGCGGAGCGGCGGTCTACAACGCCCAGCGGTATTTGTCGCGCCACGGCGCCCGGGGAAGCGCGGTCGAAGTGGAATTCGGCGGCCAAAAGCTGACCATCCGCCGCATCGTGCCGCGGCCCCTTAAAGAGGCGATCGTCACCATCGGCGGCGTCGCGCTTGACGAGGTGGACAACCGCACCATGATGGCGCGCAAGGTGCCCGGGCTCTATTTCGCGGGCGAAGTCCTCGATATCGACGGTCCCACCGGCGGCTACAACCTTACGCTCGCCTTCGCCACCGCCCGCGCCGCCGTCTGCGCCATCGCCGCTCGCCTATCCGCGAATAGGGAATAGGGTGGTGGTTAAATAACCACGGAATACACGGAATTCACGGAAGGGCTACCCGGGTCTCGTGGTAGCTGCATCGCTAAGGTGACACCGTTTGATATAAAAGGTGACACCGTTTGATGCAAAAGGTGACACCGTTTTATGCAAAAGGTGACACCGTTTTGGTCAAAAGGTGACACCGTTTTGATGAAAAGGTGACACCGTTTTGGTCAAAAGGTGTCACCTTTTAAGTGTCGATACCGCAGAACATTGGTACCAGACATACCATGCGGATAATGCCTTTGAATACATAACGATGCAGGCGCGTCTACATCACGATGTAGCGACGTCTACATAACGATGTCGTGAGGCGTACATCACGATAGGCGTTGCACTAACTTTTCTGCACATTCTCCTTGACGGGAAGGG
>JAFXST010000056.1 GCA_017525475.1 Kiritimatiellia bacterium | reverse complement strand
CTGCTGCAGGTAGGCGGGGAAGCGCGCGAGGTACTGGTCGTACGGCAACACGCAGTACGACTCGGCGCCGTAGCCGTTGGAGTAGAGGATGCCGAGCATCGCCATGATGACCGGGAGGTTGCGGCCAAAAGGCGCCGTGCGGAAGTGGCGATCCATGCGCCAGTAGCCCTTCAAAAGCCGCGCGTAATTCTTGGGCCCGATCGCGAGCATCAGCGACAGCCCGATGGCCGAGGGGAGCGAATAGCGCCCGCCGACCCAGTCCCAGAAGCCGAACATGTTGCGCGTGTCGATACCGAAGGCGGCCACTTCCTTTTCGGCCGTGGAGACGGCGACGAAGTGCCGGGCCACCGCATCGGGCGAGCCGAGCTTGGAAACAAGCCAGGCCTTGGCGGCTTCGGCGTTGGACATGGTCTCCTGGGTGGTGAAGGTCTTGGAGGCGACGATAAAGAGCGTCTCGGCCGCCTTCACGTTGCGGAGCGTCTCGGCGATGTGGGTCGAATCGACGTTGGAGACGAAGAAGAACTTGAGCGAGCGCTTGGCGTAGGGGGTGAGCGCGAGATTGGCCATGACGGGGCCCAAATCCGAGCCGCCGATGCCGATGTTGACCACGTACTTGATGCGCTTGCCGGTGTAGCCGCGCCAGGCACCAGAGCGCACCTTTTTGCAGAATTCGCCCATCTGCGCCAGCACGGCGCGAACACCGGGCATCACGTCCTTGCCGTCCACCAGAACCTGGGCCTTGGGGTCGCAGTTGCGAAGCGCCGTATGCAGCACCGCGCGGTTCTCGGTGACGTTGATTTTTTCGCCCGTGAACATCCGCTCGATTTCGGCCTTGAGGTTGGAGGCCTCCGCGAGTTTCATGAGCGCTTTCATCGCCTTGGCGTCCACGCGGTTCTTGGAGTAGTCGAGATACCACCCCGCCGCCTCGGCCGAGAACTTTTCGGCGCGGCCAGGATCTTCCGCGAACAGTTCCTTGATCGTCTTGCGGCTCGAGGCGACCATGGCCTCGTCGAGATATTTCCACTTGTCGTTCATTTGGCTATGCCTGTCCTTTCATAGGCGAGCGGGGTTGCGACCCGCCCTTTGGGAGTGCGTTCGAGATAACCTTCCATGATGAGAAAAGGCTCGTAGGCTTCTTCGATGGTGTCGGGCTCTTCGCCCACCGAAACCGCGATGGTGGAGAGCCCCACGGGGCCGCCGCCGAACTTGCCGCAGATGGTTTCGAGGATCTTGCGGTCCATCTCGTCGAGCCCGTGCGGGTCGATTTCGAGCAGCGAAAGCGAATCGCGCGCCACTTCGCCGGTGATGAAATTGCCGGCCTTGACCTGGGCGTAGTCGCGCACGCGACGGAGGAGGTTGTTGGCGATGCGCGGGGTGCCGCGCGAACGCCGGGCGATTTCGAAGGCGCCCTCGTCGTCCACGTCGACGCCGAGCCTCGCGGCGGAACGGCGGACGATTTCGGCGAGATCGGCGGCATCGTAGTAGGAGAGGCGGTTGACGAGGCCGAAACGCGCGCGCAGGGGCGCCGCGATCAGCCCGATGCGCGTAGTGGCGCCCACCAGCGTGAAGCGCGGCAGTTCCAGGCGCACCGAACGGGCGTTGGGGCCCTGGTCGATCATGATGTCGATGGTGTAGTCTTCCATCGCCGAATAGAGGTACTCCTCCACCGTTTTGGCCATGCGGTGGATTTCGTCGATGAAGACGATGTCGCCCGGTTCCAGCGAGGTGAGGAGCCCGGCGAGATCGCCCGGCTTGGAGATGACCGGGCCCGAAGTGGTCTTGACGTTGACCCCCATCGCCTCGCCGATGATGTAGGACAAGGTCGTCTTGCCGAGGCCGGGCGGACCCGAAAAGAGCACGTGGTCCAGCGACTCGCCGCGCTCCTTGGCGGCATGCACCGCGAGGAGCAGCCGGTCGCGGATCTTGTTCTGGCCCACGAACCCGTCGAAGTCGCGCGGGCGCAGCCGGTTTTCGAAGGCCGTCCGTTCGTTGAGTGCTTCCGCTGGGCGCATTTCTTTCATGTTGAGGGATATTATATCATATTTTCCCGCCCGTGTAAAGCGGTATCGCGCTACCGTCGCGCCCTGAAGAAGCCCTGCAAAACCGCGAGCGACTCTTCCTCCATGAGCCCCTTTTCGACTTGGGGGCGGTGGTTGACCCCGGGATGCGACAGAATGCCGAAGACCGTTTGGCCGCCGCGCTTGGGGTCGCTTACGCCCCATACGACCCTCGCGACCCGCGCAAGGACGATAGCCCCCGCGCACATAGGGCACGGCTCTTTGGTGACGTAGAGCGTAGTATCGACTAGCCGTTCGTTGCCCAAGGCGGCGAACGCCTGGCTCAAGGCCACCATCTCGGCATGGGCGGTGGCGTCGTGCAAGGTTTCGGTCTGGTTGTGGGCTTTGCCAACGATGCGGCCCTCGGCGTCCACGATCACGCAGCCAGTGGGCACTTCGCCTTCGGCGGCGGCCTTTTCGGCTTCGGCCAGCGCCAAAGCCATCATCCGCGCGTCAGTAGAGCTTTTCGAAAGTTCCATGGTCCACTTTTTTGAGCGTGTGGAACCCGGCGCGTTTGGCGCGGTAATGGAGGTCGGTCTGGGAGTGGGTGAGCCCCGGGGCCTGGATTACGCGAAATACCGGATTGCCGCACTTGGGGCACTTTTCGAGCCGATCCTCGCTCAAGCGCTGCGTAACCTCGAACCCGCCTTGGCAGAACGGGCAGGACTTGTGGCCGTCGCGCGCTTCGTAGACGTAAAGCGGCATTTACCTAACCTCGAGCGAGATGCCCGTAAGGTCGAAGTCGAAATCGTAGAACCTCGACAAACTGTGGGGCGAGTTTTGCGTAAGCGCCTTGCGCACCCGTTGGGCATCACGCGGCGACTTGGCGAGGATGAACATGAAGCCGCCGCCACCCGCGCCGGTAAGCGTAACCGCGCGCACATACGGCTTGATCGTTTCGATCAGCGCATCCACGCGCTCGTTGGTGGAGCCGGGATCCAAGAGCTTCTTGTCGCGCCAGTAGCCGTTGATCGCATCGGCGAACCCGTCGATGTCGCCGCTGGCGACGGCAAAGGCGCACTTGCGGGCGTCTGATTTGAGCGCGTCCACCAGCACCTTGGCGAAATTGTGCGGATTGTCGGCGTAGAACGCCAGAACCTTGCGCAGGATATTGCGCGCCATGCGCTTTTGGCCGGTGAAGAACAACAGCCCGCACGCTTTGAGTTCCTGGAGGAAGTTTTCGGGCGGAGTCAGGGTGCGGACGTCGACTTGCTGCGGCACGCCCGGCTTGGAAACGAGGAGTTTGAAGCCCGGGACGATCCCGCCAAACTGGTCTTGCCAACCGCCGCCGGTATTCATCTCGCGCTCGAGCCGCAAAGTGAGCTCGCCCAGTTCCGCCGCATCGGTGCGCCCGGTCAAAGCCGTGATAGTCGCCGCGCCCAGCACCGAGCTCGTACCCATGCCCGAACCCTTGGGCAAGTCGGCGCTGATCGTGATGTCGAGGCCCCGCGAGCCGAATTCGAATCCGGTAACCGCCAAGGCGCTCTTGACGAGCGCGCACCAATCGTGGGGATCTTGGTGGTCGGCCAGTTCCGCGGCCGTCTTGATGAGCCGGCGCTTGCCGAGATCCTTGGAAACGATCTTGACGAACTTGTCGGCGCGCTCCTTGACCGTAACCTCGATGGGCCGCCGTCCCTCGAGCAGGACGGACGCGTTGACCACTTCGCCGCCCTCGAATTCGCAAATGGGCGGAGTATCCGACCAGCCACCCGCGAAATCGATCCGGACCGGCGCCGAAACCTTTATCGTCTTAGGGTCCCGGGATTGCCGCAATTTGATTAGCCGCCGGTGGTCGATAACCTTCATCTTCTCGGCGAGGCCGTGCTTTTCCCAGAGGCCATCGGTCTTGAAATTGTCGTCGAGCCGGTATTTAAGATCGTACCACTCGCCGTTCTTGAGCGGCAGGCAAGTAAAGCACTCGTTCTTGCCGAGCGACAGTTTTTCGAATCGACCGGCGGGCACATTGGTTACGATATTGCCGCCCTCGAGTTCCAGCGGGCAGGCGACCTTGTCCACGTAGATATTGCCGTTGCCCAGGCGCGACAACAGTTCGCGCGACGAGCCGATATGGAAGAAGCCGCACTTTTCGAGCACGTTGACGCTGAACGGCGCGAACCCCTCGAGAAGCAAATTGGGGAATTCGTCGTAGATGTCGCCCGCGATCGGCAGCCCCACCATCTTGGCGGCCGTAGGCCAGTCGATGAACATTAGACCCGTATCGATGAGATAGGTGCCCGATTCGACCTGCGGCTTTTGGAGAAACTCGACCACCTTGCCGCCCTGTTCCTTGTAGACGCCATGGCGCCGAGCCTCGTCGGCCCCGTCGGGATAGGCGACGCCGGTAACTCCGGGGCGGCTAAAGTCCACTTGCTTGGCGTCGAAATCGAGGAGCACGTCGCCCGACGCCACCAAGAGCCCAGGCGGCATTTTGAGCTTCTCCATGCTTTCGACGATATGCGCCAGCATCGAGCGCCCGTCGCGCATCGGCACGAACGCCTTGCCCATGGCCGCATAGGCGGGAGTGCGGCGCGCATCGCCGCCCGAATGGCAAACGAACACCCGCCCGCCATGGGGGATGTGCCTGAGGACGTTGACGGTGGCGCCCAGACTCCCCACCCGCTTATCGCCGGGATCGGGGAAAACTTCGTACCGGGAGTCGCCGCCAAGTTGGCTAAGGTACCCCTCGGCCTGCGCACGATTGGCGGCGGTAACTACTATTTTATCGAACGCCGCCATTGGCCTTGGCCAGTTTCTTGAGCTTGCCCATGTATTCAAGCCGTTCCACCGCCGACATGTGGTCGATGTACAGAATACCGTTGAGATGGTCGATTTCGTGCTGGAGCGCCCGCGCCAAGAAGCCTCTCGCGGTGATGACTTGAGGGCGGCCGTTTTCGTCGAGGTAGCTGCAGGTCACCTGCGCCGAACGCACAATGCGCCCGCCGATGTTCGGCAGGCTCAGGCACCCTTCCTTGTCGCACTGGGTGCCTTCGGACATGACGATTTCGGGGTTGAAAAGTTTGAGCGGCATCTGGATGGGCGCGTTGAACATGGCGTCTTCCTGACTCTCGCAGCCTTCGGGGATGTCGATGACGCACATCGCCTCGAGTCTCCCGACCTGTTCCGCCGCCAAGCCCACCCCGCCCGCATCGTGCATGGTTTCCTCCATGTCGTCGGCCAGCTTGCGGAGCGCATCGGTAACCGCAGCCACCGGACGCGCCTTTTCGCGCAGGACCTTTTCGCCGTACTTATATACCCGTAGAACCAAAACCGCCGGCTCCTCTACCGGTTGCGTCGATTTCGTCGACTTCCAGCACCTGCTCGGGCCGGGTTACCGGCGCAATCACCATTTGGGCGATCTTGTCGCCCTTCGCCACGGCGAAATCGGTTTCGCCGAAGTTGGCGAGAATCACGCCCACCTCGCCGCGATAGCCGGCGTCGATAGTGCCGGGAGTGTTGAGCACGGTGACGCCGCGCTTGAGCGCGAGCCCCGACCGCGGCCGCACCTGCGCCTCGTAGCCGTCGGGAAGCATCGTCACCAGCCCCGTATGCACCAGCGCGCGAGCACCGGGCTTGACAACCAGCTCCTCGACGCTACGCAAATCCATCCCCGCATCGTCGGGATGGGCGTATGCGGGGATTTGGGCGTCGGGATGGATGCGTTTGAACTTGAGCGTCATTCCGCCTCGGCTTCTTCGGCGGGCTCTTCGTCGACGCCGTTGAACTCGCCGGGCGTAAAGCCCATGCGCGAGAGATTCCACTTGCTCCACGCCTCGGGCAGCTGAGATGCCGCCGTAGCGGCGACCTCGTCGCGCAACCGGGCCGACAAAAGCGTAGCCTTGGCCGCATCGCCGGGTTCGCGCGCTTCGCACACCACCAGGATAGCCCGGCCGGTGCCCGTAAGCGTAAACTCCGAAACCTCGCCCTTGACCAGTTTGCGGGTGGCCGCGGCCACCGCCTGCATATCGGGAATGTCGCCGCTTTTAAGATCGCAGATCGCAAACGTGAGATTGGTGGAGACGTTGCCGCTCGCGAGCACGGCCTCCACGCCTTGGGCGGCCACCGCTTCGACTTGCGCCTTGAACGCGTCGGCCTTGGCCGCACGCAGCACCCGGGGACGAATGACCTCCTTGGCCTCCTCCAGCGTGGGCGTATGCGCCGGGCTCTCCTCGGCCTTCTCGATCACCCACACGGCGCGGTCGCTCGCGACCACCCCGTAGCGCAGATCGGGCGAGGAAGGATCGAGCTCGGCCACCGCCTCGTTGAAGCCGTTGGCTCCCGGGGCGATTTGCGAAGCGTACTTCATGAAGCCTTCCTGGTAGCCGCCACCGACCGAGAACCAATCGCTCGTCTCGACCGTCGCGCCCTCTTCGGCGGCGATGGTGTCGAGCGTGGCACCCGGCTGGTAGATGCGCTGGTTCATGTTGGTGGTGTAATATTCCACCGCCGCCAGTTTGCGCAGATCCTGTTCGATGCCGTCCTTGACCTCTTCGAACGCCTGCACCGTTTCGACGCCGTTGGTGTCGGTGGAGGTGTATTTGTCGATGGTGGCGTCGTACATGTCGCGCATCTCGTCTTCGGTAACCGTCATCTTGGCGAGCACCTCGGGCTTGGTGGCGTCGAACTTGACCATCCTAAGCTTGACGCGCTCGGGCAACTCCAGCGACTTGGCGTTTTCGCCGTACCACTTGGCGATAGCCGCATCGTCGATCGTCACGAGGTCGGCAGCTTCCTTGGACTGCGAGAAATTGGCCACTTTGACCGTGAACGTATCGGTAAAGTCGGCGACCGCGCGATCGAGCTCCATGGGCGAAACCCACGTGGCCGAACCCACGACTTCCGTACCGAGGCGCTGCACCGTAAGCCGCCGCTTGAGGAACTCCTCGAACCGCTCGGGCTTGATGCCGTTGTCCTGGAGGATCAGCTGGTAGAGCCTGAAGCTGAACGCGCCGTCGCGCACGAAGCTGCGATCGCGCCGGATGGTGGCCATGACCTCGGAATCGGGGGCGACGATGCCGTTGTCGGCGGCGACTTCGAGCGCCGCATACGTCTCCCACGCCTGCCGGTTGACTTCGGGCTGCTTGCGCGCCCAGTCGCTGTTGCGCCCGAGACCGCGCACATCCTGCTGGATTTCGGCGAAGCGGGCCGAATCCACCGGCTCGCCCGCCAACGTGCCGGCGTCGCCGACGCTACGCGCCTCGGTGTCGCGCCGGGTGAACAGATCGTCGAAACAGAACGCCGCCGAAATCACTACGGCGAAAGCGCCCCAAACCCATTTGTTGCGAATGAGTTTATTGAACTGAAGAATTACCATGTAACTTACTGTAGCCTCTTATTGTTTATTTAGAAATCGAGATCGTCGTCGATCGAGCCGGAGTCGTCGCTATCGCCATCGTCGTCGCTGGAGGAATCGTCGTCGCTGGAGGAATCGTCTTCCTCTTCGTCGATATCGGCGTCGACCGCCACGGTATCGTCGGACTCGGCAGCTTTCTTCTTGGCCTGTTCGGCGGCGTCGGAGTCTTCATTGACGGCGATTTCGGACCCGGAACTCTCGAAGTGGTTCTCGGCGAACCAGTAGCGGTCGCGGCGATTGCCGTTGGAGTCGAAGGTCATGATGGTCACCGCCAGGTTCTCGCCGATTTCCGGCACGGCGCGATGGATACGCACCGCCGTCTTGGGCGAAAGCTTGAAATCGGCGAAACGCTGCTCGGAGGTCCGCTCGTGGGTTTCGAAATCGATCGTCTCCCACAGGCCGGTGTCGAGCTTGACGTTGAGGTCGCCCGCCTTGCCGTACAGCCCGGTGAAGAGCCGGTCGGACGAAGTGCGGATCTCGAAGCCCTGCGAAGCCCTTACCCCGATCACGTCGAAGTGCCGCCCCTTGACCGAAAGGTTGCCGGTGAGGCAGCGCACGAAGCACTTGTCGCCGTCGCCGGTCTTTTCGTAGGTGTAGCTCGAATCGCCCGCGGCATTGAGCACCGTGAAGCCCGGCGTCGAAACGAAGAACTTGCCTTCCGGCATATTGCGCGGCAGCGACATATGGAACGAGCCGGCGTCGAGCATCACCGTGCGCGACGCGCCGCCCAAGGCCTGGGCCACCGTGGCCAACGCCGAATTGCCCTTGACCGAGACCTCCACGTTCATGCCGAAGCGCAGTTTGAGCTGCGACTCCGCGCCGATCGTGCGGTACTGGGAACCGAGCGGATAGAAGCGGCCCTCTTCCACGGTCTGCCACTCGCCCTTGGTGGGCACGAGCACTTCGCACTTGCCGTCGGCGAAGCTGGTAAGCGGCAGGATGAAGTAGGATTTCTCCGCCTCCTCGTGCTTCTTGCCGGCTTTGGCGGGCTTGGTTTCGCCCTCCTCCCCGGCCTCCTCGTCGTCGCCGGCTTCCTCGTCGCCGTCCGCTTCGATCTCGGCGCCGTCGTCGCTCTCGAAGTCGAAATCGTCGTCCTGCGCGTTAAGCGCCAACATGGCGGTGGCGGCGGCCACTGCGATAATCAGTTTCTTCATACGAGGTGCGCTCCTTCAGAAGGCTTGATGAGGCTGACCGTCGGCTCGTCGCCGAACTTGGCTTTGTATTCGCGGGTAATCTGCGCGGCGATCTTGTCGGCCGCGGCCGGATCCACGAGCAGGCAGCAGCTGCCGCCGAAACCGCCGCCCGAAAGGCGCGCGCCGTAGACTTCGGGGATCGCCTTGGCGGCGTCGACGATGGCGTCCAGCTCCTCGCAGGAGTTCTCGAACCAGTTGCGGCTCGACTCGTGCGAATCGTACATCAAAGCGCCAAAGCCCTTGAGATCGCCCTTCGCCAAGAGTTCCGCGCCCTGTATGACGCGCTCGTCCTCGCCAATCGGGTGCGCCGCGCGCTTGGCCACGGTTTCGCTGAGGCCGCCGCGGTACAGCACCCACTCGGCCATCGTCACGTCGCGCAGGTGCGTAACCGGCTTGCGCAGCACCGAAGCGAAGTATTTGGCGGCCTCTTCGCAAGCGGCGCGGCGGCTCGCGTAGGCGCCGTCCACCAGCGCATGCTTGGCGTTGGACTTGACCATCATGAACGCGACCGTTGGGCCCATCTCCACCGTCTCGAACTCGTTGGTGCGGAAATCGCTCTTGACGAGCGCGCCCGCCTTGCCGTACATCGAGGACGCCTGGTCCAAAAGCCCGCAAGGGCAACCGGCGAAGGTGTGCTCGGCTTTCTGGCCGATCTTGGCGAGCGTGGTGCGGTCCTTCTCGATGCCGTAGATCTTGGCAAGCGCCAGCGCCGTGCACATCTCCAACGCGGCCGACGAGCTAAGCCCGGCGCCGAGCGGGATGTTGCCGAGGAACATGCCCTTCCAGCCATGGGGCGCCTTGGCGGGCGCACCGTCGAAAAGCCAGTTGAAGGTGCCGGTCACGTAGTTCTGCCAGGTCATTTCCTTGGCGGGAGCAACCGTATCGAGCGTGAACTTGGCCGTCTCCATGAAGTCGCCGGCCGTAAGTTCGCAAGTCCTATCGGCCGTGGGCGCCGCCGCGAAGAACGTGCCCTTGTCGATGGCCGCCGAAAAGACGTAGCCTTCGTTGTAGTCGGTGTGATTGCCCAGCACTTCGATGCGGCCGGGCGCGTACGCCACCACCGTGGGCTTTTCGCCGTAAAGCTTTTCGAATTTGGCGATCAGTTCGTCGTAGACTTCCTGGTTGAGCATTTTCTATACTCCTTTTAAATTAACGGGTTTTGCGGGTGAAAGCGAGCGCGTAGACGAAGAGGTACGCAAAGCACAGGGCCGGGATGACGAAGCTCACCACGAACCCGCACTTGTCGGCGATGAAGTTCTGCACCAGCGGGATCAAGGCACCGCCGATCACCATTTCCATGAAGAGGCCCGAGGCCTTCTCGGTGTTCTTGCCGAGTCCGTCCACCGACAGATTGAAGATGGTCGCCCACATCACCGAGGCGCAAAGACCGCACGCGATGAAGAAGAACGCCGAAACGGGCAGCTTGACGCCGGCGCCGAACGGCACGCCCAGACCCACCTTGGCGAGCGCCATGCCCGCCAGCACGAACACCACGCCGGCGCCGCCGGTCACCAAAAGCAGCATCCGCGGGGTCACCTTGCCGCCCACCGAAGCGCCGATGAACCGGCCCACCAGCATCATCGCGCAAAACGCGCCGAAAGCGCTGCCGGCGATGGCCGCCAGCTTGCCGGGATCGTTGCCGAGCTCGAGGAGCGGCGAGTTGTTGACGTCCGAGAGCCACAGGTTCATGCCGGTGCCGATGCCCGCCTCGATGCCCATGTAGAGGAAGATGCCGATGATGCCCATGATGCAATGGCGCGAGGTGATGGGCAGGCCCTCGCCGGTTTCGGGCGTGGACACCTGCTCGGGATCTTGGATCGGGAGGCAAGCGATAACCACGAACGCCACCGCGAACACCGCCGCCGCCGTGAAGAGCACGCCGGAAATGTCGGCGATCTTGGTTTCGGCCGTGACCGCGCCCACGATGCCGCCCAGAAGCGCCGGGGCCAACGTGGTGCAGATCGACTGGAAGGTGCCGCCCGCCAGATTGAGCTGGTTGCCGCGCGCGCCGCCCAGCGTATTGAGCATGGGGCAGATTACCGTATTGAGCATGCACATCGAAAAGCCCGAGACGAACGCGCCCAGGAGGTACACGTACCAGGCGCCAGGGATGCCGCCCAGGGTGTCGAGGTTGACGAAGCCCGAGAGCGTCTGGATCAGCACGCCCACGCACCCTGCCGCCACGGCCACCAGCGACGTCTTCTTGTAGCCGATCTTGGAAAGGAGCATGCCCGAAGGAATCCCCATGAAGAGATAGGCCATGAAGTTCATGGTCACGCCCATCGTGGCCAGCATGTTGGAGCCCGCGATGCCCGGCTGTTCCTTCCAGATTGCCCCTACCGGCGCCGCCATGAAGGTTACGAAACCCACCATGCCGTACAAGGCAAACATCGTAAGTATGCCGATAAGGCTGCCGCTCTTCTTTGTCGAATCCGCCATCGTTGCTCCTTGTTTGAGATTTATTTCTGTATATTATACTATATTTTGCCGCTCATGTCAAGTTGCCGATTACGGCTTTTATGCGCCGCACCCCGGCCGAGCTCGACTGTTCCTTCTGGATCTTGAAGCTCCCGAGCTCGCGCGTGTTCTCCACGTGCGGCCCCGAGCAGATCTCCTTGGACACGTCGCCGATCGTGTACATACTTACCTTTTCGCCGTATTTGGCGCCGAAGAGCGCCATCGCGCCTTCGGCCTTGGCCTCGTCCACGGTGGTCATTTTCTTCTCCACCGGGATTTCCGCCCGGATCCAGCCATTCACCTTGTCTTCCACCGCCTTGAGCTGCTCGTCGGTGAGCTTCTCGGGCCAGGTGAAGTCGAAGCGCAAGCGCTCGGGCGTGATGTTGGAGCCCTTCTGGTTGGCGGTCGGGCCCAGCACCTGATGCAGGGCCGCGTGCAAGAGGTGGGTGGCGGTATGCATGCGCGTAACCACCGCCGAATTGTCCTGGAGGCCGGCCTTGAAACTCCCCGCGCTCGTGGTGCGCGAAAGCTCCTGATGCTTGCGGTTGGCCTCCTCGAACCCCTCGCGATCGACTTGAAGCCCCGCCTTGTCGGCCATCTCGAGCGTCATCTCGAACGGGAAGCCGAACGTATCGTACAGCTTGAACGCCGTCTTGCCGCTGATCGAGGTCTGGTTGTGCAGTTTAAGCTGCTCGGCCACCTTGTTGAACATCGCTTCGCCCTTGTCGAGCGTCTGGTTGAAGCGGTTTTCCTCCGCCTCCAGATCGAGCTTGCACTGCGCCAGGTTCTCGCCGAGCTCGGGATAGACGTTCTTGTACTTTTCGCAAATCGTCTCCGCGAGCTCGACCGTAAAGCCCGGTTGGATGCCGAGCATGCGGCTATAGCGGATGGCGCGGCGGATCAGACGCCGGAGCACATAGTTGGCCCCCACGTTGCCGGGCTTGACGCCGCCCTTGGGATCGCACAGGATGAACGTGGCGGTGCGCATGTGGTCGGCGATGATGCGCCGCGCCTTGAGCACTTCGCCCGCGTCGGCGCCTGCCGGCACGTTGGAGAGCGCGTCGATCTTGGCCATGATGGGCGCGAAAATCTCGGTGTCGTACACCGTAGGCGCGCCGCTCATCATGCACACGGTGCGCTCCACGCCCATGCCGGTATCCACGTTGTGGCGCCCGAGCGGCTCGTATTTACCCTCCGCGTTCTTGTTGTACTGCATGAACACGTCGTTCCAGATCTCGATATACTTGCCGCAATGGCAGCCGGGACGGCAATCAGGCCCGCACTTCTCCTTGCCGGTATCGATGAACATCTCGGTGTCGGGTCCGCAAGGCCCAGTGGTGCCCGCCGGGCCCCACCAGTTGTCTTCGCGCGGCAACCGGAAGATGCGCTCGTCGGGGATGCCGAGGCTCCGCCAGATCGCGGCCGCCTCTTCGTCGGCGGGGATGCCCTCCTCGCCCGCGAACACGGTTACGCTCAGCTGCGCGGGGTCGAAGCCGAGGTGCTCGGTCAAAAACTCGTACGACCAGGTTATGGCTTCCTTCTTGAAATAGTCGTTGAGCGACCAGTTGCCCAGCATCTCGAAAAACGTGAGGTGCGCGGCGTCGCCCACGGCATCGATGTCGCCGGTGCGCACGCACTTCTGCACGTCGGTGAGCCGCGTACCCGCCGGATGCTCCATGGCGCCCATCAGGTACGGCACCAGGGGGTGCATGCCCGCGGTGGTGAAAAGGACGGTAGGATCGTTCTCGGGGATCACGCTCGCCCCGGGAATGATCTTGTGTCCCTTGGACTCGAAAAACTTAAGGTACGTTTGGCGGAGTTCGTCCGCAGTCAGATTCTTCATCTTGTCGCTTCCAATGCTTTTTCGAATTGTTTTGTGTATTATACCATATCCCCGCCCAAAAATCAAGGGGGTGGATCGGTTCACAACTTCCACTTGCCTCTCGTGGCCAGCAATACCGCCTTCCAGGTGGCCATGCCGCGCGGGATGATCTGGCGATGGATGCGGTAGAGATCGGCGGCGACCGGCCGCATTTTCTTGACCATGGCCGCCGCATACCGGTAGCCGGCGGCCTTGACGAGCCCGACGATATCGTCGTTCTCGCCGCCGCGCGGATAGCAGAAGCTATCGATCGGATGTCCAAGGACGCTTTCGAGCCAGGCCTTGTTGGCGAAAATCTCCTCCCGGGCCTTGTCTAGCGGCACCTCGGTGAGCATGGTATGATTGGCGGTATGTCCTCCAATCTCGATCAGCCCACTTTGCTCCATTTCGCGAATCATCGCCGCCGAGAGGAACTTGTCGTCGTCCTGGCCACGATTGGTAACAAAGCAGGTGGCCGGGCAATTAAGATCCTTGAGCATCGGAAAGAGCGTGCGATAGTTATCTACATAGCCATCGTCGAACGTAAGGCACATCGTGTGGCGGTCGCCGGTTTCGATGGCATCCTTGAAAGTCTTGAACCCGTATCCGCGCCGACGTAGCGCGATTATCAACGACCTGAGCTCTCCAGGCCTGATGGTGTTGTTGGGGCATTCCGGATTGGTCACTTCGTCCCCTACGCTATGCAGCATCATGAACGACGGCACCTTCCAGCGCGGCCACCACCAAAGATTGCGCCACGGCAGCAAGCGCTCCAAGCCAAGGGAGGGGCTGCCGCCATCGCCATTGGCGTGCAATCGAGCCTTGATCAGCACCGGCCACCATTTGGGCGAGAAATCACAGTAGCGGATGATGCCGTCCGCCAGCATGCGGCCTACCGTCGATAGCGCCGTCTGCAAAACCGCTTTGTCGGCGACCTGCTTCTTCGAGAAACATGGCTTCAATACCAGCTTCTTGACTTGAATCGCGAACAGCTTGCGTTTGAGCGGCACGAGCATGGCGGAACCGTTAGGCGCATACGCCGCCGCCAACCTCCGCATTATGCGATCGACACTGTCGAGTTTGCGCCACGTGAAAGAACTGCGGATGATCGAACCCTCCGACTGCATATAGTTGTAGGCTTGCCAGGCGATATCCGCGCCTCTTTTCGCAGTGCGCAAAAACCGCCAAGTAAAATCCAAATCCTCGTAGATAAGCCCCGGCTCGAACTTGAGGGTCGCTATCGCCGAGCGCCTGATGGCCAGCACGCAGGCCGACGGGTGGAATCTATGCGCCAGATAATATTGCACCGGATTGTCGAAAACGTGCATGGGCGGCGGCGACGCCAACGGCTCGAAATCGAGTTGCCGCTTTAGCGGCACGTCGCGGTAGTCGAAACGCACGAAATCGGCCTGGGCCTGCCGACCTGCGGCAACCACCCGCGCCACCAGCTCGGGATGGATGGCATCGTCGGAATCGACAAACATCACCCACTCGCCGGTCGCCACCTCAAGTCCCGTATTGCGGGCGGCGGAAAGCCCGCCGTTCTCCCTAGTCAACACTTTTACCCGCGGATTGCCATCGTACGCGGACAGCACTTTCGCCGAATCGTCGGTACTGCCGTCGTTGACCACTATGATTTCGATATTGTCGTAAGTCTGATCGAGCAGCGACTTGAGACAGTTGTCCACATAGGGCGCGGTATTGTAAACCGGCACGATAATCGAGACGAGATCGGTAGTGTCGGCGACATTGCTCATAACCATATCCTCTGCTAGTAGCGTTGTTTGCCGATTTTGCGATGCAGCAGCCACAAGCCGAAAAGCTTCAGGCAGAGCCAGCCGTCGCGGCACGAAAAATAGAACAGACAGCGGCGGGCATACGGATAGAGATCCGCGACCGTTACCTTGCGCCGCGCATACGGCTTGGCCCGTCCTTCGCGAACGGCCGCTTCGATCGTGTCCAGCGCCTTGTCGATATCGGAGAAATCGATTGGTCCGAACGACGACAAATCGTAATTCCACCATTTGACGGCCAACAAACGTTTGATGGTGGCTTCGTCAAAACGGTATCGGATGACCTTTGCCGGAACGCCGCCCACAATCGCGTACGGCGGCACGTCTTTGGTTACCATGGCGCCGGCGCCCACGATTGCGCCATCGCCGATGGTGATGCCGCGTTTGATGTCCACGCCGCTCGCGATCCACACATCGTTGCCCAACACCGTCGGCTCGCCGACGTCCGTAAACACTTTGTCGCACTGTACATCGCCTTCGAAATGCTTGCGCCAAGGGGCCTGCGGCGAATAGCAAAGCGACGCGGTCGACAGCCAATCGGTGGGATGCGGCATCAGCCCGACATGGGAATCGATGGCCACCGAGCAATAGCGGCCGGTGCGCATGCCCCGGATCAGTTTGCGCGGGCCGTCTTCCTGGAAATCGAAATAAGTGAAGGCGCCGAAATTCTCCGGATAGCCGAATTCGATGGCGCCGGACAACCGGCACGGAGGCTCGAACTCGCACTGGCAGCGAGGATAAAACCTGATTTCGCTCTCCTGGAACTGGATGCCCAGCCGCCGATCGATCATCTTGCGCAGCCGGTCGTTTATAAACAATCTGAACGAATGCATTATCTCCCCTTTCGCTTATGATGTACAAGCCACAATCCGAACGCCTTGATGCGGATCCAGCTTGCACCAAGTTCGACAAAGAACGGCACACTTCTGGCATAAGGGCGCAAATCGGCAGGAGTTACGGCCTCCGCCTCCCATGGCCGCGCTTCGCCGGCGGCAATGGCGCGCTCAAGCGCATCCAGCGTGGCGCCAACGTCCGAGAAATCCACCTTGCCGATCGTGCGCAGGTCGTAGCGCCACCATTCGCTCTTCCGAAGCCTCGCGATCGTCCCATCGTCAAAGCGCATCCGGATGAGCTTGGCGGGGACGCCGCCGACAATCGCATAGGGCGGTACGTCCTTGGCCACTACCGCACCTGCCGCCACGATCGCGCCATCGCCGATCGTCAGCCCCTTCAAGACCTTTACGCCATGGCCCAGCCATACGTCGTTGCCGATGGTCGTAATCGGCCGTTCAGGTTCGTACGGCGGTTGTTCCGGCAAAGTCGGCACGTACCGCCGAGCCCAACGGTCTACCCCGGGCTCGTAGACGGTTGGCGAAGTCGAAAGCCGATCCACCGGATGCGGCATCAGCCCGATGGCGCAATCGGTGGCGATCGAGGTATAGCGCCCGATCTTGACGGCACGTGTCAGTACCCTCGATCCGGACTCCTGGGCATTGAAAAAGGAGAAGCTCCCGAGGTGCAGCGGAAACAGCGCATCGACACCGCCGGAAATCCGACATGGCGGCTCCAACCGCAAATCGGCACCGAGGCTGCATTTGAACAGCCCCGGCGGCAACGTCACGCCCAACCGATCCTCGATCAAAGTGCGTACGCGCCGGGTTACCCTGATTTTAAACGAGCGTCCCATGGTTGCGATCCTTCATGGTTTTGCGTTTTGCATGTACTACCCAGACGCCAAACAATTTGATACGAATGCGCCGCGGCGTCCACTCGAAGAAAAACGGCACTCGCCTGTCGTATGGCACGAAATCGCGATCGGTAAGCACTTCCCCCTTCCACTCTGCGACACCCGAAGCAAGGCTCGATTCAATGGCCGCTATAGCCTTATCCACATCGGACCAATCGATATCTCCAAGATCGCCCAGGCTATAGCGCCACCACGCCAGATTTTCAAGTCGCCTGACAGTGGCCTCGGGAAACCGGAATTTGATGACCTTGGCGGGGATGCCGCCGACAATCGCATAGGGCGGCACGTCCTTGGTCACCACCGCACCTGCCGCCACGATCGCGCCATCGCCGACCTTGACGCCCGACATGATTTTGGCCCCTGCCCCCAACCACACGTCATTACCCAAGATTGTGCGCTTCGGAACAAGGAATGGTTTGGTATCGACCTTGCGGCATATAAATCGATTCCAATGGAACGGACGCGCGACATACTGCATCCACGTGGTGGAAAGCCAATCGGTGGGATGCGAAACGAGCCCGACCTCCACATTCATGCCGATCGAGCAATAACGCCCTACCGAAACATTCTCCAAATATTGTCCGCCATGCAAGTTGTCGTAGCCGCTGAACGCGCCCCACGCCAGCCCAAGTCCGTTTACGCTGCAAGGCGCTTCAAGCCGGTACATCTCGTTGCCGGGGAAAAACTTGTATATGCCCGGCTCAAACGCAACCCCCATGCAATCGGCGATACGCCTAGATAGCCGTGGTGTAATTCGTACTTTAGCCGCTTTCATGGTGCGCCTCTCCGGTTATATCGCTTTTTCTTTATGCAAGCGAAGATGGAGTTTGCGGCCTCTACCGAGCGGGATGGCGCAATCCACCAGTTTTTTGCCCATCGTCATTTGGGTGTAGGGCTGCATGAACCGCGCGTACCAATCGCGCCAGCGATCGAACAACCCGGCATCGAGGCACGCCTCGAACCATTGCTTGGAGCACGCGCTCTGCGGATATTTCCACGGCTTGATGCCGGAGGCGTAGTGGATCTGCACCGGATTGGCGAACATTTCGTTCCAGGCGGGATTGGCGGCACGTTCCTCGGCGGTCAAACTCCGGTACGCCGGCTCGAATCCGGCAATCGCCATGTAACGCGAACCGGCCAACTTGATCTTGGGATGGCAGCAAATGTTGATAATATCCTGCTCGGGCAGCAATAGCCGGCTGAAATTGCCGATGGCGAAATCCATCCACTTGCGGCCCATTCCGTCGCGCCGGCACAGCCGGGCGTTCATCGCGAAAAAGCCCACTCCCATAACCAACCGGTCGCGCTCCGCTTGCGACATTTTCTTGAAATAGCGGCGGAAGAATTTGGGCGCTCCCATATCCTTGAGGATGCCATGCCCGCGCCAAGATGCATAGCCTACGTCGGCCGTGCCGCAAACATAATAATCTTCATCGCCATCGAGTTCGAAGTATAGATCGGCCACATCCCCGGCATAGACAACGTCCACATCCGACACCAGCACCGTATCGTACTGCGGCAGCAAATCCGGCACCAGCATTTTGTAGAACATGTCCCGGGAGAAATTGCCGCGCTTCAGCTTAGGGAGCGGCAATTCCGGCGGCGGCAAAAATTCCAGTCTGGCGTTTTCGAACTTGCCCACGATGCCGTCAAGCAACGCTTTGTCATCGTCCGTAAGCCCGGAACCGATCACATAAAGCACATACATGACATCGGCATGACGGGCGTGAGCCAAAAGCGACCGGAACGCGACCCCGGCCGGCAACACGTAATTGTGGTCGAAGCAATGGACTATCGGGACCTCCGTCATGGCTTGCATCCCTTTTTGGAAACCCTAATACCACAAACGATCGTGCGGGTCACCAGGTTCTTGGTGTACTTGAAATAGAAGATTCCGCAAATATGCCCCCATACGAACTTGAGCGCGTTTTGCCGGTAGGGGGACTTGCGGAGATACTTGAGGTAAGCGAGCCAGGTGGTGTTCTTCCAGATATTGCACCACGGTTTGAGCGTAAAGCCCTGGAAATGCCACTGCCGCACATCGCGGCGGAAAGGATTGTACCCTTCGGCGCAATTCCAGATCGCCGGCAACTCCAGGATCTGGCCGTCGAACACCGCATTGATTACATCCTGGTCCGGCCACGACAAATCCTTTACCAACCGATTGGTGGCGGCGAACAGTTCGGCCACATACCCGCCTTGGCGCATGGCCTTAAGGTCCATCACCAAAAGCCCGGAGCAAAAATACTTGCCGGGGCCGAGGTGCAAGAACTCCCGCTTCCAGCCGGTATCGTCGTCAAGCACCGCCGCCAGGAGATTGCCCTTGAGATCCGTTTCCCACAAGGGCCGCAAGTCGCCCACGCAGAGGACGTCGACATCGCTATAGATGGTGCGGTCTTCGTCGGCCAGCACCTCAGGGAGAATATACCGGTAGTACATCTCCTGCGTCACGTGCTCGAGTTCCGGCGGAATGGGGAACTTTTCGAACTGCGCGGCGTCGACGAGATGGAACTTGATCTCGCAATCGGGGTAGCGCTGTTCCAGCTCGCGAATCCGCGCTTGGTTGGATTCCGTGATGTTGCGGTGCAGCACATGGAAAACGAAATGCGAGCCGGGATTGTTGACGAGCATGCTCGTCAAGACTACCGCGAGATGCTGCGAATAGTTGTCGGAAACCGAAAACGAAATGGAGATCCTATCTTGCATCGTTACATCCGGTAGGCCTTGGGAATCCCCATATCCGAGGGTATATAATAGCCGCGCGGCCCCAGTTCGAAAGGAAACACCTTGATGCCGTCGGGCGCGGCGTTGCGCTTGAACGCCTGGGTAAAGAAGCGACGGACGAAAATCTCGAGCGTGGCGGCGATCTCCTCCTCGCCGAAGCGCCCGGCAAAGTACGCGCTCGCCGCCTTGAGGAGCGCGGCCGGGCGCAGCTTGTTCATCACGAGATTCCACAGGAAGAAGTCGTGGAGTTCGTAGGGGCCCACGGTCTTTTCGGTGACTTGGCCCGGGATGAGCTCGGGGCTGATGGGGGTTGCGATAATATCTTGTATCGCCTCGGCGGCGGCTCCGGGGTTGCGCTTGGCCCACCAGGCGCAGACTTTGCGCACCACGGTTTTGGGGACGCCCGAGTTGATGTTGAAGTGCGCGATCTGGTCGCCCCCGAACGTGCACCAGCCTAGCGCCTCCTCGCTCATGTCGCCCGTGCCGAGATTGAGGGCGTTAAACATATTGGCCTTGCTGAAGAGGATCAAGGTGCGCATCCGCGCCTGCGCGTTTTCGAAGGTGATGTCGGGCGTGAGTCCATCGTGGCCGATATCCTTGAAGTGCTGCCGGCACGCCTTGGCGATGCCGATCGTCTCGCATTTGAGGCCCAGGCCCTCGGCCAGCTTTTCCGCATTGCCTTTGGTGCGCTTGGTGGTGCCGAACCCCGGCATGGTATAGAGGTGGATGCCGCTTTTATCGAGCTTGAGTTTGCCGAACGCCGCGTGCGCCACCAATAATACGAGCGTCGAATCGAGCCCGCCCGAAAGACCGATCACCACATCTTTGCACCCGATCGCCTTGAGGCGCCTAACTAGCCCCGCCGTCTGTTTGGCGAAGACCTGCGCCTCGCGGCAGGGGAACGGAATCATGCGCTTGTCGATACTCATGCTTGCGGCGGCTCGGGGAGGTTGCTCTGGATGGCGGCTTCGAGCGTATGCGTCTCGCCGGGCTTCAGCGTGAAACCGGCGTCGCGCCACAGCGTAGCCGGCTCCACGCACACGAACTTGCGCCAGTCGTCCTCGGCGAGGTCGTAGAGCTTGGCGGCGGGCCCGGGGTTCCACACCACCAGTTTGCGGTTGCCGCTCGAGGCCAGCGCGATCGCCCGGCCCATGCCGTTGTCCATGAGCACGAACTCGTGACGGGGCTCGTCCTTGAGCGTAAAGACGTGATCGGCCTCGCTATCGAGCCCGAAATCGCCCGCCATGGTGCTCTTGGACATGTCGCGCGCGTCGATGTAGTCGAGCCCGCCCGTGCCCTTCACTTCGCAGCGATCGCGATCCATCACCCTGAAGTACGGGTGGAAGCCTTCGGTCAGCAGAAACTCCCTGTCGCCCGTGTTGGTGGTCTTTAGGCTCAAATTGAGCTTCATCGACACCGACACCTTGAATTCGAGATCGAAGTCGTAATTCCACACGCTCTTGGTGTCGCCATCGGCCCGGAGCCCCAAGGTGACTTCGGTCATCTCCTCGGAATAGGAGCTGCCGCGCACTTCGAACACGCAAAAGCGCGCGAACCCGTGCGACTTGCTCCCGGGCTCGCCGCTCTTGCCGAACCACGGCCAGCAGATCGGGCAGCCGCCGTGCACTTCCTTGCCGCGCTCGTAATCTTGCCAGGCGCTGCGGAACAGGACGGGCGAGTGCCCGGTAGGCCGGTAGGAGAGCACATTGCCGCCCAACAGCGCCACTTCGGCCGTGCCGTACCGGTTGGAGATCGCGACCTCGGGATAGCCGCCCAGCCCCTCGCGGAAGACGATGCGCCCGGGCGCGCCGTAGCGGGTATTTAGTTCAAAGAGACTGATATTCACGTAGCACCACTCCTTTCAGATAAAGCCCTTCGGGGAAATCGAGCGCCACCGGATGATCGGCCGCCTGGCGCGTGCGCGCGACGATCTGGAAATTGCGCGCGCTATCGAGCGCCGCCTCGCGCAAGATGGTGAGGAAAAACTCTTCGCCCATCGCCCCCGAGCACGAGAACGTGGCCAAGACGCCGCCCGGCGACAACAGCTTCATGGCGAGGAGATTGATATCCTTGTAGCCGCGCGCCGCCTTCATGAGCTGGCTTTTGCTCTCGGCGAACTTGGGCGGATCGAGGACGATCAGATCGAACTTGCGCCCTTCGTCGCGCAACCGGCGCAGATACTTGAACACGTCGGCCTCGACGAACTCGCATTGGACGCCGTTCGCTTCGGCGTTGCGCCGGGCGAGCGCGAGCGCCGCCGCCGAAATATCCACCTGGACAACCGCGCGCGCACCGCCTTGGGCCGCGTAGACGCCGAAGCCCCCCGTGTAGGCAAAGCAATTGAGAACCGTGCGGTCTTTGGCGAGCGACCCCACCAAAGCGCGCGCCTCGCGCTGGTCGAGGTAGAAGCCCGTCTTGTGCCCGGTGCGCACGTCCACGAGAAACTTGAGGCCGTTTTCGACGATCTCGACAAGTTCCGGCGGCTCCTCGCCCTGCAGTTGCCGCCATTTGGGCGCGGTCGGCAAACCTTCCTTGGCGCGGCTATCGATATCGAGGCGTTCCGAAACGCCCTTGATTCCTGGCTTTCCCGACAAGACCGCCAAAATCCGCGCGCGGTAGTGCTCGGCGAGCGCCGAGGTAAACTGGCAAACGGCGTAACCGGCGTAACAGTCGACGACGAGCCCGGGGATGCCGTCGTTTTCGGCGTTGACGAGCCGCACTCCTCCCGCCGGCGCCAAAGTCCGCCGCGCCAGCGCCTGATCGATCAGCGTCTCCACCTCGCCCGCGATCATCCGCACGCGAATCTGGCTCGCGGGCGAATACACCCCGCGACCCAATACTTCGCCCTTGGCCGAAACCACCTCCACTTCCCCGGCGTCCTGGCAAGCCGCCGTGGCGATGGCACCCGAGAAAATCCACGGGTGGCGCAACTTTGCGCTATGGTCCCTACCGGGTTTTAATACGACTTGCTGCATCCTCTACTCGGGGCCGGATCGCGAACGTGGCGGACTTTGGCGGCTTCACCAGTTTGGCGTCGTTCTCGAAAGTGGCCGCCTGGAACTTGGCGACATGCCGTTCGGCGTTGTCCGCCTGCACCACCAACAGCTTGCGGATTTCGCCTTCGAGATAGCGCTTTTCCATCTCGCCCTTGGCCTTGGCGAGTTCTTCGAGCCGGAGCGCGCACTTGGCCAGGCACTCGAGATCGACGATCCAACCCTCGAGTTCCCACCAGAGTTGCGGCGCCTCCATCGGGAGCTTGCGTTTCAAAAGTTCCATCGCCTCGGCGATCTGCGCGTAATCCCACTCGCCTACGCTTTCTTCGCGCCGGTAGCCCATGCACGTTTCGCCCGGGTCGGAGTTGTGCGCCGCCAACACGCGCATGGCCTTGGCCACCTCGGGATCCGGATAGAGGCGCTTGAACGCGGCCTCCCAGTTGGCGACGGAATCGAACGCCTGCGGATTCCAGCTCCAGTCGGCCGCGCCGAACACGCCGATTTTGCTGGCCTCGCAGTTTTCCATGGGGTTGGTCATGAACGCGCCCATGCCTTTGGCTTCGAGCCCGTAGGTGCGCCCGATCAGCAGGTGACTGCGGCAATAGTCGTTGACCGGCCAGTTCCACCACACGAGCGGCGCGCGGCGGTAGGCGGCGGCGATCTTGGCGGTGTCGGCGGCGGCGATGTCGGTGCACACGTTGCGCCCGGTCCAGACGATAAGCGCGCTCGCGTCGAGTTGCTCGCCCAGCGTCTTGACGTACTGGTGCTTGCCCAGGCCCCAATAGACGTTGGGGCAGACCATCAAGGGGCCGCAGCCTTCGTGGCGGCCCAAGAACTCCGAGATCGCGAAATTGCCGATCCGGGCGTGCGCGGCGGCGTCGGCCTCGCCGAAGTCGTCGAAGAACACCGCAAAGTTGCGGATGCCGATCGCGTACATGTCCTCCAGCTTGGCGAGGAGGCTCGCGTAATCGTCGGGATTCGCCGCGTCGAAGCCGCCGCCCAAATGGATCGCCCAGTATAAGCGGATATGGTTGCGGCGCGCGCTATCGAGCAAAAGCTTGAAGTCGTCGCGCTGCGCCTCCGGATAGGGCTCGCGCCAAAGCGTGTGGTGGTAAGGATCGTCCTTGGGGCCGTAGACGAAGAGATTGAGCTTGTTTTTGCCCATGAAATCCATCATCGAGCAGCGGCCCTTGGTACCCCAAGGCCGGCCGTAATAACCTTCGACCACGCCGCGCAACGGAATGGCGGGAGCGTCGGCGATCGTCGCGTTGGGCAAAGTGCCGCCGCCTTGCGCCAATAGCTGGTCGAGCGTCTGCCGCGCGTAAAATTCGCCGTCGTCGTCGCCGTAGGCAATATTCACCTTGCCGTCGGCGAGCTCCAGCCGGTAGGCTTGCGGCCCCAGCGACGCGTCCAGCGCCTTGGTCGCCGTATACTCGGCGGCGTCGAAACCGCCCTCGCCCGCCGTCATCTCCCTGGGAGTCGGGTAAATCGCCAACATGCTCGTCAACAATGCAATATTTATCATGATTGTAATATTATATCATAAATCCGCCTGCAATGCAAGCGGATTTATCATGGTGCCAGGAGCGGGACTCGAACCCGCACGCCAAAAACTTGGCAGGGGATTTTAAGTCCCCGGTGTCTGCCATTCCACCATCCTGGCCGGGAAACCCCCGCCGCGCTTACTTGAAGTAGCGGTTGAGGAGACCCTGGAACGCCTTGCCGTGGCGGGCTTCGTCCTTGGCCATCTCGTGCACGGTGTCGTGGATGGCGTCGAACCCGAGTTCCTTGGCGCGCTTGGCGATGGCCATCTTGCCGGCGGTGGCGCCGCATTCGGCCTCGACGCGACGCGTGAGGTTGGTCTTGGTGCAGGGGGTGACGATGTCGGTGGCCTTGCCGAGGAGTTCGGCGAACTTGGCGGCGTGCTCGGCCTCTTCGTAGGCGATGCGCTTGTAGGCCTCGGCGACCTCGGGATAGCCCTCGCGGTCGGCGACGCGGCTCATCGCCAGGTACATGCCCACCTCGGTGCACTCGCCGGTGAAGTTGGCCTTGAGCCCTTCCATGATCTCGGCGTCATCGACGATGCCGTCGCCCACGTGGTGCTCGGCCACGAACGTCATCTCGGTCTGTTCCTTGAAACGCTCGCCGGGCACTTTGCACTGGGGGCAACGTTCGGGGGGCGTCTCGCCTTCGTAGATATACCCGCATACGGGGCAAACCCATTTCTTCATTTTGCTTACTCCTTGGTTGTGTTGTGGTTAAACTGTTTTGGACGCAATTTTATGATAGTATATCAAAAAATCGGCCGCAAGTCAAGCCAGTAGGCAATTTACTTGGCGCTATGGGAGAGGACTTCGCAACCGGTTTCGGTCACGAGCACCAAATCCTCGATGCGCACGCCGAGATTGCCCTCGAGATAGATGCCCGGCTCGATGGTCACCAGCATCCCCGGCTCGAGCTTCATCGTGCTCTTGCTGCTCGCGTTGGGCGCCTCGTGCACCTGATAGCCCACGCCATGCCCGAGGCTGTGCCCGAAGCACTTGCCGAACCCGGCCGCCTTGATGTGGTCGCGCGCGATCTTGTCGAGCGCCTTGCCGGTCATGCCGGGGCGAAGTCCCGCGATGGCCTTCATGTTGGCCTCCAGCACCGTCTTGTATACTTTGCGGTAGGTGGCGCCGGCGCGCGCCGGCACCAGGTTGCGCGTCATATCGGCGCAGACGCCGTCGAGCTTGACGCCCATATCCACCAATACCGGCTCCTTGCCGTTCCACTTGGTGTCGTCGGGCACGTGATGGCACTCGGCCGCGTTTTTGCCCACGCAGACGATGGTGGCGAACGCCTCGCCGTCGCCGCGCTCGACCATGAGCAGCTGGATGATGCGCGCCATTTCGCGCTCGGTCATGCCGGGGCGCAGTTTTTGCTGCGCGGCGGCCCAGATTTCGTCGTTGAGCGCCTCCACTTTGCGGATCTTCTCGATTTCCTCCGCCGTCTTTACCGCGCGCAATTCCTTGATCTTGGGCTCGAAGTCCACAAACTCGACGCCGGGGAACTTTTTCTGGAGCCCGAGGAAGCGTGCATGGCTCATGCTAGGCTCGTAGCCAACCTTCTTGCCCGGAAAGCGGATATTCTTGATATCCTTGACCTTGAGCCCGGGCGCCACGCGATGCACCATGGGCACATAGCGAAAGTCGGTGAAGAATACCGGCTTTTGCCCTGGCGCCACCACCAAACAAGCATTGTCGCACTCGATACCCGTCAAGGCGCGCACGTTGAATTCGTCGAACACCAGTCCCGCCGAGAGTTTCTCGGCCTTGAGATATGCTTCCAGTTTGGCTATTCGTTCGGTCATATTGCCTACTCCAGTATGTATTTGAGGAAAGTCGAACTCTTGGTCGGGCGGTATTCACCCTGCGCCTTGAGATCGTCAACGATAAATTCGGTAAATGCGACGACCGTCGTCACCACCAGCGCCACCGCCACCATGCCGATAGCCAGTTCCACCATGGCCTGTCCTTTGCGGTTAGTGCCCAACTGCACCTCCCTGACCGCTGAGACCGCCGCCAAAAGAACGGCGGCACGTATTCTTGTATTGCCTTAGCCACAGCCGTCCCCGGAAGCGGAAGCTGTCGTGCTCCCAGGTGCGCAACGCCGCGCAGTATCCGCACTGCGGCTTGAGCCCCGATACGCCATTGTCGAGATACTTGTCCAAGTGGTCGCGCAAGTGGCATACCCATTCGCGATCGGCAGTGCACCGCTCGCCTGCGGTGGCGGCATCGATTGGAATGAGCCGCGCCGACGTAAACGCAGGGAGCACCAAGCCCTTCTCGTCGACATCGCCAAACGGCTTGGCGGCGGCCGTCCACTCGCTCTCGCCCGACTTTACGCGCACCACGGCAGAACAGCCATAGTAATCGCGATCGTCGCGCACCGGCCCCACCGCCGGGAAACCGTCTTTCAGTTTATTCCAAGGAAGACGGAAATCGTCGCGAAAGAAAAACCAATACTGTTCCTGGTCGTCGACCAGGTTTTCGTTGTAGTTCTTTTCGATTTCGGACAATTCCTGGCGGTTGTATACCGAAGAGATTGCGCACTTGCGCACTTCGAGATGGAGCGGGAAAAATTCGGAATTGTTGGTGTCGTAGCTGTCGCCGCCGGGGAGCGCCGGCCAGTCGGCATAAGAGCGGTAGTTCTGCAGCAGATATTCGCAGTAGAAATAAAACCAGCACCAATCTTCGCCGTTGATCGCCTTGTAGAACGATTTGGTCGTCAGCCAATGCCCGGCGCCGATGCCGTAGAACTCGGCATTGTCCGCATAAGCGTAAAGTTTCTTGGCGCCCTGTGCCGACATGGCGTCGATATATTCGCCCCACGCGCCCGGATACGGCTCGTGGTAGGGATCGCCCTTGGTGTATTCCTGGATGGCGTAGTTCCAGTGCTCGTTCAAGAGCTCGCCGTAATCGTCGTTTTCCGAAGCGCCCTCTTGCCTGGCCGCGTCTTGCGCAAGTTGCATCGCCTCGACCGGGCCAAGCAAGCACAACCGCCGCTGCCGTTCCACGATTTCGGCCACTTCCATCGGCGTCTGGGCGCGCAGGTGCGCAAGGTTGAGCCGCCCGATTTCGTTGATAAGCCGCCCCTGCTCGGCCGCCACCGCCAACGCCGCCGCATCGCCGGCGTTCTGCGCCCGGTTCTTGTCGCGCACGGCAACGTAGACGCTAACGTTCATCACCGCCAAAACGACGATCACCACCAGCGTCATCGCCAAATATATGGCAACCTGACCCTTCCTCATGGCGCGATCAAGTACTCCCGGTAGTGCGATTCGATGCGATAGTCGCCTTCGAGCGCCACGGGCATGTCCAGACACTCGAACTCCATCCGCACCTTGGTCTTCTCGCCGGGCTTTACCTCCAAACTATACCAATATTCGAAATCCAGACACCCTGCCGCTTCGGCCTCGTCGCGGCTTTCCATATAGCGCGGCAACCGCTGCAGGAGAATATCCCGGTCGAGATAGTCGGGCCATCGGCATTCGCCGGCCACCGCGGTTACGGCCACGCGCGCGGCCTTGCGGCACATGAAATCGTTGAGCCCCACGGCTCGCGCCCTCGCCGCCCGCGCCGCCGCATGGTCCAAGAGGATCTTGACCGTCAAGAGGTGTGAGAGGTAGAAGAGCCCGAAAAAAATCAGGCTGATGACGAGCACGGCAAACACCGACTCCACCATCGCCTGTCCCCGCCTGAGGCGCATCGACATTACTCGCCCAGCGAGCGGATGGAATCCTCTCCGATTTCTTCCACGGCCTGCTTGGCCTTTTGCCCTTCCTCGGCCGAGAGCTTGTCAGCGGCGCCCGCGGCTTTCTTGCCGATGGCGCGGCTCAAATAGGTGAACACCGTAATGAGCGTAACCGCAATCAGGCAGACGATAATGATGTATTCCACCATGGTCTGCGCTTTGCGAAGTTTCTTCATCATGACTTATGTGCCTTTCTTTATGGACAATCCTGCGTTACCAGTGTTACGGTTTCGTCGGCATGGCGGTTGGCGGCCACGAGCACGTAGCCCAACACCGTCGCCAGCACCAGCATGGACGCCAGTACCAGCATATACTCCACCATCGCCTGACCTTTTCGCATTTTGGGATATTATACCATATTCCCGCGGCAATTGCAAGCGGAAAGTTCGCATGTCACCCGGGGAAGAGTTTGTCGAGTATCTGCTCGGCGGGCGTATACGCTTTTTTGCGGTTGTTGCATTCCTTGCAACAGGGCACGCAATTGGACTTTACGCTTTTGCCGCCGCGCGCGACCGGGATTACATGGTCGAGCGTAAGCGCGCCCGCGCCAACCACCCTGCCGCAGTAGTGGCACTTGCCCGCGGCGATGCGCGCTTTCCACCAATCGGTTTTGCGCAGTTCCCGCGCCCGTTCGCGTTCGCGCCGGACATGCGCCGGATCGGCATTGATATCGAGCCAGTCGTCCATCTTCAAACCGCCATCGTCCAACGCTCCAAAGCCGCAATACGATCTTCGAGCGAGGGATGCGTAGACCAGAGCGAGGCGTGGCGGCGACCTTCGGCCACGCCCATCGCCTTGAGGCTATCGGGGAGTACGCCCGGTTTAAGATTGCCGAGCCGCTTGAGCGCCGCGATCATGCTCGCGCTCGTGCCGAGAAGACTGGCGCTACCGGCGTCGGCCCGGTATTCGCGGCGACGCGAATAGGCGAACACCAATAGCGAAGCGAGCACTCCGAGCGCGAGATCGAACGCGAAGACGAGCGGATAGTAGAGCCCCGAAGTGCCACGCCTGCGCCCTTCGCCGCGGCCGGCGGAGGCGATCACGTAAGCGAGCGCGCGCGACAGGAAGATGACGAACGCGTTGAGCACGCCCTGCACCAGCGTCATGGTCACCATATCGCCATTGGCCACGTGGCTGAGCTCGTGGCCGAGCACGGCCTTGAGTTCCTCCTTGGTCAACTGCTCCATGATGCCGGTCGACACCGCGACGAGCGAGCGGTTGCGGAAGGCGCCGGTGGCAAACGCGTTGGGCGCACCAGCATAGATAGCGACCTCGGGCATGCCCACGTTGGCGCGCTCGGCCAACTGGCGCACGGTATCCACCAGCCAGCGTTCTGCCGGCCCTTCGCCGCCGGTAACCGTCTTGGCGCCGCAGGCGAACTTGGCCAGCGGTTTGGAAATAAGGAGCGAAACAAACGCCCCCAAAAAGCCGTAGACGAACGCCACCGCCATGAGTACTGCAAAGTCGGGGCCGACAAGTTCGGCAAGCGACGTCTGCAGCACGAACACGCAGAGGAGATTGCTCACGATTCCCAGCGTCAGCAACACCAGGATATTGGTGGCGAGGAAAAGCAATATCCGCTTCATGTCGCGCGCGGGCCTCTCAAATGGCGCGGTAGCGCTTGGGGTCGGGAACGCGCGGCGGCGGCAAAGGCCCGGCGGCGTAGCCGAGCGCCAAGTGACCTACGCCGATGTATTCACCTTCGAGTCCGGCCCTGGCGCAGATCTCGCGCCCGAGCTCGGTTTCCATTTCTTCCTTGGCGCGGTGGATCCAGCACGAGGCGAGCCCGAGCTCGTGCGCCTTGAGCATCATGTAGCCGAGCGCGAGCGAGCCGTCGTACACGGCGGTGCTGCGAGACTTGTCGGCCACCACCATCAGCATTACGGGCGCGGAATAAAAGGGATCGGCCGGACGGCCGGGCGGCGGCGTACCCATTATCTTGGCGTTGAGCGCGCGGATTTTCTCCTGCATCTCCTTGTCGTCGATGCGGATGATGACGCTCGACTGCTGGTTGCGCCCGGTGGGCGCTTTGAGTCCCGCGTCCACTACCGCATCCACCAAGTCGCGCGCAGGAACGCGCGACGGGTCGAAACTGCGGACGCTGCGGCGACCGGCGATTGCCTGATCCAACGGCGAAAAACTAGTTTGCGTATCCATGATGTTTTATATTATATCAAAAATTCTTCTTGCAATCAATAGCCAATTTTTGATATAATACTGAGTGTGGAGGGCAAAAGTTCCGCGGGTGTGGAGCGGATGCCCTTAAACCCACGGAGATCAAACACATGGCAACCAAGAAAGCTCCCGCCAAGAAGCCGGCCGCGCCCAAGAAGCCCGCGCCCGCCAAGAAGCCCGCGCCGGCCAAGAAGCCGGCTCCCGCCAAGAAGCCCGCGCCGGCCAAAAAGCCGGCCGCGCCCAAGAAGCCCGCGCCGGCCAAAAAGCCTGCTCCTGCCAAGAAGCCGGCACCGGCCAAAAAGCCCGCGCCCGCCAAGAAGCCCGCGGCCGCCAAGAAGCCCGCGGCCAAGAAGCCCGCTCCCAAGAAGAAATAAGCTCTTGGTGCCATGCGGCAAAAGAGCGCATCGCCAGCTTTGGCGGTGCGCTCTTCTTTTGGACACTTTACGCCGCGCTAGAGGTTGGCGAACGGATTTATGCTGAAGCCCGACGATGCATAGCTTCGGGGCTTGGCATTGTCGTGGCCGCTACGCCCCGCAATCGCCGTCGCCGCCGGTCGCGTGCGCGCGCTCAAGGCGATACGCTTGCGCGGCACGTCCACCGACACCACCGTCACCTTGATGATGTCGCCCGCCTTCACCACTTCGCTCGCGTCGCTCACGTAGCGGTCGCTCAATTCCGAAATGTGCACCATGCCGTCCTGATGGACGCCGATGTCCACGAACGCGCCGAACTTGGTCACGTTGGTGACGATGCCTTCGAGCTTCATGCCGGCTTCGAGATCCTCGATTTTCTTGACGTCGTCGCGGAACTTGAGGTGCGTAAATTCCGCGCGCGGGTCGCGCCCGGGCTTGGCGAGTTCGCCGAGGATATCCTTGAGCGTCATTTCGCCAACTTCGCCGCCCACGTAACGCTTGATGGCGATTTTGCCCACTGCCGCGCCGCTGCCCACCAGTTCGCGCACCGAGCAGCCGACATCGGCGGCCATGCGCTCCACGAGCGCGTAACGTTCGGGATGCACGGCCGAGGCGTCCAGCGGATTCGCCGCGCCCCGGATGCGCAAAAACCCGGCGCACTGCTCGAACGCCTTGGGCCCCATGCCCTTGACCAGCTTCAAGTCCTCGCGCGAGCGGAACTTGCCGTGCTCGTTGCGCCAGGCCACGATTTCGCGCGCGAGCGCCGGGCCCACGCCGGAGACGCGCGTCAACAGCATCGTCGAGGCGGTATTGAGCTCCACCCCCACCGCGTTTACGCAGCTTACCACCACTTCGTCGAGTTTGCGGCCGAGGAGCTTGGGGTCCACATCGTGCTGGTACTGCCCCACGCCAATCGACTTGGGATCGAGCTTGACGAGTTCGGCCAGCGGATCTTGCAGCCGGCGGCCGATTGAAATGGCGCCGCGCACGGTAAGGTCGAGATCGGGGAATTCCTCGCGGGCGACTTCCGAAGCCGAATAGATTGACGCGCCCGATTCCGACACCGAAACCACCATGGGGGTGGGGATTTCCGGATGCTGCTTCTTGAGGAGCGCGAGCGTATTGTTAACGAACTCTTCGGTCTCGCGCCCGGCGGTGCCGTTGCCCACGGCCACGGCCTCCACCTTGTACTTGTTCACGATCAGCGCGATCGTCCGCGCCGCCTCTTGCGCCTTGGCCTGCGGATACACCACGGTCTGCCCCAGATACTTGCCGGTATTGTCGAGCATCGCCACCTTGCAGCCGGTGCGGATTCCCGGATCGATGGCCAACACCGACTTTTCGCCCAACGGCGGCGCCAGCAGCAAATGGCGCAGATTCTCGGCGAACACTTCCACCGCCTGGCGATCGGCCTCCTGCTTCTTGGCCAGCGCCACGTCGATTTCGCACGCTGGCGCGATCAGCCGCTTGAGCGCATCGGCGGCGGCGAGCCGCACTTCGGGATGATTGCGCTTGACCAGCTGGAGAATGCCGTCCAGCACCGCCTCGCTGTCGATCACGTACTTTACCCACAGCACGCCTTGATGCTGGCCGCGGCGGATGGCGAGATACCGGTGGCTGGGAATGGCGGCGATCGGCTCTTCGTAATCGTAGTAATCCTCGAACTTGGTGGGTTCCTTGGTTTTGCCCGCGGCCGCTTCGCTATGGAGCACGCCCTTGGCGGCCATATGGTTGCGCACGTAGCCGCGCACTTCGGCCATGTCGGCGATGCGCTCGGCAATAATGTCGCGCGCGCCCTGCAGCTCCGCCGCCTCGGCCGTCACCTTCTCGCCGTTCCAGATACGCTCGGCGAGCGGCTCCAGCCCCGCTTCGCGCGCGACATCGGCACGGGTGCGGCGCCGCGGCTTGTAAGGTTGGTAAAGGTCTTCGAGCGCCGATTTTTGATAGCAGGCCTCGATCTTGCCCCGCAGTTCCGGCGTCAGCTTGCCCTGGCCGTCGATCGACTCCAAAATCGCCGCCTTGCGCTCTTCGAGTTCGGTATAGTAGCCGAGGCGCTCCTGGATCTTGAGGATAGCCACTTCGTCGAGATTGCCGTGCGCCTCTTTGCGGTAGCGCGCGATAAACGGCACCGTGCAACCTTCGCCCAGCAGTTTGGCCACGGCCGCAATCTGGTTGGCACGGGCGCCCACCTCGCCCGCCATACGCTGGATGATGGCGTCGGTCATGGCCGCGTTTCGCTCTTGGGTAGCTTGATGACTTGACCGACCCTGAGGTTGGTGAGCTCTTTTACGCTTTTGCCGTTTGCGGCCGCAATCTCGGTAAAGGTGCAACCGGCACGCTTGGCGATCACCGTCAAATTGTCGCCGCTCTTGACGGTATATTCCATATAGCCGGCATCGGCCGCCGTCGGTCGCACCGTGGTCGACGGCTTGACCGCTACTTCCGGCTTGGCCGGCACTTCGATTTTAGCCGGAGCCTCGACCTTGGCATGGGGTTCAGGCTTGGCCGACACCTCGGGCTTGGCAGATACTTCCAGCTTGGCCGGAGACACTTCGCCAGGCACCGCACCCGACTCTTCGCCTTCGGCGATGGACAAATCCAAATCGTCGGCCACTGGCGACGGCGAGGTCAGCACCATGGCCGACAGTATCGCCACGTGCACCGCCACGCTTATCGTCAGCGCTCCCGCCCAGTTGATTCCGTTCATGTTTTTAGGTCGATTGAAATTTGCGGGATATTATACCAAAAATCCGGAACGATTACAACCCCCAACTTCAAAAATCGCGCTTGACCTAGGCGCAGGCAAAATGGTATAATATGCGCCATGACTATCAATATCTTGCTTGCCTCCTTGGCGCTTTCGGCCGCCCAGCCGCGCAACATCGTTCTCTTCATCGGCGACGGCATGAGCGTACCGCAGCGGATGGTCGCCGAGGAGTTCTCTCGCAAAGCGGGCCTCGGCCCCTTGGCGATGAACGCCATGCCCTGCCAGGCCACCACCCGCACCTGCTCGCTCTCGTCGCTCGTCACCGATTCGGCCGCCGCCGCCACCGCCATCGCCTGCGGCGAAAAAACGGTCAATGGCGCCGTTGGCGTGGACCAGAAAGGTCAGCGACTCGAAAGTTGCGCCGAGGCCGCCAAAGCCGCGGGGCGCAAGGTGGGCATCGTCACCAGCGTCACCATCAACCATGCCACTCCGGCCGGATTCTACGCCCACCAAAACCACCGGTCGATGCTGTACGAAATCGGGCTCGACCTCGTGAACAGCGATTTCGACCTGTTTCTCGGCGGCGGTCTCGCGGGAGCGTTCGACAACACCAACTCCACCAGTTACGCCGGCAATCTCTACGAACTTGCAGCCGCCAAAGGTTGGACCGTGGCCGAGGGGCGCACCGGTTTCGACGCGCTCGCGGGCGCGCCCGGCCCTATCTGGTGGCGGAGCGGCGAACCCGCCCTGCCCTACGCCATCGATGCCGCCGGCAACGATACGCCTAGGCTCCCAGAGCTCGTCGGTTTTGCGCTCGACCGGCTTGAAGACGGCTTTTTCCTGATGGTCGAAGGCGGCCGGATCGACTGGGCCGGCCACGCCAACGACGCCGCCACCAACCTGCGCGATCTCCTGGAGCTCGACAAAGCGGTCAAAGTGGCGCTAGAATTCCAAAAGACCCACCCCGATACGCTTGTCATCGTTACCGGCGATCACGAAACCGGTGGCATGTCCATGGGCTTTGCCGGCACCGGCTACGCTTTCTACATGGAGCGGCTCGCCGGGCAAACCTGCTCCTTCGAGCAACTGGATCGTAAGCTCAAGGCGCTGGGCGAAGGCGCCGTTTTCGAAGACGCCGCCAGACTCGCGGCCGCCGCCTCGGGCATGGCGATAAACGGCGACGGCGACGATCCCATGGCGCTGGGCGAAGACGATATGGCCAGCATGCGCCGCCATTTCGAAGCGGGCGACCTCGCCGACAAGATGCGGCGGCTGGTGAGCGACCGCGCCGGAGTCGGCTGGACCAGTTCCTCGCATACGGGGCTGCCGGCCCTTACCACCTCCTGCGGACCCGGCGCCGTACGCTTTACCGGCATGCTCGACAATACCGATATTTCCCGGCTGATCAAAAAGCTCCTCTAAACCATGGCCAAAAAACTGTTGCCCATCGTTGCCGTCGCCATCCTGGGGGGCGCCGCGCTCGTCCGCCTCGATCCCGCACCCGGCTCCGTGCGCGCCAAGGTGGTGGCGGCCGACAATACCGATGTGCGCACGCTCGGTCATGTGCAATACGGCACGCAGACGCTCCAGGCCCAAATCCTCGACGGCCCCCACCGGGGCCACACCTTCCCTGTCGGCAATACGCTACGCGGGCAGATGGACCTCGACAATGTCTTTGTTCCGGGCGACATCGCCGTAGTCTCGGCGCCGGCCGGATCGGAGCCCGCCACCCTTGCCGCCGCTTCGCATTGGCGCCTCGGCGCCATGGCGGCCGCTTTCGCCATCTTTGCGCTCCTGCTCGTCGTCTTCGGCGGCGGTGTGGGGGCAAATGCGCTATTGAGTTTCGTCTTCTGCTGTCTCGTCATCTGGAAACTGGTGGTGCCGCTCGCGCTTGCCGGGCACAACGCCTCGCTCGTCGCTTTTGCCGCCACCGCGGCTATGACGGCCATTATCATGCTGTCGGTCGGCGGCTTCACGCGCAAGGCGTTGGCGGCTTTCGCCGGCTCGATGCTCGGGGTTTCGGCGGGGCTCGTCATCGCCCGGATTCTCGGCGCCGCCCTTGGAGTCAACGGCGCCACCTTGCCGTTCGTTCAAACCCTCGTCTATTCCGGCGCGGACAATCTCGACCTCGCCGACATCTTTATCGCCGCCACCATCCTGGCCGGCAGCGGCGCCATGATGGACCTCGCCATGGATATCGCCGCCGGCGTGCGCGAAGTCGCGCACCACAATCCCCGTCTCGGGTTTTTCGAGCTCTTCATGAGCGGCATCAGGATCGGGCGCGCAACAGTGGGCACCATGACCACCACCCTGCTCCTCGCCTACTCGGGAGGGTATCTTACGCTATTGATGGTGTTTGCCGCCCAAGGAACGCCAGCCGCCGCTTTCCTCAATTCGCCCCTCGTGGTGGCCGAAGCTGCCAAGACGCTCGCCGGCTCCTTCGCCATCGTCTTGGTGGCGCCCTTCACCGCGCTGGTCGCCGCCCGGCTTTTCGCCGGTCGCAAGCAGTGCTGAAGCCGAAACGGTTAGCGAAAAACCTGAAATCTCCCAACCGGCTTGCTTAATCACCGTAATCTTTGCCGATGGTGAAAATATTGAGATCGTTGCGGCGCTTGTAGATGACGGGGGACATCGTCTTTTTGACGATCAGGATCCCGAGCCCGCCGATCGCGCGATCCTCCGCGCTCAGGGTGGTATCGGGATCGTGGTGGGCGAGCGGGTCGAACGGCTTGCCGTCGTCGGAAAAGACGAGCCGCACGCCTTCGGGGTAATGCATGAGCTCCACCGCCATCGTCCAGCGCGTGGCGCCGGAATACCTGACGATATTCGAGCAAATCTCGTCCGCCGCCACCAACAGCTGGTTGCGGTACTTTGCCGGCGTCTTCGCGAGCGCGGCGGCAAGGTCGGCGGTGGCGAGCTCCAGCGCCGCCATCGTCGGCGCGTACTCGCGGGTGAAAAGTTCCGGTTCGCCGCGGTAGCGCATCAACAGCTGGGTGCAGTCGTCGGCCTGTTCTTGGCCGGCGGCATGGCGGCGCACGTCCGACAATACCGCCTCCAGCAACTCCTGCCGCCGCACTTCGCCCGCGGCAAACGCCCTGAGCAACCGCTCCTCGCCGTAGAGCCGCCCGGCGGGATCGGGCTGTTCGGTGATGCCGTCGGTATAGAGGTAGATTTCATCGCCGGCCTGGAGCTCGAGCTCCTCCACGCGGTAGCCGACATCGGGCATGATACCCAAGACGACGGAAGGCTTGGTCTTGAGGAAGCAGTCCTTGCCGCCGCGGCGCACGATCGGGGGATTGTGCCCGGCGTTCACGAAGGCGATGCGGCCGGTTTTGGCGTCGAGCTCGCCCGCCCAGGCGGTGACGAACATGTTCGAGGTGTTGCCCTCGCACAGCGCGTTGTTGGTCTCTTCGAACACGCAGGCGAGCGACTTGCCGGTTTGCGCGGCGCTCTTGATGAGCGTCTTGGCCCGCATCATGAACATCGCCGCCGGCACTCCCTTGCCGCTCACGTCGGCCACCAGAAAGAGAATGCGGTCCACCCCCGTAAAGTAGAAGTCGTAGAAATCGCCGCCGACTTCCCGTGCCGCCTCCATCGACGCCCAAATATCGAGCCGGTGCTCGTCGGGGAACGGCGGGAACACGCTTGGCAGCGCCGAAAGCTGGATTGCCTTGGCCACCGCCAGCTCCTTGGCCGCCTGCGCGCGCAACTGCTGGCGGACGAACGCCGAAATCACCCAGCCCACCAACAGCGCCACGAACACCAGCGCCGCACCGTTCAACACCGCGGTGGCGCCCACCAGCACGTCGCGCTGCACCGCCGCGAACCGCTTGGGTATCAGCACGTAGGTGGGGAAGCTTTCCACCTCTTTGCGCTTCCAGTAGAACGTATCGTCGGGCTCCGTCCACTGGGAGCCTTCGCGGTTGGGCTCTTCGTAGTCGGAGAGGATGAGCCCCGACTCGGTAGTTACCACGATGCCGCCCGTGCCGCCGACGCGCCAGTTGCGGAAGAGATCGGCCAAAGACGCCCGGGACAGCGCGCGCAGCGACTCCCCGTCGCACCCGATCTCCACGAAGCCGCCTTCAGGGATCCACACGCCCACGAACTTGCGCCACGCGCCGTTGGCGGTGTTGCTGCGGAACGGCTGGCAATATTCGGTTTCGCTGCCGTTCACGAGGCACATCATATCCTCGGCCTTGCCGCCGGCGGTCTTGAAGTTGAACGCCGGCTTGCCCGGCGCGGCCAGATACTCCGGCACCGAAGAACTTACGATATCCCCATTGGCGTCGGCCACGCTGATTTCGGTTACGCGCAGCTCCCGCGCCAGCGCCTGCAACGCCTCGGTATCTTGCGGATGCCCCTCGTCCAGCGCTTCGCGCGCCGCCATGCACAGGAGGACCATCCGCTCGTTGACGCAGTCGATGATCTCGGATTCGACGTTCTCGAAGGTGCTGTCGATAAGCACGTAGGCGTCGTGCTCGGAGAGTCGGCTATGGAGAAACCAGGTAAACGCCATCGACAGCGCGAAGGCCGCGAGCACGCTCAAGACGAGCTTGAGGTCGAGATTGCGCCGGGCGGTCACGGCAAGACCCCTTCCGCGATGACCGCATTGGCCGCCGCGAGCACGTCCGGCCGCCGCTTGTCCACCGCCACGCCATAGCAATCTTTCGTTTCCAGGGGGCTAACCGCCAAGCGCCCGTTGGAGACGGCGGCCTTGGCCGCAAGCTGGACGGAATCGAAGAACACCCCGTCCACTTCGTCCCGCTCCAGCGCGTCGATCGCCTCCCTCAGGCAGACGAACCGCACCGGATCGCAGCCGTGGCGGCAAAGATAGACGTCGTGCACCGAATCGGCCTCCACCCCGATACGGAACGTGAAAATCTGCGACATCCGGGGTTTGCGGCCGTTTTGGCGGTAGAGGAACGCGGCGCCGCCTTGCGCGTACGGCTCCGAAAAATCCACGTCGCGCTGCCGCGCCTCGGTGATTATGATGGTGGCGATGGCGAAATCGGCCGTGCCGGCTTTAAGCCGCGGCAGGATATCGCCGAATTCGACGCTTTCCACCTTGAGTTCCCGGCCCAGTTTGCCGGCGATCCGGCGCGCCAGCTCCACATCGGTGCCGACCACCGCGCCGTTGCCGTCGAGATAGGAACAGGGCGGCACCGTGGGATAGGTAAGGAATACGAGCGGACGCGACGCATCCGCAATGCGCTCGTCGAGAGCTTGCCGGCCCGACCGGTCGGTGCAACCGGCAAAAATCGCAAACGTCAACAGCGCCACTGCAAGTAAGCTGTATCGATCAAACTTGATCATCGGATGACATCACGCAAAGTTGATTTTTGGAACTACCGGGTATTATATCAAATTTCCGTTCCGATTGCAAGGGGGAATTGACGGGCAGCGGGTGGGAGTGCGGCGAAGAACTCTTTAAGGAGCCTAAGGCTTTTGACGCCGGGGGCGACTTCCAGGGATCCGCTCAGGTCGAGAATATCGGCCCCGGAGGCCAACGCGGCAGAGAGATTTTTCACCCCGATGCCCCCGGCGAGCACCCGCTTGCACGGCACCGCTTTGAGCACGGTTTCGCCATCGCCGTGGCTATGGTCGAACAAGAGCGCATCAGCCACCGCCCCGCCCGCCAAGGCCCAGCACTCGAAACCGGCCGCCTTGACCTTTGCGACTTCTTCGGCGGTGGCCCGGTAGTGTAGCTGGATAACATCAAGGCCGATCACCTTGGCTGCGGCCAAATCGGGGAAGCGCACGTATACGCCCACCTTGCGCACCTTGCCTGAGAGTCTGGCGATTATGGCCCTGGCCAAAGCCGCATCCACCCGGCGCGGCGAAGCCTCGGCAAAGATAAACCCGAGATAATCAGCGCCCAGGCGCTCCGCCGCCACGGCAAAGTCGCCATCGTTGACGCCGCAAATCTTGATTTCAGGCACCGCAGAACCGCTCCACCAGCGCCGAACCGATCACAAAGCCATCGCAATGGCCGCCGATGACCGCGCCCTGTTCGGGGGTGCGGATACCGAAACCGGCCACTACCGGCAGCTCTACCGCGCGCTTCAATTCCTCGAGCCGTCCGGTCAATTCCGACGGCAGTTCCGCGCGCTGGCCGGTAGTGCCCTTGACCGTGACCGCATAAAGGAAGCTTTCGCCCACGCCCTGGCACATCGACCGGGCGCGCTCGACGGGCGTATTGGGCGCGGCCAAGGGCACCAGCACGAGACCGCGCGGCAAGAGCACTTCCAACAGCTCCTCGCGCTCCTCGAACGGCACGTCCACTACGAGTACGCCGTCAACCCCGGCTTGGGCGGCATCGGCGGCAAAGCGCTCGAGCCCGTAAGCGAGGATGACGTTGTAGTAGGAAAAGACGATCATCGGAATCTCCGGATGCGCCGCACGCAAGGCGGGGATGCGCAGGAGCACATCGCCGAGCGTCACGCCGTTGGCCAGCGCCTTGAGCGCCGCCTTGCGGATGACCGGGCCGTCGGCCACGGGATCCGAAAACGGTATGCCGAGTTCCAGAATGTCGGCGCCTTCGGCAACGAGCGTCGAAGCCGCCGCCAGGCTCTCGTCGAGCGTGGGCGCGCCCATGGTCAGATACGCCACAAACGCGGCCTTGCCCCGAGCGCGGCAATCGGCAAATTTCCTGGCGATGCGATTCATGCCTTGAACGATCCTTCTTTGTAGGCTTTTACGCTATGCATATCCTTGTCGCCGCGGCCCGAGAGATTGACGACGATAATCGCATCCTTAGGCAGCTGCGGCGCGCGCTTGATGGCCTCGGCGAGCGCATGGCTCGACTCGAGCGCCGGGATTATCCCCTCGAACCGGCAGAGCGCGTCGAACGCCGCGATTGCCCCGTCGTCGTTCACCACCGCGTATTCGGCCCGGCCGGTGTCGGCGAGATACGCGTGCTCGGGCCCCACGCCCGGATAGTCGAGCCCGGCCGACACGCTGTAGGTGTCGATCACCTGGCCCGACGGTGTCTGGAGGAGGTAGGTTTTGGAGCCATGCAATACCCCTACGCGCCCGCCGTTGATCGAGGCGGCGTGCTCGCCGGTTTCAAGCCCCTTGCCGCCCGCCTCCACGCCGACCAGTTTGACGTTGACGTCGTCCAGAAAGCCGGCAAACAGCCCCATCGCGTTGGAGCCGCCGCCCACGCAGGCGATGGCCATATCCGGCAAGCGCCCGTATTCCGCCAGACACTGGCGCCTGGCCTCCTTGCCGATCACCGACTGGAAGTCGCGCACCATCATGGGATACGGATGGGGCCCGGCCACCGTGCCGATCACGTAAAAAGTATCGTCGCAGTTGGCCGTCCAGTCGCGGATCGCCTCGTTCATGGCGTCTTTCAGCGTGGCCGAGCCTTCCGCAACCGCATGGACGGTGGCGCCCAGCATCTGCATACGCTCCACGTTGGGCGCCTGCCGCGCCACGTCGATGGCGCCCATATACACCTCGCAGGGCATCCCCAAAAGCGCGGCCACGGTGGCGGTGGCGACGCCATGCATTCCCGCACCAGTCTCGGCGATCAACCGTTTTTTGCCCATACGCCGGGCGAGTAGCGCCTGGCCGATGGTGTTGTTGACCTTGTGCGCGCCGGTGTGGTTGAGGTCCTCGCGCTTGAGCAGAATGCGTGCGCCGCCCAAGTGCTCCGAGAGCCGTCGGGCGAAGTACAGCGGACTTTCGCGCCCCACGTAATGCTTGAGGAGGTAATCGTACTCCTCCAAGAACTTGGGGGCGGCCTTGGCTTCCAGATAGGCCGCCTCCAGTTCGCGCAAGGGCGCCATCAGCGTTTCCGAAACGTACTGGCCGCCGTAAATGCCGTAGTGCGCGCTCATTTCATCAACTCCTTGAGTTTGAGGCCGGGACGTTCGGCGCGCATCAACGCCGTGCCCACCAAAAAGCCGTTGGCGCCGGCGGCCTGGGCGGCGATGATATCTTCGCGCGTGTGCATGCCGCTCTCGGCGATCTTCACGCAGCTACGCGGAATTTGCGCCACCAACTCGGCGAAGACGCGTCCGTCTACCGAAAAATCCCGCAAATCGCGGCAGTTGACGCCGATCATCTTGAACTCCAGATTGACGGCCCGCTCCACCTCCTTGGCCGTATGCGTCTCGCAGAGGGCCACCATCCCCAGCTCGTTCGCATAGGCCCGAAGCGCCGCGAGATCGGCGTCGTTGAGCGCGGCCACGATCAGCAGCACCGCGTCGGCCCCGGCCATGCGCGCCTCGGCCACCTGATAGCGGGTCGAAATGAAATCCTTGCAGAGGATCGGCACGTCCGCCACCATGCGCACGCGGCGCAGATACTCCTCGCTCCCCAGGAAGCGGCGCGGTTCGCACAACACGCTCAAGGCGCTCGCGCCCGCGTCCACCAGTTCCTCGGCCAATTCCAGCGGATGGAAATCTTTGCGGATCATCCCCTCCGACGGGCTCGCTTTCTTGAGTTCGGCAATGATGTGCGTACCCCGGCGGCGCTTGAACGGCGCCAGAAAATCGAGGGCCGGCGGCACGTCGCCCAACGTGCGCAGGATGTCGCGATAGGGAAACCGCCGTTCGTGTTCGAAGGCGTCGGCCTGGCGCTGGGCGCAGAGTTCCGCGAGAATATCGTTCATTTTACCATTTCCTCCAGTTTCCGCAAGGCACGGCCAGAGTCGACCGCCGCCTCGGCGATTCCAAAACCTGTTTCGAGCGTATCGGCGATGTCTCCCGCCACCAGCGCCGCCGCGGCGTTGAGGCAGGCGGCCAAGCGCGGGGCGCCGCATTCGCGGCCCTCGAGAACGGCAAGCGCAATCCGGGCGTTGGCGGCGGCATCGCCCCCGGCAATTTCCGCAATGGGATAATAGCGGCCGAAGAGCCGGGCGGGGTCGAACGTGAATTTGCGCTCCACCTTGCCGTCAATCATCTCCAGCACCTCCGAGCAACCCGCCAACCCCAGTTCGTCGAGGCCTCCCGGGCCGCAGAATACGAGCGTATGCTCCGCCCCCAACTCAGCCAGCGCTCCGGCGTAAAGTTGCATGATGTCGGGCCCGTACACGCCCAGCGCCTGGCGCTTGACGCCGGCGGGATTGACGAGCGGGCCCAAAAGATTGAACACGGTGCGGAACTTGAGTTCGCGCCGCACGGGCGCCACGTGCCGCATGGCCGGGTGGCACTGGTTGGCGAACAAAAAACCGATGCCCTTCTCGACGATATCCCACTCTACCTCCTTGGGCGTCTTGTCCAAATTGTAGCCGAGCGCCGCCAGGCAATCGGCCGAGCCGCTTTTGGAGGTGGAAGCGCGGTTGCCGTGCTTGGCCACTATAGCGCCGGCGCTCGCGGCGATGATGGCGGCCGTGGTGGACACGTTGAACGTGCCTAGGCCATCGCCGCCGGTACCCACGATGTCCACCGCCTTGTCCGGCGCGTTCACGCGCACCGCCGCTTCGCGCATGGCCTTGGCCGCCCCAAGAAGCTCGGCGAGCTCCACGGGACGATCGGCCCTTTCGATCAAGTACGCCTTGAGCTCCTCGCGCGGAACCTCGCCCGCGAAAATGCGCCGGAAATAGCTTTCGGTATTCACAGGTCCTCCAGCCAGTTGGCGAGTTGCTTGCTCCCTAAGGGCGTACCGATCGATTCGGGGTGGTACTGCAACGACTCGATGCGCAATTCGCGGTGCCGAAGCGCCATAATCTCCCCGTCCGGCGCCTCGGCCGAAATCTTGAAGCACCCGGGCAAAGTCTCGCGCTCGACCGCCAGCGAATGGTAGCGCATGGCCACCATGCCCTGCGGGAGTCCCCTAAAAAGCCCCAGGCCATCGTGCTGCAAGGGACTGGTCTTGCCGTGCATCAACGTCTTGGCGTACACCACCTGGCCGCCGAACGCCTGCGCGATCGACTGGTGGCCGAGACAAATGCCCAAGAGCGGGATTTTGCCCGCAAACTCCCTAATGGCCGCGAGCGTCACCCCGGCATGGTCGGGGCGGCTCGGCCCCGGCGAGAGGACGAGCGCCTGCGGTTTCGAAGCGGCGATCCCGGCCACGTCGATCTCGTCGTTGCGCTTGACCTGCATCTCCGCCCCGAGGCTGCGGAAACACTGCACCAGATTGTAGGTAAAGGAGTCGTAGTTGTCGATCATCAGGATCATACCAAACCCTCCGCGAATCTCGCCGCCTCGAAAATGGCGCGCGATTTGTTGACCGTTTCCTGCTGCTCCTTGGCCGGGTCGGAATCGGCCACGATCCCGGCGCCGGCGCGCATCGTAAGAAGACCCTTTTCGAGCACCATGGTCCGGATGACGATGGCAAAGTCCATGTCGCCATTGTAGCTGAAGAACCCGGCCGCCCCGCCGTAGATGCCGCGCGGGCTTTTTTCGAGCTCCGCGATCAGCTCCATGGCCCGCACCTTGGGCGCGCCCGAAAGCGTGCCCGCCGGGAACGCGGCGCGGATGAGGTCGAAGGCGTCGCGCCCTTCTTCCAGCCGGCCGGACACGTTGGAGACGAGGTGCATCACGTGCGAATAGCGCTCGACGTGGGCGAAATCCTCCACCTTCACGGTGCCGGTCGCGCACACCCGCCCGAGATCGTTGCGCCCCAGATCCACCAGCATCACGTGCTCGGCCATTTCCTTGGGGTCGGCTTTAAGTTCCGCCTCCAGCGCCAGATCCTCGGCGCGGGTCTTGCCTCGCGCTCTCGTGCCGGCGATGGGCGCGGTGGCGGCCATGCCCTTTTCGAGCTTGACGAGTTCTTCGGGCGAGGAGCCGATAAGCGTCTTGCCTCCGAGCCGCATGATGAAATTGTAAGGGCTCGGGTTGACCACTCTGAGCGCCCGGTAGAGCTGCAGGTCCGAGAGCGTGCACTCGGCGGTGAACTTCTGGCTCGGCACGATCTGGATCACCTCGCCGTCGAAAATCTCCCGTTTGGCTCTCCGCACGATCTCCTCGTATTCGCCGCTCGCCATTTCGGACCGGAATTCGCCGAGGCGCCCGCGCTCCGCCTCTCCCAAATGCCGGGCCGCATATTCGGCGATACTCTCGGCGCTCAGCACTTTGCGGTAGATGCGCTCGATCTCCGCCATGGCCCGGTCGTAGTCTTGCTCCACCACGATCACGGTAACCGTGTCACGCACGTTGTCGAACACCAAAAGCTTGTCGCACAGCATGAAGTACATGGCCGGCGTCCCGGGATCGGGCGCGAGCTTGACACGCGGCTCGAACAGCCGCACGGCATCGTAGGCGATATAGCCTACCGCCCCGCCCTGGAGGCTCGGGAGTTCCGGCGCCGCCACGAACCGGCGATCGGCAAAACGGCGGCGCAATTCGCCCAGCGCATCGCCCTTGACCTCGCCGTAGGGCTCGAGCCCGATATACGAGTAGCGCCCGCGCTGTTCGCCGCCGGCCACGCTCTCCAGCAAAAACGCGTTATCCTCCCCGGACAGGCGCGAAAACGCCGCCACCGGCGTTTCGCGGTCGGCCAGGAACTCGCAGTACACCGGCGTACAGCCGCCTTGGGCGATGCGCTCGGCGAAAGTGGCTTTATCTAGTCGTTTCAGCATCTTTTCTCTCTCGTCTCCGATGGGGCTTCATTACAGAAAAAGAGCGGTCCGGCCAAAGCCGCAACCGCTCTTCCTTCGTTGGAAAAGTAAGGACCTATCGATCACCAGGCGTAGTGGGCGAATGCCTTGTTCGCCTGCGCCATCTTGTGGACGTCGTCGCGCTTCTTGATCACGTTGCCCTGACCCTGGAACGCGTCGGCGATCTCGGCGGCCACGGCGGCGGGCATGCCCATGCCGTGACGGCCAGACGCAAACTGCGTGGTCCAGCGCAGCGCCAGCGACAGCTGACGGTTGGCGGCGATCGGCACGGGCACCGGATAGGTGGTGCCGCCCACGCGGCGGGTCTTGACGTCCACCTGGGGCTTCATGGTGTCGATGGCGACCGAAACGATCTCCAGCGGATCGGTGTAAACCTTCTCGTCCTTGGTGAACTTGGCGGGATCCTTCTCCGCCATTTCCTTGATCTTGTCGATGGCGCCGTAGACGATCTTCTCGGCCACGGTCTTCTTGCCGTCCT
>JAFXST010000055.1 GCA_017525475.1 Kiritimatiellia bacterium | reverse complement strand
GGGCACCACCGAGGTGCAGCGCGTCATCAAGATCATCCAGCAGATCGCCCAGGCGCTGCAGTGCGCGTCGGACATGGGCATCATCCATGGCGACGTGAAGCCCGAGAACATCCTGCTGGACGCCAACGGCAACGCCAAGCTGGTGGATTTCGGCCTGGCGGCGATGCAGAAGGACACGAACGAAATCTGGGGCACGCCCTATTACATCAGCCCCGAGAAGGTCAAGAAGGAGCCGGTCGATTTCCGCGCCGACATGTATAGCCTCGGCGGCACCCTCTACCATGCTTTGACCGGCGTGCCGCCGTTCGACGGCGAAGACGCCATCGAGGTGGTCAAGGCCCGCTTCAAAGGCGCGCCCAAGAAGCCGAGCGAAGTGCGCCCCGGCCTCTCCCCGGCGGTGGACAACCTCGTGATGACGATGCTCGCCTTCAACAAGGAAGACCGCTTCCCGAGCTTCGAGGCGCTGATCGAGGAAATCAAGGAAGTTTTGAAGTCGGGTCTCGGGACCACGCAGAAGAATCCCACCGTCAAGCTCGACGCCAAGGGCCAGGCGGTGACCGCCGCGGGCGGCAAGCCCATCAAGGCGGGCGGCCGCAAGATGATCCGCCCGATACGCAAGCGCCCGGGCCTCGCCGTGCCCAAGCCGGCCGACCAGGCCGTCCCCGAGGGCAGCGAGGGTGCGGACGGCGCCGAGGAAGCGCCCAAGCCCGAGACCGACGAGGAGGAAGAAGGCGGCAACGTGGTCGCCAAAATCGGCATTTTCGTAGGCGTGGGCGTGGCCGTGATCGGCGGCATCATCGGCTTCCTCGTGTGGTACCAGGCGCACGACAAGGCGGTGCGCGAGGCCGAAGTCCGCGCGCAAATCACTTCCAACATCACCGCGGCGAGGAGCGCCATCGTCGATACCCGCAATACCGCCGCCAAGTTCGGCGAACAGGTCGACGAGATGGTCAAGAAGGTGGATGCCGCGTACGAACGTACGGCGACGGCGCTCCGCGAAGTGCTGCCCGAGTTCGCCGACAAGCTGACCTACGAGCCTACCGAAGAGCTCAAGAACGCCTTGGCCGCGCCGGCCGAAGCCGCGCCCGCCGAGGGTGCCCCGGCCGAAGCTGCGCCCGCCGAAGGCGCCGCTCCCGCCCCCGCGCCCGCCGCGGAAGCGCCCGCGGAAAGCAGCGAGGCCGCACCCGCCGCCGAAGTGCCGCAGGCCGTCATCGACCTCAAGGACCTCTGGGAGCGCCGTTGCTCGTGCCTCGCCTCGGCCATGCGGGTCAAGGCCGAGCTCGTCAAGGTGCTGGAGATCTGCGACGGCGCCGAGCAGCTCAAGGGCACCGACCGCGAAACCATGGAAAGGCTCTCGGCGCTCTCCACCAGCTCCAAGGAGAAGTACGATATCGTGCAGAGCTCCAAGGACGTGGAGAACATGAAGAAGGGCCTCGGCTACATCAACTCCAAGGGCGACAAGATCGTCAACCAGACGGCCAACCGCCTCAAAGTGGAGCGCGGCGAGGCCGACCGCAAGGCCAAGAAGGAGGCCGAGGCCGCCGACCGCGAAGCCCGCAAGAAAGCGGCCGAAGAGGCCAAGGCGGCCAAGATCGAGGAGGAAACCCAGGCGGTGCGCGAGAAGTTCGACGCGCTCGCGGCCCAGGGAATTTTCCGCCAGCTCGACTGGAAGAACGCGACGCGGCAGCTCAACCAGACGATGGCCGAATTCGCCACCGCCGAGGGCGAGATCGCCGGCAAGGAGGAACTGCGCAAGGTCACCGCCATGCAGTCGGTACAGGAGATCTTCATCAAGAACCTCAAGGGCTACACCTTCAAGAAGTCCAAGCTCAAGGGCATGCAGATCAAGGCGATCAACGATCGCGAGCTCGTGGTCGTGAAGGGCAACGCCCCCACCAAGCTCACCTGGGTCAAGTTCTACCAGCAGTACCACGGCAACCTCAACGAGCTGATCATCACCTTCATCGAGGGCGGGCGCGAGAACTGCAAGCCCAAGCTCTCCAAGCTCCAGTGGGCCGATGCGATGTGCGGCGCGGCGCTGACGATGCGCATCATCTGCTCCGACGATCCGGCGGCGGCCGGGCGCGGCGAGCAGATCGCCCAGAAGGTGGTGCAGGAGTTCGCCGACTACGAAAAGACCGCCAAGACCATGTTCCCCGACATCGAGTTCACGGCGCGCGAGGACGACTGAGCAAGGTATGGCTGATTATTTAAGGCAAATCCTCAACGCCGCCGTCTACGACGTGGCGATAAAGACGCCGCTCGACGAAATGGCGGCGTTGTCCAAGAAGCACGGTTGCCGCTTTTTGCTCAAGCGCGAAGACTTGCAGCCGGTGCACTCCTACAAAATCCGCGGCGCCTACAACAAGATGCGCCAGCTTTCCCCCGAGGCGCTCGAGAACGGGGTGCTCGCCGCTTCGGCGGGCAACCATGCGCAGGGCGTGGCGCTGTCGGCGCGCAAGCTCGGCGTCAAGGCCACCATCGTCATGCCGGTCACGACACCCGAAATCAAGATCAACGCCGTCAAGGCGCTGGGCGCCAAGATCGTGCTCCATGGCGACGGCTATTCCGAGTGCGCCGAGGAGGCCGCGCGGCTTGTGCGCGAAACCGGCATCACCTTCATCCCGCCCTACGACGACCCGCAGGTGATCGCCGGGCAGGGGACGGTGGCCAAGGAGATCCTCGAAGCGCTGGCCGGTCGCCGGCTCGACGCCATTTTCGTGCCGATCGGCGGGGGCGGCCTCGCCGCGGGCGTCTGCGAATACGTCAAGGCCGTGCGACCCGAGGTCAAGGTGGTCGGCGTGGAGCCCGCGGACAGCGACTGCATGTACCGCTCCATCCGGGCCGGCAAGCGCGTGACGCTCGAGAACCCCGGTCTCTTCGCCGACGGCGTGTGCGTCAAGAAGCCGGGGGAGGAAACGTTCCGCATCTGCCGCGAGAAGCTCGACGGCATCGTGCGCGTGTCCACCGCCGAGATCTGCGCCGCCATCAAGGATATTTTCGAGGCCACCCGCGCCATTTGCGAACCGGCCGGGGCGCTGGCGCTCGCCGCCGCCAAGAAGACGGCGCAGAAGGGCGAAACCTGCGCCTGCATCGTCTCGGGCGCCAACATGAACTTCGACCGCATCCGCTTCGTGTCGGAGGAGACCGAGCTCGGCGAGAAGCGCGAGGCCATTTTCGAGGTGCGCATCCCCGAGGAACGCGGCTCGTTCAAGCGCTTCATCGCCAAAATCGGGCGCCGGGCGATCACCGAGTTCAACTACCGCATCAGCGCGGCCGACCATGCGCACATCTTCGTGGGCATCGCGGTCAAGGGCCCCAAGGAGGCCGCCGCGCTCAAGGCGCTGTTCGAGAAGTCGGGCTTCCCCACGCACGATCTCACCGACGACGCCATCGCCAAGGAGCACATTCGCCACATGGTGGGCGGCCACTCCGCCAACGCCGTCGACGAGGTGGTGCATGCCTTCGAGTTCCCCGAGCGCCCGGGGGCGCTCATGAACTTTTTGGAGGCGATCGCCGATAGGTGGAACATTTCGCTTTTCCACTACCGCAACCACGGCTCCGACCACGGCAAGGTGCTGGCCGGCTTCCAGGTGCCTCCAGCCGAGCGCGCCGAGTTCGAGGCCACGCTCCGCCAGATCGGCTACCAGCATGCCGACGTAACCGCCAATCCCGCCTACAAATACTTCCTCTCCACCTGATATGGTACCGCGCAAATATCTGGCCGTTTTCGGCATGCTCGTCTCCTGCTTCATGCTGTGGGGGCTCCTCAACAACATGACGGACCATCTGGTCCCGGCGTTCAAGACCATCTTCAACCTGCCCGACTCCACGGCCGTGTACGTGCAGGTGTCGTTCTACGGCTCCTACTCGGTGATCGCCGTCTTCGCCTCCATGCTGATCCAGCGCTGCGGCTACCGCTCGGGCCTCTTGTGGGGCCTCGGGGTCTACATCATCGGCGCCTTGCTGTACGTGCCCGCGTGCATCACCCAGAGCTTCTGGATCTACATCGCCGGCATCTTCGTGGTGGCCGGCGGCTGCGCGATGCTGGAAACCACTTGCAATCCCTACGTGCTCGCGATCGGCGACGAAGCGAGCGCGGTCCGCCGCCTCAATTTCGCGCAGATGTTCAACCCCGTGGGGTCGATTATCGGCATCGTCATGGCCCAGCAGCTCATCCTCGCCCATCTCAACCCCGCCACCATCGAGGAGCGCAGCCAAATGGATCCGGCGGCGCTTGACGCGATCGTGACGCACGAGCTCTTCTGGGTGTGCGTACCCTACGTGGGGCTTTGCCTGGTGGCGGCGGCCATCTGGCTCTTTTTCTTCCGCTCCAAGAGCGCCGCGGTCATGGAGGAAGAGGCCGAGAGTGCCAATTACCGCACGATCTTCGGCATTTTGGCGCGCTCGCCCAAGTGGTACCTCGGAGTGGTGGCGCAGACGTTCTACGTGGGCGTGCAGATCGCGGCCTGGACATACATCAACCTCTACGGCCAGTATGCGTTCGGCATCCCCAAGACGGTGGCGGCCAACTACTACATCATTTCGATCGTGGTGTTCATCGTCTGCCGCTGGGTGGCCACGTTCTGCATGAAGTACGTGGATCCGGCGCGGCTGATGGCCGGTTTCGCGGCGGCGGCGATCGTCTGCACGGCGGGCGTGATGTATCTGCCGAGCACGGTCCTCTTCACGGTCGGAACGCTCCCGTTCTCGCTCAACATCATCTGCCTCATCCTGATGAGCGGCTGCATGAGCCTCATGTTCCCCACCATCTACGGCATCGCCCTCGGGGGCATCGACAAGCGGGCGCACAAGGCCGGCGCGGCCGGGCTCATCATGGCGATCGTCGGCGGCGCCGTGCTCACCAAATGGATGGCCAACATCATCAGCTCCCAGCTCGTGCTCGACGCCGGCGAAGTCGTCAAGGGCGCGGTGCGCCAGGGCTCGTGCTTCCTCAAGCTGGCGTGGGGCTGTTCGCAGGAAATCAATTGGGAGTACAGCACTTCCGAGGCGGCGCTACGCGCGTCGTTCGTGGTGCCCGCCATCTGCTTCGCGGTGGTGCTGGCCTACGCGCTAATCTTTTCGAAAGGTAAAAAGTCATGACACTTTCAGGCACCATCACCGCCATGGTCACCCCGTTCGGCAAGGCGGGCGAAGTCGACTACGGCCGGCTTGAAGCCATCGTCGAAGAACAGGTCGCCGCCGGCATCGAGGGCATCTGCGCCGTGGGCACCACCGGCGAATCGCCCACGCTCAGCCACGAAGAGCACCACCAGGTGATCGAAAAGACGATCGAATACGCCAAGGGCCGCTGCCTGATCGTGGCCGGCACCGGCGCCAACTCCACCGACGAGGCCGTGAGCCTCACCAAGGCGGCCATCGCCATGGGCGGGGCCGACGCCTCGCTGCAGGTCACCCCCTACTACAACAAGCCCAACGCCGAGGGGCTCTACCGCCACTTCATGACGGTGGCGGATCTGGGGCTGCCGGTCATCCTCTACAACGTGCCCGGCCGCGCCGGCAAGGAAATCCCGCTCGACGTCGTCGCCCGCCTCGCCAAGCACCCCAACGTGGTGGCCATCAAAGAGGCGGCGGGCTCGGTGGAGCGCGTGAGCGCCATCAAAAACCTGTGCCCCGATTTCACCGTCCTCTCGGGCGACGATTCGCTGGCGGTGCCGATGATGTCGGTGGGCGCCAAGGGTGTGATTTCGGTGGCCTCCAACGTGATCCCCAAGGAAGTGGGCGATATGGTCCGCGCCGCGTTGCGGGGCGATTTCGTCGCCGCGGGACAGATGCACGCCAAGTATTACCCGCTCTTCCACGACCTCTTTATCGACACCAACCCCGTCATGGTCAAGGAGGCGCTGGCGATGCTCGGCAAGATCGAGCTCTCGCTCCGGTTGCCGCTCGCCGAGACCACCGAGGCCAACCGCGCCAAGCTGCGCGCCACGCTCGACAAGGTGCTGGGCCGCTAAAATGGCCGATTCCCGGCGGCAAGCCGCGTTCATCTTCGCCAAGTGGTTGCAGACGCGCGACTTTCCGGCCACGATGCTGCCCGAAGGCCCCGAGCGCGCGTTCGTGCAGGATCTGGTCTACACCGCGATCCGCCACCAGTCGAGCCTCCGCTTCATGCTCGCGCAGCTCCTGAAAAAGTGGCCGCGCGGCGAAATGGAAAGCCTCCTCTACATCGGCGCCGCGCAAATCCTCGAGATGCCCTCGGTGCCCGATTTTGCCGCCGTTTCGGCCACCGTGGAGGCCGCCAAACTGAGCCCCAACCCCAACGTGCCCAAAACGGTCAATGCGGTATTGCGCAATCTGATCCGCCGCCGCGACGAGCTCGAAACGCTCTTGTCCCGGGAGCCGCTCGCCGTGCGCGCGAGCTTCCCGCCCGAACTCGTCGAGCGCTGGAGGGCGGCCTTCGGGGAGGATGGTTGCGCCCGGCTTTGCGAATACTTCAATCGTCCGGCCGAAACTTTCCTCGCCTACCCCGACGGCACCTTCAAATCTTTGCCTCACGGGCGCAAAGTGGCGGAGGAGCCGGGCTACGCCGAAGGCGCGTTTATCGTGCAGGATCCCGGCACCGCCGTGGCCGTGCGCCTCGTCGACGCGAGGCCGGGCGAAAAGATTCTCGACGCCTGCGCGGCCCCCGGCGGCAAAACCGTGCAGCTTGCGTGGCGCGGCGCGCACGTCGCCGCCTGCGAGGTCAATCCCCGCCGCCGCCGCCAGCTCGAAGAGAATCTGCGGCGGCTTAAACTCGAGGGCAAGGTGCAGGTTTTGGCCAATATCCCCGATTATCCCGCCGGCGAGGCCGACAAGGCGCTGGTGGACGCGCCCTGCAGCAATACGGGCGTGTTGCGCCGCCGTCCCGATGCGCGCTGGAACTGGAGCCGGGCCAAGCTTGCGCAACTGAAGGGCCTCCAGGCCGATATTCTCGACAATGCCGCCAAATGCGTGAAAAAGGGCGGGCTGCTCGTCTATTCCACCTGCTCGCTCGAGCGCGAGGAAAACGAAGACCAGGTCGAGGCATTTTTGAAGCGCCACCCCGGCGCGGAACTCGTCCAGGCCGAAAAGTCGCTGCCGTTCGCCTCGGGCGTGGACGGCGCGTTCGCCGCCGCCATCAAGCTATGAACACGCGCGAACGCCTATCTTCCCGCTTGGGATTCTTGATGCTGGCGGCCGGTTGCGCCGTGGGCCTGGGCAACGTGTGGCGCTTCCCGTTTATCGTGGGCCAGAACGGCGGGGCCATGTTCGTCATCCTCTATCTCGTCTTTCTGGCGCTGATGGGCCTGCCGCTCCTGACCGCCGAACTCGCCGAAGGGCGCTGCGCCCAGCAGGGGATCGCCGGCGCCATGCGCAAGTTGGCGCCCTCGCGCTGGTCGCGCCATTGGGGCAGGGTCGGCTCGGTGGTGTTTGCGGGCAATTTCCTCTTGATGATCTACTATACCGACGTGGCCGGGTGGTTACTAAGGTACACGGCCGGGTGCGTGTCGCCCGCGCTCATGCCCCCGGGCGCCGACGTGGGCGCGGTGTTTGCGGCGGTGGTGGCCGACAAGGTAGGCGGCACCGTCTACATGGCGCTTGCGGTCGCGATCGCGGCCCTGATCTGCATGGGCGGCGTGGTCAAGAGCGTGGAGCGCTTCACCAAGTGGATGATGATCGCGCTTTTGGCGCTCTTGGCGGTGTTGGCGGTGCGTTCGCTCACGCTGCCGGGGGCGGGGGCGGGCCTTAGGTTCTATCTCGTCCCCGATTTGGGCCGCTTCCTCGCGCACCCCTACAAGGCCGTTTTCGAGGCCATGGGCCAGGCGTTTTTCACGCTCTCGCTCGGGGTGGGGTGCATGTCGATCTTCGGCTCCTACATCGGCCGCCGGCACTCGCTCTTCAAAGAATCGGTCTACATTATCGCCATCGACACCTTCGTGGCGTTCATGGCCGGGCTCATCATCTTCCCGGCGTGTGCGGCCTACCAAGTGGACGTAACCGGCGGCCCCGGGCTTATCTTCATGGCGCTTCCCTCGGTTTTCGCCCGCATGCAGGGCGGGCAGGCGTGGGGCTTTTGCTTCTTCCTCTTCCTCGCGTTCGCGGCGCTCACCACGGTCATCACCGTCTTCGAGTGTTTGATCGGCGGGCTTATGGATATGACCGGGCGCTCGCGGCGGCGCGTTTCGGCGCTGGTGGCGGTGGCGGTGGCGCTCGCGGCGCTCCCGTGCGTACTCTTCGATGGCGTCCTCGACTGGGAGGATTTCGTCTTTTCCAACTTGTGGCTTCCCCTGGGGGCGCTTTCGAGCTGCCTCTTTTGCACGCGCAAGTTCGGCTGGGGCTGGCGGCGCTTCGTGGGCGAATCGTCGTTCGGCGACGGCCCGAGGCTACCCAAATGCTTCTACCCGATCATGCGCTATCTCCTCCCCGTCGCCATCTTCTCCATCACCGTAATCGGCCTTTACGACCGCTTTTGCGCCAAATAACGAAAGGAACGCCCATGACCACCTACAAGACTACCGGCACCTGCTCGCGCGCCATCAATTACGAAGTCGTCGACGGCATCCTGACCAAGTGCGAGTTCGAAGGCGGCTGCCCCGGCAATACCAAAGGCGTGGCCGCGCTCGCCGTAGGGCGCCCGGTCGAAGAGGTGATCAAACTCCTGCAGGGCATCCCCTGCCGCAACGGCACCTCCTGCCCCGACCAGCTCGCCCGCGCCCTCGCCGCGCGCTAACCGCGCATCGGGGATAGGTTTAACCACGGAATACACGGAATTCACGGAAGTAGGCGCTACGGAGACGGGGGTTTGCGGCTGACGGCCGACAGTAGGGTCGCTCCAGGCGGAGAATGCTTGTCGGACCGCTCGACTCATGAGTCTCTCGCATCCTAATTGCCTCGCCTCGGCAGTATCGTTGGCTGTGCCAGCCTGATTTAGCTCGGCAATTAAGTCCGACAAGCAAACTCCGCCTTTCGCTCCCTTGCTCATTGCACTTCACTCCCTCCGATCCCCCGTTGTCTTCGCTTATAATTGTACATATGCTAGATGAAACTTTGACAAAATTTTGCAGTTAGGGC
>JAFXST010000054.1 GCA_017525475.1 Kiritimatiellia bacterium | reverse complement strand
GCTCGACGATCTGGTGGCGGACGGGGAACTTTTGAGGATAGCCGGCAAAGGCGACCGGGAGCGCTTGGTGCCGATCGGCGGCGCTGCCGGACGCGCCTTGAACCGCTATTTGGAATCGGCCCGCATTGTCCTCACCGGCGGCAATCTCGCAATCGAAAACGTGTTCGTGACGCGGCTTAAGGGCAAGTTTACGCGGCGTGGCGTCTTCAAGATCGTCAAGGAGCGCGCCATGGCGGCCGGGATCGACGTCGCCAAAATTTCGCCGCACGTCCTCAGACACTGCTTTGCCTCGCACATGCTGTCGCGAGGGGCCGATATCCGCGCCATCCAGGAAATGCTCGGCCACGCCGATATCGGCACCACCCAGATATACACCCATGTGGATACGGCCAAGTTCGCCGAAGTGCATAAACTCCATCCTCGCCACTGATGAAACCGCCTAAATACCAAACGCTGGAGGAAACGGCCGCGTGTCTCAACAACGGAGGCGTAGCGGTAATCCCGACCGATACCGTCTATGGCCTCGCGGCGCACCCCCGATTCCCGCAAGCCGTGAAGCGGCTTTACGAACTTAAGGGGCGCGACTTAATTAAGCCGATTGCGCTCCTCGTTTCGGATAGCCGCAGGCTCACGGGCAAGGCCAGGGAATTGGCCGCACGCTATTGGCCGGGAGCGCTGACGATCGTGCAGGATGGCGAAGGCTACCGCATGCCCGACGATCCGCTGACGCTTGAGCTCATCGCCCAATGCGGCGGGAGCTTAAGGGTAACCTCGGCCAATTTGAGCGGCCAAAGCCCGGCGCTGACGCCGCAAACGGAATTAAAGGCCGATGCGGTGCTCGATGGCGGGCCCAGCAAACTGGGGGTGCCGTCGACCGTGGTAAGCGTAGATGGCGAGCGCGTAACGGTGCTGCGCCAAGGCGCATTAAAGCTCGAAGAATGCCTTTGACAAGATAAGCGGTTGACTTGCGCGCCGCTTTATGGTATAATATTCAAAAACCTGTGATTTTCGGACCGAATGAAGATTAGTGTGATAACGGTTTGCTACAATGCCGAGCGGACAATCCGCGCGGCAATGGATAGCGTATTTGCGCAGCGTGGCGTGGAGGTGGAGTATATCGTGGTGGATGGCGGGAGCAAGGACGGGACCGTGGGGATTGTGAGGGAGCAGGCGCAGTTGGCGGATAGCGGTTGGCGGATAGCGGTTGGCGGGGAGCAAAGAGATCGGGGAGTGGTGGAGTTCAAGTGGATTTCGGAGCCGGACGAGGGGATGTACGACGCCATCAACAAGGGGATAAAGATGGCGACGGGCGATGTGGTAGGGATCCTCAACGCCGACGACATGCTGGAATTCCCCGGGACGCTCAAGCATATCGCCGACATGTTTACCGACGGCATCGACGTGGTGTATGCGGACGTAAGGTTCGTGAAGGCGGATCTGGTGACGACGGTAAGGTACTATGGCGCGGCCAAATGGCGGCCGTACATGCACAACTGGGGCTATATGCCGCCGCACCCGAGCGTCTATATCCGGCGCGAACGCTTGCTGCAACTGGGCGGCTACAAGCTCGGCTATCAGATTTCGGCCGACTTCGAATTGATGGTGCGCTACTTGTGCCGGCAGCGGCTCAAGGCGGCGTATCTGCCCGAGAGCGTGGTCAAGATGCGGATGGGCGGCAAGTCCACTTGCGGTTGGCGCGCCAATCTGAAGCTCAATCTCGAGAACGTGCGCGCCAATCGGGAGAACGGTTATTTTTGCTGTCTGGCGATGATGGCGCCCAAGTATCTGTTCAAGATTTGGGAATTCGTCTTGCCGCGACTGCGCTAAATAGCCGCCATGGTCGAGATTTTGACAAGCCTGGACAAGCTTAAGGTGGAGGGCCCAACGCCGTTTGCCGCTTGTATATGGCTCGAGGCCGCGTTGGACGCGGGCGAAACCCCAAGGCTGATCGTCTGGCATGACGAGCGCAATCCCGATGCGCGGGTAGTGGCGCCCTTGTGCCTCGACGCGCACGGGTGCCTTAAGTTTATCGCTCAGGACAAGGCCGACGAAAACGACGCTATTCCCGAAGGACCGGACCAAAACCGCTATTGGGCGTGGAAGGAAATCGGCGAAGCGATTGTGGCGATGGCGGACGTAAAGCGCGTATGCCTCGAGAAAATGCCGGCGACGAGCCCACTAGCGGCGTATCTTGCGGCCACGCTGAAGGGCGCGCTCTTGTATAGGGCGGTGGGGCATTCGCGCGTAAAGGCGACGCTAGACAATTTGAAGCAGAAAGATCGCTCGCGGATCAAGGCGTTGTTGGCGCAACCGGGGACGCTAAGGATCTTGGACAAGGACAATGCGAGCGGCGACGAGGCGCTAGGGATCTTGGACGGACTTGCAACCCAAATGGTGGCGGCGAAAAAGCGTGACCGGCGGTTTTGGGGCGAGCGCGAACGGCGGATCTTTAGGGCGATGTGGGCGGTCAAACTTGCCGAAGTTGCGGTCTTGGAGGAGGATGGCGAGGCGACTGCCGCGGCCATCCGCTACGTAAAAAACCGGACGGCTTGGTGCTGGATGGCGTTTTGCCGCAAGGGCAAAGAGCTTACGCAGCTATACGCCAAATATGTGGAGGCGGTAGCCAAGCGCGGCGACGATTGGCAAGTCGATTTCGGGAGCGGCACGTATGGCTGGAAGCTCGGGACTTTCCGTCCCCAAATTTGCCCGTGCGTGACTTTGCGGTGGAGCCGTTCGGCATGGGGCCGGGTAGGCGACTGGGCGAGGATGCTGGCCAGATGTTGGCGGGTATGAAGCGCATTGCCGTAATCTGCGAGGAAAAGACCGAGTACACCTTGGATATCGTAAACGCGGTGTATTTGCCGCGCGGGGTCGACGTATATTGGCGGCGGGAACTTAAGGCCAAAGACATCATCGCGATTTACCGGGGCCATGACGTAGTGGTGGTCAACGGCTATACCGGCTGGGATTATTGGTTCGGGTTTATCCTCAACGCGTGGGGTTTTAGGCGCATTGTGGGCATCGATAGCGATTCGCAGCCGGATGAACCCCAAAACAGGCTAAGGCGGCAAATCAAAACGGCGCTCTTGAAGTGGCTTTATTCAAAGCCTTGGTGTTGGGGTTTGGCGGGCGGCACTGGCGTACACCGTAAAGCCTTTACGCAGTACGGAATGCCGGAAACCAGGATCGTCTTGAATCCGATGGTTAGCCGCAAGCATTTGGCCGGCGACGAGCCCAAGCGCAAGCCGGGCTTTAGCTTTGGCTATGTGGGGCGGCTCGTGCCGCACAAGCAAGTAGCGGGCATTTTGCAGGCGTGGACGCAAGCCGCCATCTCCGAGGCCTCGATGGTCGTAATCGGCGACGGGGTAGACAAGGCGCGATTGGAACAAGATTATCCCGAGGTGCAGTTTACGGGTAAACTTTCGGGCGCGGAACTCGCAGAGGTCATGGCGGGTTTGGATTGTTTGGTGCTTTGGAGCGCGTACGAACCTTGGGGCTTGGTGGTCAACGAAGCGTTGGCTTTTGGGGTGCCGGTAATCGTGAGCGACAAAGTGGGAGCGCGCGAAGATTTGGTGGAAGGTAAAGGCACCGGGATCGTGGTAGCGCACAACGATTTGCCGGGACTCGTGGAAGCAATGCGGCGGATGCACCAAGAAGCGGCGGCGATGCGCGGCAATTGCCTTAAAACAGCGGACAAGTGGGACCTTAATTTCCATGCCCGATGCTGGGACAAGTGGATCGAGGCGCTGCCATGAAGCTGTCGATAATCGTACCGACTTTGACCGGCGAGTTGCCCCCGGGATTGCCGAGCGGAAATCCGGAAGTGGAGGTGGTGGCGATTAAAGGGGTGAGCCCGGTAGGCAAGGCGCGCAACGAAGGTTTGCGGCGAGCCCAGGGCGAATATATTGCCTGGGTGGACGCCGATGACGAAATAAGCCCCGAGTGGCTAAGCGAGATTATGGCGGCCATCGCGAAAGGGCCGGACCTGATCGTAATCGATGTGGAAGGGCAAGGCTGGCAGCGGTTTTTTGGCGGTGTGTGGGCAGTGCCAAATGGCGAGGTGAGCCCGGAGCGGCTGATGCAGGATATCTATGGCGACGGTACGCTCGCCAATGCGATGTGGCAATTCGTGACGCGCCGGGAATTGTGGCAGGATTTGGAGTTCGACGAAACGACGGAAGCGTGGGAGGATT
>JAFXST010000053.1 GCA_017525475.1 Kiritimatiellia bacterium | reverse complement strand
TTGCCCACCAGGTACTCGAGGCAACGCTCGGCGTAATAGTCCCACCCGAGAATCGTGGTAAACGCGAAGAACCCGAGCGAAACCATGATGAAGAGCCGCGCGATGAAGCCCGAATTGGGCATGAACGCGAGGCCCCGGGTAAAGGCTTCGATCGTGATGTTGGCGCCCGCGAGGCCCAGTTCGGGGCGCCAGGTTTCGGCGAGGACGATGGTAATGCCGGTCATGAGGCAGATGATGATGGTGAAGAACGTGCCCATCATGCAGACGAGGCCCTGGCGGGCGGGCTCGCGCGTGCGCGCGGCCGCCGCGGCGATCGGCGCGGAACCTAGGCCCGCTTCGGTGGCGAAGATGCTGCGCGCGATACCCATCTGCATGGCGACGAAGATGGAGCCGATGGCGCCGCCCGTGGCGGCGGCGGGGTTGAATGCCGAGCGCATGATCGTCTGGATCGCCCACAGGATTTGCGAGAAGTTGCCGAAGATGATGAAGATGCACATCACCAGGTACGTAACCGCCATAAACGGCACCACGAAGGTGGAGACGGTGGCGATGCGCTGGAGGCCGCCGATGAGCACCATGGCGGTGGCGATGGTGACCACGGCGCCGGCGACAACCGTACTCCAGGGATAGGTCGCCCCGAAGAGCCGCACGCCGGAGGAGACGCTACCGGATTCGGCCTCGGTCTCGAAGAAGCGTTGCACCGCCGAGGTGATACCGTGGATTTGGGTAATGGTACCGATGCCGAGGAGCGCCGCCAGGATGCCGAAGACCGCGAACATCACCGCCAGCGGCTTCCATTTGGGGCCGAGGCCCTTCTCGATATAGTAGAAGGGCCCGCCCAGCACCGTGCCGTCCTTGTCCACCGTGCGGTACTTGACCGCCAGCAAACCCTCGGCATACTTGGTACCCATCCCGAAGAACGCGGCCACCATCATCCAGAAGAGCGCGCCCGGGCCGCCCACGCCGATGGCGGTGGCCACGCCCACGATGCTGCCCGTGCCGATCGTCGCCGAAAGCGCGGTGCACAAGGAGCCGAACGCCGAAACTTCGCCGGTGGCCTCCACGCCCTTTTCGGTGCGCACCATATAATGGAACGCCCGCTTGAGATGGAAGAGGTGCTCCATCCGCAAGAAGGAGGTGATGAGGATGCCCGCCACGAGCACCGTTAGGATGAGGGGCAGCCCCCAAACGTAGCTGTTGACCACGTCGACCATCGCCGACAGCTTTACCAGCCATCCCGCCGAAGCCTCGGCCGCCGCCGCAAACACCGCGTTCATGCGATACTCCCGAAGTTACTTCTTGAGCGTCTTGAGCGTAAGGCCGGCAAGGTCCTTGCCCTTCTCGCGGAAGATGAAGCTCGACACGTAGGCCACGAGCACGCAGACCACGAGCCCGATGCCGCCCAGCAGGAACGGGTGGAACTTGAGGCCGAACACGTTGCAGCCGAGGAGCTCGCAGCTGAAGCACACAAAGTAGTTGGCCGCGAGGCCCAGCACCGCCGCGATGCCCTTGATGCGCGGCATGAATACACCCATGAAGAAGAGACCGGTGAGGCCCGCCGTCAGCATGGCGATATACTTGTTGAAGTTGTCGAACAAGGCGCTCGACTCCATGCGCGCCAAGGTCAGCGCCGCCATGATGCCGAGGATGCCCACCACGTAGGTGCAAACCTGGCCGCAGCGGATCTGCGTGCGCCCTGGGATATCGGGCTTGAAGCGCTTGATGAAATCGGTGACCACCGCGGTGGAGGCCGAGGAGAGGTTGGCCGACAGGGTCGAGATGGTGGCGGCGAACACGGCCGCGATCACGAGACCCGCGAGCCACGCCGGCATTTCGGTGGCCATGAAGATCGGGAGCACCGAGTCGCCCTTGGGCATGGTCACGTCCATCGCCTCGGGGTGGGTGTGGTAGAACGCGAAGAGCGCCATGCCGATACCGTAGAACACCACCTGCGCGAAGACGCTCATGCAGCCGTTGAACCACAGCGAGCGCTTGGTGGCGTTTTCGTCGGGGGTGGCAATGTAGCGCTGGATCACGCACTGGTCGGAAGTGTAGCTGGAAAGGTTGGATATCAGCCCCTGCACCGCCACCACCCAAAACACCGGCTGGGTGAGGATGAAGCGGAAATCCCACATGGTGTTCTTGCCGTAGGTGTCGGCCACATTCCAGAAGGTGGCGAAATGCGCACCCGGCGCGCCGGTCTTGAGGATGAGGATCACCAGCACCGAAACCGCGCCGCCCATCAGGACGATGCCCTGCACGAAGTCGCTCCAGATTACCGCTTCGAGGCCGCCCAGGGAGCAGTAGATCATAGTGAGGATGCCGCAGATGAGGATGCACGCATCGATGGAGACGCCGGTCACCGCGTTGAGCGCGATGGCCGGGAGGAGCGTAACCACCGCCACACGGCAGACCATGAACACCACGAACGCCGCCGAACCGAAGAGCCGTACGCCTAGGTTGAAGCGCTTTTCGAGATATTCGTAGGCCGAGGTGATGCCCAGGCGGCAGAAGAACGGGAGATAATAGTAGATCGCCACCGGCGCCATGCCGATGATGAAGAACGCCATCACGAAGTAGCGCCAGTCCTGCAGATATGCCTGCGTGGGGATAGCGATAAAGGTGATGGACGAGAGCATCGTCGCGAAGATCGACATGCCCGCCACGTACCAGGGAATGCGGTTGCCGCCGCGGAAGTAGTCGTTCTCGTCTTTTTTCTTGAAGATGAAGATGCAGGCCATGCCCACCATGAGGAGCGCATACACGCCCACCACCGCCCAGGCGGTAGCGCCGAACTTGCCGGTCTTGCGGAAGTTGGCGGCCGACACGGCGTCGGTGCGCAGGCCGGGGGCCACTTCGCCGCCCGCGATGACGAGCTGGTACTGCTCGGGCGTCTTGCCGGGCTTGAGCCCCACCGTGGCGCCGCAACGCGGCTGGTCGCCGGGAGCGAGCTCGCCGTATTCGCACCAGGCGTCGGTCACGCAGTTGTAGGCCAAAACCTTGCGCTGCCAGCCGAGCGCGACCGGATCGGTCTCCTGCGAACCCTGGAGCGCGCGCGCGATCCAGCCCTGCTCGCCGAAGCCGCCCAAGAGGAGGATATGCTGATGGCCGCTCGGCAAGAAACCGGCGCCGATGGTGGTGGTGTTCTCGGGGAGCGGAGCGAGCGCCTGCCAGCGCTCCTCGGCAATCACGTAGGCGTAACCGTCATGCAACGGCTCGAGCGTCGCCGCGTCGTAGCCGCCGTAGACGACGAGCCGCTTCTGCTTCTGGTCGCCGTTCTGGACGGCCGCCACCTGCTGCAGGCGCGGCGCGCCCGGCACTTCTTCAATCGCCTTCCAGACGACCGCCGCGGGATCCTTGAGATCAGCCGCGTACACCGCCTTGGGCCCGATCACATAAACCTTGGCGCCGTCGGCCGCCGCCGCACCCATGACCACCGGCTCCGGCAGATCCGGAAGCGCCGTAACCGTGCCGGTTTCGTCGATGAGATAGGCATCGGCAAAGCGATTGGCGCCGTCGGTGCCGCCGGCGCAGAAGATGCCGCCGGGGACCTGTGCGCTAACGCCTTCGCCCACTGGATGCGGCAACTTGCCCACCACGCTCCAGGCGCCGTCCTCGCCACGCACGGCGATGGCGTCGCCGTACACCTTGACGCGCGCGCCCTCAGGCGTCTCGACAAAGTCGGTGCCGCCGGCCATCACGAACTTGCCGCTGGCGACAAAGCCGCCGAAAGCCCGCGCCGCCTTCACCGGCGCCTGCGCCGGAGCCTGCCATTCGATTGCGACCGGAGTCGCCAGCATCAACGATGCAGCAATGAGTGAACTGATCATTTTTTGATTATGTCCTGTGATTTGATGGTGCAAAAACGGATGTCGGTCTCGCCCGACCCTTCGAAAAGAACGCCCACGTCCGGCGGGTTGCCGCCCTGCTTGGAGGGAATGAGGCACAAATCGCTATAGCTGGCGCGCCCCGGCTCCACCACGATGCCGGCGGTCCAGGTCTGGCCGTCATCCCAACTGGTGCGCAAGGTGAGATTGCTGCGCCCCTGCGCATTGCAGTTGGAGAACGCGAGAATCTCCTTTGGGTAGGCGACCTGGCCAACTTTCTTGCCGCCCAGCTTCTTGCCGAGCGGATACGTTATGATCTGCGCGTTGCAGCGGCCGTCCATGAGACTGGTGTCGGAGTAGTGCTCCCACGTGGCGCCGTTGTCGGCCGAAGTGAAGATTTCGCGCGCGCCCACGCCCTTGCGCGAATTGATCATGAGCCGGCCGTCCGAAAGTTCCACCACCTTGCATTCATCGCCAGGTTCCTTGGTGGGTGCGCCCCACGCCTTCCAGGTGGCGCCGCCGTCGTCGCTACCGAAGAGCGCAACCTGCTTGCCCACCCACACGAGCGTATGGAGCAGCGCGCCGTCCTTGGTCTGGATGCCCGACCCAGAAGTGATGAACACGAATCCCCGCTCAGACCAGCCGGCCGGGCGGATGGCGTCCGAAATGTCCCTGGGCTTGCTCCAGGTCTTGCCGTTGTCCGCCGACTCCTGGACGTACTGGCGGTAGACGCCGGCCGCCTTTACATACTCGGCCACATTGTAGAAAAGGAAAATCTTCTTGTTCTTGGCGTCCACCACGAAACTCGGGTCCGAACCAGCCCACTTTTCCTCGTCGTTCCACGTCCACTCGTGCGAATAGGCGGATGGCGCCCAGGTCTTGCCGCCGTCCTTGCTGGTGCGTATGGCAATGTTGATCTTCTGCCAGGGCTGGCGGTTGAGATCCTGGAGATGGTCGTGGCGCGCGTCGCACGCTGCCACCAAAGTCTTGCCATCGGGCGCGGTGCACAAGGCCGGAATCCGGTATACCTTGACGCCGTTGTCGCCGTTCTTCCATAGCACCGTCTGCTTGGACACCGCCGGTTTGGGCTCTTTCTTGCCGCCCGCTTTTTGGGGCGCGCCCAGCGCCACCGTCGCCGCGGCCACCACCGCGGCAAGGAAGATTTCAGTTTTCATGGTGCATATTATATCAAATTCCGGCCGCGCTTGTCAATAGAAATCGGCCGCTACTTGCGCCGTTTCTTCTTGCCGGAACGGTCGGCATTGGGGTCGCTCGCGCGCTTGTGGCGGATGGTGCGCCCCCTGCCGTCCGGCCATTTGTCGGGCAGCTCCGCCACGGCCGGAGCCTTCCAGCCGGTAGTGCCTTCTTTGACCACCACTTCCAGCTTGCCCGAAGTCCCCCGGAAGAACACCCCCTTGTTGCCCAAAAGCTTGGGCGCGTCCCCCGCAATCGCCACCGCCTCCATTTTGGCGCATTCGGCGAAAACCCCCTCGCCCAACACCCGCACCGACTCGGGCACCACCAACCTGGACAGGCAACTGTTGCAAAGCGCATAGGCGCCGATTTCCTCCACGCCCTTGGGGATTTTGAAGTCGGCCTTGGCCGGCGGCACCGCAAACAGTTTTTTGCCGTCGCGGCTATAGAGCACCCCGTCTTCGACCTTGAACGAGCTGTTGTCGGGCGATACCGCGTATTCTTTGAGCGAGCGGCAAAAAGCGAATACGCCGCCTTCGTAATCCAAATAGGCGCACCGGTTGAGATCCAGGCGGGTCAGACTTTCGCAACGGTTGAACGCCCAAATGCCGATCCGCTCCACCGCATCGGGGAAATTGATTTCCGCCAGTTGCGTACAGCCGAGGAAGCAACGGTTGCCGATGCGCTTTACGGTATCGGGCAGAACCACCGCCGTGACGTTTTTGCAGTTGAAAAACGCGAGCGCGCCTAGCGCCCCCACCCGGTACCCGTCGATTTCCGCCGGCACCACGATGCGCCCGGCCGGCATCGGCTCCATGCAAGGCGCGCCTACGTAGGCGTCGCTGCCGCGCCACAATACGGCCATGCCGTCGGCGATGGTATAATGCCACATATAGGCGCCGATCCTGGTCTTGCGCACCGTTTTGTCGTTAAGCACCTTGGGGGCGGCAGGCGCTTCGGCCGCCGGTTGCGCCGGCGCCTCCGCGATTTGTTCCTGCACCGGCGAAGGCTCGGCGCTCTCCACCTCCGGCGCAGGCTTATTGCCGCGCATGAACCACCAAACCGCCACGCCGGCGCCGCCAAGCGCCACCAGCATCAATAACGCGATGATCGCCGAGCCCCACGAACGGTCGGAGTCCCTGGCTATCGTTTCCAGCAGCTTTATCCCCAAAAGCGCCGGCAGGTTGCTGCCGTCCTTGTAGGTCATGACCACGTAATAGTAGCCGGATTGCGGATCCAGCCCGAAATCCAACACTTTGGTGACCTCGCGGCCTTCAAGCTGTTGGGCATAATCAAGTTCGCGATCGAACGCCTGGCGCAACTCGCTCTCGCCGCCGTTCATCGCCGGGTGGACGATTTCGACGATATGCTTGACCTCGGAACCGGCTGATAGCAAAACGTAAAATTCGCCGACCTTGGTTTTCCCTAGCAGTCGATCGACAGTAAAATCTCCAAAGAGGCTCCCGGTCTCCAGCAAAGACATGGCGTACTTGGCTCCTATTGTGGCTTATGCGGGTATTATATCATATTTCCGTCTTGAATGCAACCCCAAAATCACGGTCGAAGGCGCAATCGAGCCCGGCGGCCGAGTGGGCGTCGGACGAGAGCACAAAGCCGACGCCCCGGTTTTTCAGCAGTTCGCGGAACGGGGCGGCCGGATAGGCGTCGTCCAGCCAGCCGCGGGCGATGGCCCCGGTGTTGACTTCGGCAAGCTTGCCGCTATTGGCCAGCGCCTCGGCGAGACGCGCTTCGCACTCGCGCACCCAGGGGGCGTTTTCGTCGAAGTAGGGATGCCTCAAATTGAACTTGCGCACGAGGTCGGGGTGGCCGAGGATCTCGAAATCGAACTTCTCGACCATGTCGATTTGCTGCGCGAAATACCGCTCCACGAACGCGCGGGCGTTGCCTGCGAAATGGGCCTTGATGCCGGCGAACAGCAGTTCGGGCGTGTAGTCCACGGGCACGCGCGCGCCATCGTCCGCCACCACGTAATGCACCGAGCCGATCAGATAATCGAGGCCCAAATGCGCGTAGCGGCTTTGCTCGGGCGCGGTGGCGCCGGGGATATATTCGGCCTCGGCCCCGCAAAGGATCTCGAGCCTGCCCGCATACTCGCGCGCCAAAGCCCGGATTTCGGCCACGTACGCTTGCGCGCGCCCGGGCGCTACCGTACCCTCGCCCCCTTCCGGCAGCGCCATGTGGCTGGAGAAACCCAACATCCCGAACCCTTTGGCCACGGCCGCCTCCGCCATTTCCCGGGGCGTGTTCTTGCCGTCGCACCAAACGGTATGGGTGTGGAAGTTAGCCAGCATATCGCCGGAAGACGAGCGAGGTGTTGACCCCGCCAAAGGCAAAATTGTTGCTCATCGCGTATTCCGTATCCATCCGGCGGCCTTCGCCCATGATATAATCGAGCTCAGCGCAGGCGGGATCGGGATTGAAGAGGTTGAGCGTGGGGTGGAACCACCCTTCGTTCATCATCAAAATCGTAAGTATAGCCTCCAGCGAGCCGCAGGCGCCGAGCGTATGCCCCACGTAGCTCTTGGTGGACGAAATCGCGACCGCCCGGCCGAACGCCGCGCGCGTGGCGGCGGTCTCGGCGATGTCGCCCGCCTTGGTGGCCGTGCCGTGGCCGTTGACGTAGCCGATCGCCTCCGGGCCGATGCCGGCGTCCTCGAGCGCGCCCGTCATCGCCAGCTTCATCGTTTCGGCATTGGGGTTGGTGACGTGGGTGCCGTCGGTATTCTCGCAAAAGCCCGCCACCTCCGCCAGGATCCGGGCTCCGCGCGCTTTGGCGTGCTCCAGCTCCTCCAATATCAGCGTGGCGGCGCCCTCGCCGATCACGAGGCCGTCGCGATCGCGGTCGTAGGGCGACGGCGTAAGTTCCGGCGTGGAGTTTTTGACCGAAGTGGCGTAAAGCGTATCGAAAACCGCGACTTGCGTGGGGCTGAACTCTTCGGCGCCGCCGGCGATCATCACTTCCTGCTTGCCGTATTTGACGAGTTCGTAGGCGTTACCGACAGCGAGCGACCCCGAAGTGCAGGCCGTGCCCGTGGGCACCAGCCGCCCATGGGTGCGGAAATGCACCGAGAGGTTGCACGCGGTGGTCTGCGGCATCAGCTTGATGTAGGTGTTGCTCGTGATGCCGGAGACCTCTTTGGTCTTGACCATCGAATAGAAATCGAGGAGCGGCGGCACCGATCCCGAGCAGCTGCCGTAGGCTACGCCGGTGCGGCCGCTTTCGAGCACGTCCGCGCCCAGCCCCGCATCGGCGATCGCCTGCTCGGTGGCCGCCAGCGCGTACATGGCGACGTCGCCCATCGAGCGCGTGGTCTTGCGCGTCCACTCCGGTGGCCGCTCGAAAGCGCAGCGGCTGCCGAGATGCGAATTGAGCCCGCGGTATTCGGCCAGTTCCGGCAAGGCCCCGATGCAATTGCGCAAAGTCTTGAGCCGGCGGTAGGCGCGCTCGACCGTCTGACCCAAGGCGCTCACCACGCCCATGCCGGTTACGACTACCCGCCGCGTGTTCATGCCGGTTTGTAGCCGTCTTTGAGCCCCACCGTGCGGTTGAAGGCGCCGTCGGCGTCTTTGACGAAATAGCCGGTGCGCTCGAACTGGAAGCGTTCCAACGCCTTGGCCTCGCCCAGCGCCGGCTCCATATAGGCGGCCACTTCGCGCTTGGAATCGGGGTTGAGGAACTTGAGGAAATTGGCGCTACCTTCGGCGAGCGGATCCTTGGCGGTGAAAAGCCGCTCGTACAGCCGCACTTTGGCGGGGATGCCCGTGGCGCAGTCCACCCAGTGGATGGTGCCCTTCACCTTGCGTCCGTCGGCCGCGTTGCCGCCCCAGCTCTCGGGATCCCAGGTGCCGTGGATTTCGGCAATCCGCCCGTCGGCGTCCTTGACGCAACCGGTGCACTTGAAGATGCAGGCGCCCCTAAGGCGCACTTCCTGGCCCGGGGCCATGCGGAAGAACTTCTTCTCCGGCACTTCCATGAAGTCGGCCCGGTCGATCCAGATTTCGCGCCCGAACGGGATTTTGCGCGTGCCGGCCGCTTCGTCGAGCGGGTTGTTGGGGAGTTCCACCTCCCGCCCCCCTTCGAAATTGTCGATCACCACCTTGACGGGATCCAACACCGCCATGCGCCGCGTGGCCGTGCGGTTGAGCTCCTCGCGCACGCACCACTCGAGGAGCGCGGGGTCGCTTTCGCTTTCGACCTTGGAGACGCCTATGCGGCTGCAGAACTCGCGTATCGCGCCGGGAGTGTAGCCGCGTCTGCGCATTCCGCATACCGTCGGCATGCGCGGGTCGTTCCATCCGGCGACGAGCCCTTCCTCCACCATCTGCAGG
>JAFXST010000052.1 GCA_017525475.1 Kiritimatiellia bacterium | reverse complement strand
CCGCCATCTTGGCCGACAGCTCGGCGATCTCCTTCTTGCGCTGCTTGGTGGCCTTGCCCTGCATGAGCTCCGCGAGCTGCGAGCGCATGCGGCGGTACGGCAGGTAGTAGCGCTCGTCGGCGTCGGCGCAGAGCGTCTCGAGCATCTTCTGCTTGAAGCGCATGGCCTCGGAAAGGTCCTTCATCGCCTTGCGGGCGTTGGCGAGCGAGGTGGCGGCGCCGCGCAGCTTGATCTCGGGCACATTCTTCGCCGCCAACAGCTCGAGGTTGCGCTCGCTCGCCTCGCGCAGGCGCTTGCCGCATTCCTTGAGGCGCTTGCGGAACGCCGGGATCATCTTGAGGTAGGTCTCGCGGTCGTCCTCGTATTCGTCGTTGACGATGCGGTCGAAACGCTCGTTCTGCCCTTCCAGCGAGTTGAGCAGGTTTTCGTACATCTGCGGCACGAACAGGAAGCTGTTGAACATGGTGCGGACCTTGGTCTCCGCCGTTTCGATCGCCTCGCACAGCACCACTTCGTCGTCGCGCGACAACAGCTCCACCTGGCCCATCTGGTGCAGATACATGCGGATCGGGTCTTCCACCTCGGGACGGATCTTGTCGACCCGTTGCTGGTTCTTGTTTTCGATCCACTGCTTGACGTCTTCCTCGCGGATCACGTGCACGCCCAGCGCTTCGAGGATCTTGAGGTAGCGGTCGGTCTGGATGGCGTCGAGGATGTTCTGCGGCAGGATCTGGATGAGTTCCTCGTAGGTGATGTAGCCGCCGTTCTGCTCGCTGCGCCGCTTGATGTCCTGGATGACGTCGTTGATTTCGGTTTCGCGGAGGATGGACATGCCTTCCATGGAGGGCAACAGTTCCTCCTCCGATTCCTGCGCGGCCTGCTTGGCGGCGAAATCGGCGGTGGCCACCGACTGCTCCTCCAGCTCCTCGTCGAGTTCGTCGTCGTCGATCGCATCGTCGCCGGGCCTGGTCCCCTTGGCTTCGGCGCGGACCACTTCGGAAGCCAGCGTCTCTTCGTCCCAGTTCTTTACCGACGCTTCGAGCTCCGCCTCGTCCGGCGGCAAATCGTCGTCGTCGATCGCATCCAGAATCACTTCCTGCGGCTTCTCGACGGTCTTCTTTATTCTAGCCATTTATCGCTCCAGTATACACTCCACCCGACTGCACTTTGTCAAGTGTTAAAGGAGATTATACCATATTTTCCGGAATTTGGCAATAGGGGGCGAGATATTTGCCGAGGATTTTTTGGAGCCGTTCCGCGAGCCACGGCTCCACCCGCCAGTAGTCGCGCAGGTTCAGATACTCGGCGACCGGCCCCGGTTGGCCGCACTTGAGCCCCAGCTCGCAACGGATCAAAATGTTGCGCATAGTGGCCTCGGACGAGACGAATTCCACCACTTGCACGCGGTAGCCGAGGATGCGCATGATCATGGCGCGGAAACTGTCGGTCAAGAGATCGCAAAAGCGCTCGCGCAAGATGGATTGGCGCAACAGTCCGGCGAACGTGGAGTTCCCCGATTTGGCCATATGCTGCTGGAGTTCGTGCTGGCAGCAGGGCGCCGAGAGTACGTAAGCGGCCCCCCCATTCCACCGCTCGCGCCAGCGCTTCGTCGGTGGCGGTGTCGCAGGCGTGAAGCGAAACCACGAGATCGGCGCGGTCGAGCTTGGCCGCCTCGAGATCGGCCTCGATGAACTCCACCTTGCCCTCGAGGTCGAGCTGCGCCGCCATTCGCCGTGCGGCCGCGATCACATCCCCGCGACGGTCGATGCCATATACCTTGACATTGGCGAGCCCCACGATTTGCGTAAGGTAAAAATACAAGGCGAGCGTGAGATACGCCTTGCCGCAGCCGCAATCCACCACGACGAACGGCCGCTCCTTGTCGGCGACTTTCACCGTTTCGCCCACCGCCTTCAAAAACTCGTTGACCTGGTCGTACTTGCCGCGCATCGAAGCGCGGATGCGGCCTTCGCCGTCGGCGATACCGAGCACCCTCAGCAAGGCGGCCGCATCGAACGCGTTGAGCGGCACGTTCTTGACGCGGTCGTGGGGCTTTAGCTCCACCTTGCGCTCGAGCTTGGCCGAGCGCGAAACCGCCGCGCGCCCTTTGCGGGTGACCCTTACGTGCAAATCGCCCGACCCGCAGATGAGATGCAGATCGCGCGCGCCCTTTTGGGCGATGATCTCCTCCAGGCCTTCGCGCGCGCCCGCTTCGCCGAAGTTGCGCACCTGGACCTGGCCGTCCTCGACCATCTCGGCCTGGAAGCGGCGCTCGCCGCCGATGGCCACGGGACGAAGCGAAATCTTGAACGTGGCGCCGCCGCGACGCACCGTCTGCACCAGTTTCATGAAATCGGCGCCGAACACCTTGGCGCGGATTTCTTCGCACAGCGCCGGCTCGAGTTCGAACTTTTCCATCACTCCCCGTCCGCGTCGAGTTCGTCCCAGTCGAGCACACCCTCGAACACTTTCTTGTAGGGGCCGGTAAGCGTGACCCCCGAGAAGTTTTCGCCGTCGGTCGTGCCGTCGACCACCAGCTCGTAGCCCTTCACGGTCTTGATCGTGACGGGGAACTCGAGCCCGTAGTCCTTGACCCCGACGACCGCCGTGGCCACCGCTCCGGTGCCGCAGGCGCCGGTTTCCGCCTCCACTCCGCGCTCGTAGGTGCGCACTATCGCCTTGTTGGGCTGGCGGTAGACCACGAAGTCCACGTTGGTGCCGTCGGGGGCGAACTCGGGCGACAGCCGAATGGCGCGCCCGAGTTTTTCCACGTCGACCTTGGAAATGTTCTCGACCGGCACGATTTTGTGCGGCACGCCCGCCACCACGAAATCGTCGCCGAAATCCTTGGGATCGGGCATCCCCACCTTGACAAGGTTGCCGGGGAGGATCTGCGCCGACACGATGCCCGCAATCGTCTCGAAGCGCATCGCATCTCCCGACACCGCACCGATTGCGCGGGCGAAGGCGGCCACGCATCTGGCGCCGTTGCCGCACATTTCGGCCTCGCTGCCGTCGGGGTTGAAAAAGCGCATCTTGAAATCGGCCTTATCGGAATTCTCCACGAGGATTATGCCCTCGCAGCCTACGCCGCTGCGCCTGGTGCCCATGGCCGCCAACCTGCGGTAGTCGTACCCGGGGAAGTCGCCCAGGCGATTGTCGATCATGATGAAGTCGTTGCCGGCCCCATGCATCTTGACGAATTTGATCTTGGTCATTCCCACCATCCTTTGGGCTCGGGCAGTTCCTTGCCGCCGTTCAGCTCCACCATATCGGCCAAAATGCGGAAGGCCTCGTCCAAAACCACGTCGTCTTTCTTCGTCTGGTTGCGGCGACGGCGGGAGATGACCTTTTCTTCGGTGGACTCCTCTTCGTCGCCGTCCAGTTCGCTCAGGTCCCGGTCGCTCTGCATCATCGCCTTGCGCGAAGCGTATTCGAGCGGCACTTCCTCGCGATCGCCGATCTCCTGCATGCCCTCGACGTTGGCGAGATGCTTGCGGTAGCGCTCGTCGCCGGCTAGCCGCGCCTGCGACCTGGCCTTTACGGGAGCGACCAGTTCGCGCGCGTTCCAGCATAGCTTGTAATCGGCCGGCGGAATCGCGGAAAACGGCAAGGCGTAATCGAGCTTGTCTTCGCCGATATCGAGGGAATCCAAGAGCGAAGGCAACAGGATGTCGGGCGCGACCCCGGCCACCTGGGTGGAGTCGCCGTTGACGCGATAGAAGCGGTCGGTGGTGATCTTGGTGGAGCCGTACTTGTCGGACCCCATCCGCATCACGCGCTGCACCGTGCCCTTGCCGTGGGTGCGGCTGTCGCCGACCACGATGGCGCGGCCCACATCCTGCAGGTGCCCGGCCACGATTTCGGAAGCCGAGGCCGAAGCGCGGTCGGTCATAACCACCATTGGCTTGCGGAACGCCACCGTATTGCCGGGCGGGATGGTCATGGCGCCCACGGTATGCGCGTTCTTGATCTGCACGACGGGGCCGTTGGGCACGAAGAGCGAGCTTAAAAGAATGGCCTCTCGCAGGCTCCCTCCCCCGTTGCCGCGCAAGTCGAGCACCAGCCCTTCCACGCCCTCGGAGTTGAAATCGGCGAGGTAGCGGTTGACGTCCAAAGCCGCGCTCCGGAAATCGGGATCGCCGAAGGCCTTGTCGTCGGAGCCGTAGAAGCTGGGCAAAAACACGTACCCGAGCTTCAACTCCTTGCCGTCGATCGAAACCCGCTCCACTCTGCCGGTTGCCGCCTGGTCGTCGAGCGCCACGATATCGCGCGTCAAGGTCACGATATGGCGCGTCTGGCCGGTGGGGTCGCTCTTGGGCTTGATCTCCAGGGTGACGTCGGTGCCTTTGGGGCCGCGGATCTTCTTGATCGACTTTTTGATCGGCTGCCAGGTGATATCCTCGATCACCCCTTCGGCGTTGCGGATGCCGGTGATCTTGTCGCCGCTCTTGATGCGACCGTCGCGGCCCATGGGGCTGTTGGGCATGATCTTGCCGATCTTGAGCGCGCCGTCGTCGGGATCGAAACCGAGTTCCGCGCCCACGCCGCCGAGCGAAAGGTTCATGTCCATGTCGAACTCTTCCTTGACCGACTGGCTCATGTAGTCGGTATGCGGGTCGTACGCGTGGGAGAGCGCCGAAAGGTACGCCTGCAGCACCGTTTCCTCGTCGGGTTCGCCGACCACGAGCGCATACTGGCGGTACTTCTTGATGAGCTGCTCCTCGACCGTCTCGTCTTTCTTGATGCTTTCTTCCTTTTCGTCCTCGCCGTCGCCCTCGTCATCGTCCTTTTCGGCGGCTGCGCGCGCGGCCTTGCGCTCCATGTCCAGTTCGCGCATGATCTTCATGGCCAGCACTTCGTTCTTGAGCCGCTTGCGCCAATGCTCCTCGGCGTCGGCGCGGCTTTCGGGCCAGGGCGCGTCCTTGCGTTTGACGCGGTAGTTCTCGTCGACCGTGAAGTCCCATTCGCCTTTGGCGAGGAGATTGGTGGCGAAGTCGAGGCGCTCCTGGAGCCGCTCGATATAGAGGTTATAGACCTCGTAGCCGAAGCCTACGTTGCCGCGCGCGATCTCGTTGTCGATCGTCTTTTCGTGGCGGGCAAGCCGCTCGAGATCGGACTTCAGGTACACCGAGTGGTCGAAGTCGTAGAAGCTCACCAGGTTGGTCCAGGCACGCTGCGAAATCTCGTCGTCGAGCGGATGCTGGCTGATGTGATAGCGCGACAGCATGTTCCCGAGCCGGGTGCCGATGCGGTCGTAGTAGGCGAGCGGCGAGACGATGGCCGCCGCCAGCAACAGGTTGATTACCATTTCATTCCTCCATGAGCTTGACGATGCGGTCGAGCTCGAGTTGGGTCAAAATCGAAGGATGCGCCATGAGATAGGCCTTGAGCGCGCTCGAATTGAGGATCGTCACGCCCTTGAGCTCCGCCTGGTCGCCGTCGAAAGTGTCGCTCGCGAACGCCACGATCGGCGTGATGTAGCCGGTCCAGCCCATCGTTTTGAGCTTGTTGCGGATTTCTTCGGTCTCGCGCAGCGCCTGCGCCACCGGCGAACGCGCGGGCAACTTGCCGTCCACGAGGATGCGGCCGTCCTCCAGCGTGACTTTGCCGCTCCAGAATTTGGTCTCAATGGCGTAGATGCCGCTCGGGGTTACCGCCACGTGATCGATATGGTCCTTGCCGGCCACGTAGTCGTGGAAAATCTGGCAATCGTCGGGCAGATCCTGCAGAATGGCGGCGATGCGCTCTTCGCCCTTGGCGCCCTTGAAGAAGCTTTCCACCTTCTTGAGCCCCAAGCGCAGATTCCAGATGATCCACGCCACCGCCATCACGAGCCCGATGGCTCCCAAAGCGGCACTGAAAAAGCAGAACATCGCGAGCGAAAACCCGCCCACGAAAATCCACACGAAGAGCGGCCACAAGCCCATGACCACGCCATTGACCCGGGCCCACTCGCCGGGGAAACCGTGTACCTTAGCCATTTGCCAGGATCCTTTCGCTTATCGACTCCGCATCGAGCCCGTAGGCCTTTTCGAGCTCGGCGACCTTGCCGTGCGGGATAAATTCGTCGGGCCAGCCGAATTCGAGATCGGCGCCGATCGCATCGCCCAAGCCCCCGATCGCGGCGGCGTTTTCGATGGCTGCGATCTTCATCCCGGCTTGTCGCTGCCGCTCGGCCAAGTCGCGGTTCACCGGCTTCAAGTAGCGCGGCGACACCACCTTGCCGCCCACCTTGGCGGCCACCAGATTGGCCTTCTCGGCCCAATCGCCGGTGCACCAGATCGCCACCTTGTCGCCGCAGTCTTCAAGTTCCGTTTTTTTAGGGCAATCGCCGCGCGGATAACGGATGGCGGTTACGCCTCCGCGCTCGAGCGCTTCGGTTAGGATGGTCTTAAGCTCCTCCTCGTCCTTGGGCTGCGCGATAACCACATTGGGGATGGCGCGCAAGAGCGCGAGATCGTAAAGCCCCTGGTGGGTTACGCCATCGGCGCCCACTACCCCGGCGCGATCGATGCCGATGATGACCGGCAGCTTCGCGATCGCCATATCGTGGAACACCTGATCGATGGCGCGCTGGAGAAAAGTGGAATAGATGGCCACCACCGGGCGCATGCCGCCGGCCGCCAACCCCGCCGCGAATCCGGCGAGATGCTCCTCGGCGATGCCCACATCGAAAAACCGCTCGGGGAATTCGCGGGCGAAAATATCGAGGCCGGTGCCGTCCTTCATGGCGGCGGTAAGCGCCACGATGCGCTTGTCGCGTCGGGCAAGTTCCGTAACCGCCTCGCCGAACGCCCGGCTCCAGCTCTTGCCGGTCTTGGGCGGCGCGGGGATCGCGAACGGCCCCACGCCATGGAAGCGGGTAGGTTCGCGTTCGGCCGCCGCAAAGCCCTTGCCCTTCTTGGTCACCACGTGCACGATTACGCTGCGCTTGTCTTCCTTGGCCACGGTAAGCGCGTCTTCCACCGCCTTGAGATCGTGCCCGTCGATAGGCCCGATGTACCTCAGGCCAAAATGCTCGAAGTAGCGGCTCCCCAAAAACAGCCCCTTGATGCGGCTTTCGATCTCGTGGTAGATGTTGCGCAAAAACGTGAGCTTGAGCCCGTGCCCGGCCGCCTCCGCCGCCTTCTTGACGCGGTTGTACCTTACCCCGGTGATAAGCCGCCCCAGGAACCTCGCGAAACTGCCGATCGGCTTGGAGATGCTCATCTCGTTGTCGTTGAGCACCACGATCACCTTGCCGGTCGCGGCCGCGCAGTTGTTAAGCGCCTCGAAACTCACCCCGTTGGCCATCGACGCATCGCCGATCACGGCGATTACGTGTTCGCCCGAGCCCTTGCGGTCGCGGGCGGCCGCCATCCCCAGCGCCACCGACAGCGCCATGCCCGCATGCCCCGCCACCGCCGCATCGGCCGGGGATTCGCCAGGGTTGGGGAAGCCGGAAAGTCCGCCGAACCGCCTAAGCGTATCGAAGCGGTCGTCGCGCCCGGTAAGGATCTTCCAGGCGTATGCCTGATGCCCGACATCCCAGACGATGCGGTCTGTTTGCGGGTCGAAGACGCGGCTCAAAGCGAGCGCGAGCTCCACCGCCCCCAGACTCGAGGCCAGATGCCCGCCGTTACGGCCGACCACGTCGACGATGCGTGCGCGGATCTCTTCGGGGGTCATGGCAGCGGCGGCTCCTGGAGTTTGAGGATCAACAGCGTGGTGGCGTTTTGGCCGAACCGTTCGATGCGGTCGGCCAGCGCATAGCGCGTCTTGAGGATCTGCCAGTATTCCAGCTGTTGCGTAAGGTCGCGTTGGACGCACGACGGCGGCTCGATGGCGAACGTATAGCCCGAAAGCGCCGCCACCGGACAGGGAGCGAGTTCCAGGAGCGCCCGCCACTCTTCGTCGCTCAAGATGCTGAACGGCCCCATCTCCAGTCCCTTGGGAACTTTGCGATTGGTTTCGATGGCCAAATACAGATCTTGCGTCAACAGCAAACTGCCGCCGGGGTCGAGCGCCTCGATCGTACGCGCGGTTTCCCGCAATTGGGCGAGTTCGCACTTGTCCTTTTTGAGCGACCAGAGCCGGTCTTGGCCGTCGACCGTCCATTTTTCGAGGAGCGGGTTGCCGAACGCCAAGGTAAAACCGACAAGCGCCACCGGCAACGCCTCCACCTTAGCCAAACTCGCCACCGCCGCCAAAATGCCGATCAGCGGGAGCTGATAGTCTTCGTACGGGAACGGCGCCAAGAGCTGCACCGCCATTACCGCCAAAGGCGCCACGAGCCAAATGCCCCCGACCAACCGGCGCTTTTGCGCCACTACGACCGCGAGCAGCACCGCCAAGGGCAAATACCACCTGACGAGCCGCGAGACGCTGCCGAGCGCGAAGAACACGCCCGAAGCTTCGCGAGCGGCATGGTAACGCTGGGCGGCAATTAGCCCCGCTCGGGCACTATCGTCGAACAAAAAGGGCCCATAGCAAAGCGCCATGCCCAAGAGGCCCCCAAGCCCGAACCACAGCCAGTTGCACCGCCGGTTTTCCGCCAGCAAGCGCGGGTTCTTGATTACCATCCAAATGCCGACGGCCGCCAAGAGCCCGCCGAGACTGATCCTCACGCCCGCCGCCAACGCCAGCAACAGCCCGGCTGCAAACGCCGCCGAGACCGCATCGAACGTAAGGCAGAGAAAGCCAAGCGACACCAAGAGCGACGCGAGCGCATAGGTTTTGGGGATGGCGAGATAATAGAGGTGGTAGAGATTGCACCCCAGGAGCAACAATGCGATGAGCGCGTTCCCATTTAGACGCCGGGCGATCAGCATTATGGCGCCGATCGACAAAAAGCCGATAACCAAATTGAAGAGCCTCGCGCCCAACAAGCCGTAATGCCGCCAAATGCCGGAAAAGAGCGAATACACGTACGGCATGACCGGCCCTTGCGTAAAGGCGAAATCCCGGTAAGGCGTCTGTCCCTCGGCCACCAGATTGGCGGCGTAGAGATACCACCCTTCGTCCTGGTTGAGGCCGCCCAGCCACACCGCGGCGCCACCCAGCACCAGCGCGGCCGCCACCGCCGCTATCCACAATAGCCTATTTTTCGGCACCGGTCGCGTCCTTGCGGCTTCTCGCCTTCATGAAAATCCTGAGCGGCGCCCCCTCGAGCCCGAACCGCGCGCGGATATTCTTCTCGATATAGGCTACGTATTGCGGCGTCACCAGTTTGGGGTCGTTCACGAACAGCCGCACGGTTTGGGGATTGACCGAAACCTGCAGCCCATAGTAGATCTTGAGCCGCTTGCCCTTGATCATCGGCGACAGCGTCTTCTTGGCGGCGGCGTTGATGGTGCGGTTGAGGATGCCGGTCGGAAGCTTCATCCCCGCGCTTGCGGCGGCCGTATCGATGGCCTCTACCGTACGGCGGATGTTGTAGCCCGACTTGTTGGAGCAGAACACCACCGGCGCAAAATTCAAAAACGGCATCATCAACCGCAAAGCCTCCACGGCCTTGGTCTCGGTTATCCCCTCCGCCTGCGCCAAGTCCCACTTGTTCATCATCACTACGCAAGCCTTGTTGGCGTCGAGAATCTTGCCGGCGATCCGCTTGTCCTGCATGGTGGGCCCGAGCCGCGGATCCAGCACCAGCACCACCACGTCGGCTTCCTTGATGGCCTCCTCGCTGCGGAACAGCGAAAAATTGTCCACCGAAGTTATGGACATCT
>JAFXST010000051.1 GCA_017525475.1 Kiritimatiellia bacterium | reverse complement strand
ATGTGGAAAATTGTTTTGTGGGCCATGAAGGCCAGAAAAGATTTGGATGCTGTAGAATTTGCCGTATGTGAGCCGTATGCCCAGAGGTTCTTGCGAAGATTGGGGTGGCGACATCATTTGCTGCCCCGTGTCGGGCGTCACCGGCGAGGGCGTGGACGCGCTTTTGGAAAACATCCTCGTGCAGGCGGAAGTATTGGAGCTCATGGCCAACCCCAACCGCCGCGCCAACGGCTACGTGATCGAGTCGGAGCTCCAGCAGGGGCTCGGGCCGTGCGCCACGCTGCTCGTCACCGGCGGCACCCTCAAGGTGGGCGACGCCATCTTGATCGGCGAACACTTCGGCAAAGTGCGCGCGCTTATCGACGACCACGGCCGGCGCATCAAAGAAGCGCCGCCGGCGACGCCGGTCAAGTGCACGGGACTTAGCGGCGTGCCCGAGGCCGGCAGCGACTTCAGGGTGATGCTCGACGAAAAGCGCGCCCGCACGCTCGCCGAACAGACCGCGCAGGAGAAGAAGGAAGAGGCTTTGGCCAGCAACAAGGCCGCCACGCTCGACATGCTCATGTCGCGCATGGCCGCCGAGGGCAAGAAAGAGCTCAACGTGGTGGTCAAGTCCGATACGCAAGGTTCGCTCGAAGCCATCGTCCAGGCGCTCGAGCAGATCAAGAGCGACAAGGTGGGGCTCAACATCATCGGCACCGGCACGGGCAACGTCTCGATGACCGACGTCAAGAGCGCCGCCGCCGGCAAGGCGATCGTGGTGGGCTTCGATATCGGCAACGATTCGGGCGTGCAGAGCCAGGCCCGCCACGACGGCGTCAGGATCAACTCCTTCCGCATCATCTACGAGCTCATCGACCACGTCAAGCAGTCGATGATGGATCTGCTGCCGCCCGAGTACAAGGAAGTGGTCAAGGGCCACGCCGAGATCAAGGCCATCTACGACATCGGCAAGCTCGGCAAGATTGCCGGCTCCCAGATGCTCGATGGCGTGTTGGTGGCCAAGGAGAAGTTCCGCATCTTCCGCGGCAAAGAGCAGATCTGGGAAGGCAAGGTCAAGACGCTCCGGCACTTCAAGGACGAGGTCAAGGAAGTCACCGGCCAGCAGGAATGCGGCATCTGCTTCGAGAACTACGAAGAGTTCAAGGAGGGCGACACGGTGGAGTGCTACCTCCTCGAAGAGCTCCCGAGGAGTCTTTGATGGCGGTCGACAGGCTCGAGCGCATCAACAGCCTCCTGAAGCGGGTGATCGCCGAGAGCATGTTCTCGGTGATGCAGGGCGATAGCGTGGCGCCGGGGCTCATCACGGTGACCCAAGTCAAGTGCGGCAAGGATCTGCGCGACGCCACGGTAGGGGTGTCGGTCTTCGGCGACGACAAGCTTAAAACGACCGCGCTCCAGCACCTCAAGCACAACGCCAAGCGCTTCCAGGCGATCATCAACCGCGAAGTGCGGCTCAAGTTCACGCCGCGGCTCCTGTTCCAGCTCGACCGTTCGCTCGAAAAGGGCGACGAGGTGCTGGCCATCCTCGACACGCTATGAACGGTTTTCTGCTCGTCGACAAACCCGCCGGAATCGCGTTTTCGAGCGTAATCAAGGCGGTCAAGCGCAAATTCGGCCTCGACAAGGTGGGCCACGGCGGCAGTCTCGACACCATGGCCTCGGGGCTGTTTATCGTGCTCTTGGGCGACGCCAACAAGTTCGCAGCCGACGTGATGGGGGCGGACCGCGCGTTCGAAGGGTCGTTCAAGTTGGGGCTTAACACCAATACGGGCGATATCCACGGCGAAATAAGCGGCCCCGGCGCCGAAACCATCGATCCCGCCAAGGTCAAGGGCGATATTTTCCAGCGCGAGCCCAGGTACTGCAGCATCCGCAAAGAAGGCAAGGCCGATTACGAAGTGGTGGATACGGGCGAACATCCCGAATTCATGGCGCACGTCTACCGGCTGGAGCTCGACGGCAACGCCTTCAGGCTCAAGTGCACGGCCCGCACCATCGTGAGGGCGCTCGCGCAGGAGCTGGGCGTGGCGCTCGCGAGTCTGCGGCGCACGGCCATCGGCAAGTTCAAGATCGAGGCCGCCGTGCCGTTCGCGCGGCTCCTCGAAATGGGCGCGGAGGAATTCGCCAAATGCGTAATGCCGCTTGCCGAAGCCTTGCGATAGGCTTTTTCGACGGGGTCCATTTAGGGCACCAACGGATCCTCGCCGGGGTCGCCAAGGCGATAACTTTCAAAACGCACCCGCTCGCCGTCCTCGACCCCAAGCGGCGTCCGCAACTCCTCATGACGTATCCGGAGCGCGAGCGCGCCATCCAGGCGTGCGGCGTCGAAGAGGTGCTGGCGCTCGATTTCACCCCCGAACTTGCCGCCATGCCGGCGGCGGAGTTCGCCGATAGGTATTTGCGCGGGTTTGCCGTGCGCTGCGGGGCCAACTGGAGTTTCGGCAAGGGCGGGCGCGACAATGCCGCTACGCTCCAAGCGCTCGGCTGGCAGGCGGAGGTGGTGCCTTACGCCGAATATTCAGGTCAAATCGTATCGTCTACCCGCATCCGCGAGGCGATCGGCGCTGGCCGCCTAACCGACGCGGCCAAGATGCTGGGGCGGCCGTGGCGACTTACGGGCAAGGTTATGCCCGGCAAGGGCGAAGGGCGCAAGCTTGGCTTCCCTACCGTCAATCTCGTGCCCGACAGCGAGCTCGCTACGCCCCCGGCGGGCGTGTACGAATGCCGCTACCGGGGGCTTAAGGCGATTTGCAACTACGGCGTGGCGCCGACGTTCGGCGAGCGCGCGTGGGCGCAAAACGTCTGCGAGGTGCACGTATTGGAGGCGGGCGAGCCATGCGGGAGCGAAGCGGCGGTGGAGCTCTTGCGCTTTATCCGGCCCGAACGCAAGTTCGCCGGTTTGTCCGCGCTGCAAGCGCAAATACGAAAGGACATCGATGGGATTCTTCAAAGCGTATGACATGCGCGGCACCTTCGGGGTGGATTTTACGCTCGACACCGTCTACAAGGTGGGCTTGGCGTTACCCAAAGTGCTCAAGGCGCGCCGCTTTCTGGTGGGGCGCGACTGCCGCCTGACCTCCGCGCAAGTGCGCGAGGCGCTCGTCAAGGGGCTTACGAAATCGGGCGCGGAAGTTACGGACATGGGCCTTTGCACCACGCCCATGGTCTACTACTTTACCGCCGAGGACGGTTTCGACGCGTCGGTGATGATCACTGCCTCGCACAATCCGCCCGGCGACAACGGGCTTAAGGTTTCGGTCAAGACGGCGCTGCCGGTCGGCTACGCCAACGGGCTCGATCAAGTGGAGGCTTTGGTCAATGGGCTATCTTGAGCGCTATCTCGCCTTCATGCAGGCGCAACTGCCCGACCTTTCGGGCCTTCGCTTCGGCATCGACTGCAGCAACGGCATGGCCGCGCTCTTGGCCGCGCGGCTTTTCCCGGGGACTCGCATCATCAACGATGCGCTCGACGGCAACTTCCCTGCCCACAGCCCCAATCCGCTCGACCCCGCCGCGCGCGAGCAGCTGTCGGCGCTCGTCAGGGCGGAAAAGCTCGACTTAGGCGTTATTTTCGACGGCGATGCCGACCGGTGCATGGTGGTGGACGAGCAGGGCGCGTTCGTGCAGCCCGATTACCTCATTCCGCTCGTGGTGGAAATAAAGGGTAACAAGGTAATCCACGACGTACGCACTTCGCGCGCGGTCATCGAGTATATTCGCGAGCAGGGGGGCGAGCCGGTCATGGTGCCGGTGGGGCACGCCTTCGCCAAGCCGGCGCTGCGCAAGGTGGGGGCGATCGGCGGCGGGGAACTCGCCGGGCACTACTATTTTAGAGACTTCCACGGTTGCGACTCCGGCATCCTGGCCGCCATCCGCATTTTGGGCAAGGCCGCCGCGGCCAAGCGCGCGGGCAAGACGTTTTCGGCGTTGATGGCGCCGATTGCGGGCCGCTACGCCAATTCGGGCGAGCGCAACTACAAGGTGGCGCTCAAAGACGAGGCCATGGCGGCCATCCGCCAATGGTTTGGCGGCCGGGCCGAGACGATGGACGGCTACCGCCTCGAAAAGCCCGAGGGGTGGATCTCGGTGCGCAAATCGAATACCGAGCCGTATTTGCGCCTGATCGTCGAAGCGACGAGCCGGGAACTGATGCAAACGTGGATCGCCCAGGCCGAGGAGATTATCGCCCATGCGGGTTGATTTCCACGTCCACTCCACCTTTTCCGACGGCACTTTCACGCCGCAAGAAATCGCCGCCAAGGCGGTATCGCGGCGGGTCAAACACTTTATCATCACCGATCACGACAATGTCGACGCCAAGTCGCGCGGGATCGAACTCGCGGTCGATCCCGGTCCCGGCATGGACCAGTTCCACCTCCTGGGCCTCGGGCTCGACCCCGAAAGCCCCGAACTTGCCGCCTTTTTGCGGCGCATCCTCGATGGCCGACGCGAGCGCAATTTGCGCATCATCGGCCGGTTTGCGCGCCTGGGGATCGCGATCGACCCCGAAGAAATCGCCCGCTACGCCCATGGCGAAGTGCTGGCGAGGCCGCATTTCGCCAAGTATCTGGTCGATCACGGCCATGCCCGGAGCATCGCCGAGGCGTTCGAGAAGCATTTGATGAAGACTTCGCCCGCGGCGACCAGTTGCTTCGAGGAGCGCTACCAGCCGCCGCCCGCGGAGGCGATCGAGGTCATCCATGCGGCGGGAGGGCTCGCGCTGATGGCGCATCCTCGCTACTGGAGTTTTGCCTGGCGCAAAACCGGCGTCGACTTTGCCGAAGTGGAACGGCGCCTCTGCCCCTTGATCGAACAGGGGCTCGACGGTCTCGAGGCCGTCTACGGCGCCAATTCGCGCGAGATGGACCTTGCCTTCACCCGCATGGCCGACAAGTTCGGGCTCGTCAAGTCGGCCGGGAGCGATTTCCACGGCACCAACAAGCCCGATATCCGCCTGGGCATCGAAGTCGATGAAGCGTTCATCGCTCCCTTGCTCGAGCGCCTCGGCATGGCCTAGGCGCGGCGCCGTGCGCGCAAAAAGTTGAAAAACACTATTGACTTTATGGCCGCGGATATGGTATAATATGCGCCAAGTTTTCCGCGAATGGGGAAGTAGCTCAGTTGGTAGAGCATCACGTTCGCAACGTGGGGGTCGGGAGTTCGAATCTCCTCTTCTCCACCAAACTCGCGGGAAATCGCCTTTTTCCAAACCAAATCAAGGAAAGCAAAGAAATGATCATTGCAGCAGTCAAGGCGCGTGAGATCATCGATTCTCGCGGCAATCCCACGGTAGAAGTAGACGTAATCCTCGAGGACGGCACGCTCGGCCGCGCCGCGGTTCCTTCGGGCGCGTCCACCGGCGTCAACGAGGCGCTGGAGCTCCGCGACGGCGATCCCAAGCGCTATCTGGGCAAGGGCGTCCAGAAGGCGGTGGACAATGTCAACAAAGTTATCGCCCCCAAGCTCGTGGGCAAGTGCGCGTGCGACCAGCGCGGTATCGACCAGCTGATGCTCAAGCTCGACGGCACCCCCACCAAGTCCAAGCTCGGCGCCAACGCCATCCTCGGCGTTTCGCTCGCCGTCGCCAAGGCCGCGGCCAACTCGCTGGGCATGCCGCTCTACCGCTACATCGGCGGCACCAACACCTATACGCTGCCCGTGCCGATGATGAACATCATCAACGGCGGTGCGCACTCCGACGCGCCGATCGCGTTCCAGGAATTCATGATCCGTCCCGTGGGCGCCAAGACCTTCAAGGAAGGCCTGCGTTGCGGCGCCGAGGTGTTCCACAACCTCAAGAAGGTGCTCAAGGCCCGCAATCTCTCCACCGCGGTGGGTGACGAAGGCGGCTTCGCGCCCGCTTTGGACTCCATCGAGGACGCGCTCGATTGCATCATCGCGGCCATCAAGAAGGCCGGCTACAAGCCCGGCAAGGACGTGACGATCGCCATGGACTGCGCTTCGAGCGAATTCTTCAAGGACGGCGTCTACGACTACACCTGGAAGGAAGGCAAGAAGGGCAAGAAGCTTTCGAGCGACGAGCAGGTCAAGTATCTCGAGGGCCTCGTCAAGAAGTATCCGATCGATTCCATCGAAGACGGCATGGCCGAAGGCGATTGGGACGGCTGGGTCAAGCTCACCAAGGCGATCGGCGACAAGTGCCAGCTCGTGGGCGACGACCTGTTCGTCACCAACGTCAAGTATCTCGAGAAGGGCATCAAGCTCGGCGCCGCCAACTCCATCCTCATCAAGGTCAACCAGATCGGCTCGCTCAGCGAGACGCTGGACGCCATCGAGATGGCCCACCGCGCCGGCTACACCTCGGTCACTTCCCATCGCTCGGGCGAAACCGAAGATGCGACGATCGCCGACATCGCGGTTGCCACCAACTCCGGGCAGATCAAGACCGGCTCCATGAGCCGCACCGACCGCATCGCCAAGTACAACCAGCTCCTCCGCATCGAGGAAGAGCTCGGGCCCAAGGCGGTGTACGGCTACAAGAAGGTCAAGTAAGCCTTAAGTTTGGCTCGTGACCCCAGCCCCTGGCGCCATCCGGTGCCGGGGGCTTTGTTTTATCGCTTCGTTGCTCGTGGAGAAAACGCAAATCCTCCGTGGAGATTTCGGGAAATCTCCGTTGCCCCCTTGAATTTTGCGCGGAAATTTGGTATACTATCCACCAAGACCAAAATAAAGGAGCGACAATTTATGACCAAGCGACTGGCGATAATCGGCTATGGTGCGGTGGTGCTGTTGGCGGTGGCGGGAGCGCTACCGGCACTGGGGGCACCCAAGAGCAAGATCGTGACCGATGCCGAGAGCAAGTCTTCGGCATCGGTGCTCAAGATAAAGCCGGGCAATTATACGCCTGGCGGCAAACTCACGCGCCGCGAATTCGTGGAAAAGACGTTTGGGGTTAAGTTCGGCGAGGAGATCGCCAAATACGCCAAACCCGACGATGGTTTTGATCCCGATATGGGCGTCTTGTCTAAAAGGCTTTCGGCGCCGGTTTGCGGCCGCAAAGACGCGCTACTCTTCGCGTCGAACGGCAAGCTCGAGAGCATCCAGCTGGTTGCGGGTTGTCCGGCCAAGCGGGAGGCAGGCATCAAAGCCTCCAAGGCGCGGATGACCAAGTTTAGCCAAGGGGTCGGCAAATGGCTGGGAATCAAAACGTTCGAGGATCGCGACGAGGTGACCCGCGAAAGTCCGGAAGGCAAGGCGTGGCACTTGGCGCGGGTTTTCGAAGACGACAGCCTCGAGGTGGCGGCCGAGGCCGATTGCATCAAACAAGGCAAGGCGGCAATGGGGTATGGTTGCACGCTGATGATTACAGCCAAGGAGGCGAACGCGCCGTCCAAGGCACCGGCCAAGGAGCAACCGAGCGAAGATCGGGAGGCGGCGGCGGCCAAGGCGGCCCGCTAGGGTAGCTAGCTCTTAAAGAGCGTATCCCAGATGGTCTGGAAGCAGGCGCTACGGGGGCGGGGGTCTGCGGCTGACGGCCGACAGTAGGGTCGCTCCAGGCGGAGATTGCTTGTCGGACCGCTCGACTCATGAGTCTCTCGCATCCTAATTGCCTCGCCTCGGCAGTATCGTTGGCTATGCCAGCCTGATTTAGCTCGGCAATTAAGTCCGACAAGCAAACTCCGCCTTTCGCTCCCATAATCCGCATCCCCCGTCCCCTCCGCGCCAGAGAGAATTAACTCTTGAAGAGCGTCTGCCAGATAGCCTGCAGACACGAGTTAATTAGCTCCAGTATTAATCTGAATTTTTCCATAGTCCTCCTTTCTTGTTTAGGAACGCAAGTGCCTAACGGCACACGCAATAAGTCTGGCCAAATCCCAATGTGCCTCACACCCGGTTTTTTGCGCCGTTGGCGCACCGCTCGACCCTCCGGGTCTTGCTAAAATCCGGACGGCACAATT
>JAFXST010000050.1 GCA_017525475.1 Kiritimatiellia bacterium | reverse complement strand
GAAGAACGACGCATCATGCCCATCTGTGCGGCAATGATGGCTTCGGTAGTTATGTCGAGTGCCTGCTCCTTTATTTCCTCTATCTCATGCGAGAGAACCGCCTGATTGCACTGGGCAAAAAGCGAAGGGATAAACTCAAGCACAAAGTTGGGCCTATGCTTTCGCACCTCCTCGCACACTTTGAGCCGCTGTTGCTTCTTCTCCTCGCTGTCTGGCATAGCCACCGAATGGAGGAGACCTATGCCTTTGACGTTGTATTCAAAATTCTCGGCATACGCCAAAGCAGCATACCCGCCCCACGAATGTCCGATAATGACGCAGTCCGTAATACCCTCTGTTATAAGCACCTCGTTGATACAGCGCGAGATGAAGTCCATAGAATGGCAGTCGTTATTGTAGCTGTCGCTATATCCATGACCCGGCAGGTCTATACTCACCACACGAAAAAAATGCATCAACCGCAGCGACAACGCGGACCACACACTCAAGTTCTGCAAGAAGCCATGCAGAAGAACCACCGTTTTGGTATTATCACGCCCCTCGACGCGATAATGCAACGTGCGGCCATTGTTGTCGGCCGCTGGTGGCCGTATCCCCACGCCATCGATGAAAAGGAAAATAACTCGCATACGCAATATATTATATCAAAAATTAGGCTTGCAATCAATAGAGATTTTTGCTATAATATTACCAAACTTGTTAAAAGGTATTCACCTATGGCGACATTCCAGTATATCGCAAAAGACGCCGCAGGCAACGAAACCCGCGGAACCATTGAGGCCGGCGACCGCGCCGGCGCCATCGCGGCGGTAAGGGCGCAGGGGCTCCTCCCCACCGCGCTCGGCGAAGTGAAGGGCGCCGCCGCGCCTGCGCCCGCGCCGGCCAAGAAGGGCAAAAAGACCCCCGCGCCCCAAAAGGCGGCCGCGGGCAAAAAAGACATCAAGATCAATATCAAGCTACCCAAGTTCCTGCAAGGCAAGATCAAGACGCAGGTGCTCACCCAGTTTACGCGCCAGCTCGCGACGCTCGTCAACGCGGGGTTGCCCCTGATGCGCGGCATCGACGTCTTGAAGCGCCAGATGAAAGACCCGCAGATGCTCGAGGCGCTCGAAGGCATCGCCGAGAATATCGCCGCGGGCGGCACCTTCTCGGAGGCGCTCACGCTCTATCCCAAGATTTTCGACAACCTCTACGTCAACATGGTCAAGGCCGGCGAAGCGGGCGGCGTACTCGAAGTGGTGCTGGGGCGCCTCGCGGAGTTCGCGGAGAAGTCGGAAAAGATCAAGAACAAGGTCAAGGGCGCGATGATCTATCCGATCGTAGTGCTCTTCGCCGCCGTGGGCATCACCGCTTTCTTGCTGGTGGCGGTCATCCCCAAGTTCAAGCAGGTATTCAACGACATGCTCGGCGGCGCGGCGCTGCCGGCGATCACCGAGGCGGTGATCCAAATGTCGGAGTGGGTGCAGCACAACGGGCTCACGCTCGCGGCCGCGGTGGTGGCGGTGGTGGTGCTCAAGAAGGTGATCGGCAAAACCGAGAAGGGCGCCTACCTCTACGACGTATTGTCGCTCAAGATGCCGGTGACCGGCACGCTCGTGCAGCGCACGGCCGTGTCGCGCGTCACGCGCACGCTGGGCACGCTCCTTTCCTCGGGCGTACCGATTTTGCAGTCGCTCGTCATCGTGCGCGACACCACCGGCAACCGCGTGGTGTCGCAGGCGCTCCAGAACGTGCATGACGCCGTCAAGGAGGGCGAAGGCATGACCGGGCCTCTCTCGCAGTGCAAGGTGTTCCCGCCCATGGTCGTGTCGATGGTGGAGGTGGGCGAAGAGACCGGCGCCCTTGCCGACATGCTCACGCGTATCGCCAACACCTACGACGACGAGGTCGACAACGCGGTGGCGGGCATGACGGCGGCCATCGAGCCGGCGCTCATCATCGTCCTCGCGGTGGTGGTGGGCACCATCGTCATCGCCATGTTCCTCCCCATGATCAAGATCATCTCCAGCGTCTCGGGCGCGGGTGCCTAATGAAGCGCGCATTCACCCTCATCGAAATGCTTATCGTCGTGGCGGTCATGGTGACCCTCATGTCGATGGTATTCCGCCTCACCTCGATCGGCGGCAGCGCGACGGCGCGCAACGTAACCGTATCGCGGCTGCAGCGGCTCGAGAACTGCCTCTCGGGCTACTACGCCGCGTTCGGCACCTACCCCCCGGTCAAGCTGCACGGTACGCGCGACATTAATTACAAGGTGTCGGGCCATGGCTTGCAGACTTCTGACGAGCAGGAGGTAAACTGGAACAACGCCTCCGAAGCGTGGCAGCAGGTGCAAGCCGCCTGCAAGGCGCAGCCGGTGGATGTGGCCTTCCCGTTCCCCGACGGTTACGCGGCCAAAGTGGAAGCGGTATCCAAGGCGTTGCAGCATAAGGCCTCTGGCAATCAGGAGGAGTATAAAGCCTTCTGGTCGGATCCGGCCATCAAGGCCAAACTTACAAGCCCCTTCGATAGCGCCCCCAATCCGCAGCGCTTCTTGTCGTTTGGCGGCGATACCGAATGGCGCGACTTGCAACTTTTTAAGTTTGGGCTCTTGAGCTATCTCTTGCCGCGCTATCTCGTAATGATGAATTGCAACCAGGCCTATTTCCGCGGTCAGTTCTCTTCCAGCAACTCCCAGACTTACAAACAGTGGTGGGACAACAACTCCCAACCGGCCAATCCGCTTACCGGCGAATTTTTCCAGAGCTGGGAGGACGTGCAGGAATACGCGCAGAGCGACAACGCCAGCGATCTCGCCAAGGTGATCAACATCCCCTCGCAGGCAATCTGCGCGCGGTGGATGCCTAACTTGGAAGGCGTCTGCTCTGCCGAGCACGTGTGGAAGCTCTTTGGCATAAATATTACCGGTAGCCTAAGCAGCAACGTGAGCGACAACAATCCCTATATCGAGGTGTTCACCCCGGGCTCCGCCGATGACGACAACGGCAGCACCTCCGAGCAGTACGTCCTTGATTCGATTACCGTCCAGGATGGCTGGGGCAGCACCTTGTACTATTACTCGCCCGCCCCGCACCAAAGCTACGTCCTCTGGTCGGCCGGCCCTAACGGGCGCACCTTCCCGCCGTGGATCCCGCTCGATTCCGACAAAATCAAAGGCAACGATACGGCCAAGAGCGTGATCAGCAACTGGATCCAAGACGACATCGTCAATATGTCCAACTAAGGAGCAGCCATGAAAGCAAACCAAGGTTTTACCCTCGTCGAAATGTTGGTGGTGATCGGCATCATCGCTATCCTCACCGCCGCCTCCATCGCGAGCTTCTCGCGCATGACCAAGTCGGCCGAAAACGCCAAAGCGCGCGAACTGGTGATGAATACGGCTACCGCCTTAAGTTCGCTCTACCAGAACGAAGGCGCCTGGCCCAAGCGCATCCTTACCGCCAACGCGGGCGAAAATCTTCTCGATGCCCAGGCGGCATTGCCGCTTGCGAGCTACATGTCGCTCAAGACCAAGAACGGCGAGCTCTCGGGCCTCGACCGGTTTGGTATCGTCGATATTTGGGGGGCGGCCGTGCTCAAGCGCCGCGGCAACAGCGCCAGCGAAGGCGATGTCAAATCGTATATTCTCAACTTTGCCGTCGATGACGACGACGATGGCATCGTCGAAGTTTCCAAGCTTAGCAACCTCAAAGTGCGGGCCACCGCCATCGTGTGGGGGTACGACAAGCAGGGCAAGATTATCTCCTCGTGGAGCAAGGGTCAGGAGATCCATGAATAAAACGCATCTCCTCAAGCGCGGCTTTACGATTGTCGAACTGATGATGGTCATCGGCATCATGGCGGTGCTGGCGACTATCGTCACCACCGCCACTACCGGGGCCATCCGCCAGGCGCGCGCGCACAAGACCGAGGCCATCATCTCGATGATCCAGGTGGGTCTCAACACCTACTACGCACAAAAGGGCGCGTGGCCCGGCACCTTCGGCAGCAAGGTGGAGAACGGGCTTAACGGCAATGTCAACAACGACCCTGACAGCTACAAGCTTACCGACAGCGAAGTCGACAATGTCGTGGGCGAGCTGGTGCGCGAATCGGTGAAGGGCGGCAATCCCCTCCTCGACGTTACCGGGCTCTTCGTCTGCCGCGCCGGGAGCGTCAACGACAAGACGGTGGGCATGGATTTCATGGATGCCGTGCGCGGCACCAAGCGCCACCCCGACAAAATCCTGAAAGTGGCCGACATGTGCTTTGGCTATCCCGACAAGGAAACCGGCCGCTTCCGCCGGCTCAAGATTGTCTATTCCATCCCTTCCGATTCCATCACCGTCAGCAAGTAACATGAAACGCGGCTTTACTCTTTTGGAACTCCTGGTCGTGATCGGCATCATGGGCCTGCTCGGCACCGTGTCGATCGGCGGCTACCGCGCCATCACCCGCGGCATGGAGGAGCGTGGCGCGGTGGACAACGCGAGCCAGTTTATCCATGCCGCGTTCCAGCGTGCGCTGATCGATCGCCAACCGGTGGCCGTCTACTTCTGGAACGAGACCATCAAGGGCGAAACGGCCGACGACAACGCCATTGTGGTGGGCAAGGCGGTGGCGGTGCGCTATGCGGGGCGGCTCTCGCGCGTCGCGAACGACATGCTCTACGACGAATTCGCCGATCTTAATTTGACGTACGATGTCAAGGACGAGACGGGCTCGGGCAACAACGATCTCGGCATGTATCTATATCCTATTACTACCGGCACGAGTTTCGAGCGCAGTCGGGTTTCCGCCGGCGTCTACGAAGACTTGAATCAGGAGTGGTTGGCGGCCGAGGCTACGTCCGGAACCTCGGGCATGCCCACGCCGCCCGGGAATAACGAAATTTTGATGTACGGCTTCAAGCGGCTGGGCGGCTACTCCGATTGGCACGCGGGCGACGCCTACGGGTTCGAGTTCCAGAACCTTACGCTGCCGCACAATTATATTTTCGGCAAGAGTTTCGAGACGACCATGCAGAACCCGATAAGCGAGAGTTCGCAAAAGAAGATGCTGTTCGGTTTCGGGAAGGGTGGCTACGATAACCGCAGCACCAATCTCAACGGCGACGACGGCACCATCGAAGTGTGCGCCTTGCGTCCCAATTCCGCCGGGGTACTCGCGGCCGTAGCGGTAGGCACCACCAAGAAACCCACCGAGGAGGCCAGGTAAGATGAAGCGCGGCTTTACTTTGATGGAAGTTAACTTGGCCATCCTCATTATGGCCGGCGGCATTTTGGCCATGGTCTCGCTTTATTCGCTCGGCTACCGCGAAAACCGCCAGAGCCGCGAAGACGTTTTGAGCGCGGCCTTGGCCGATCGGGTGCTCTCCCCGTTGGTGATGGCGGCCAGCTCCACCAATGTGGCCTGGTCCACCTTCCGCCAGCTCAAGAACTATCCCGGCGATCAGGGCTGGGCCGAGTATTTCAACAACAATACCGGTATCGTCACCCAGGATCCGCACGGCAAGGCCCAAGGCGCCTACAGTTCGTTTTTGGGCGCGGTCAACGCCCAGGATACGCCCAACGCCACCTTCCCCAACAAAGACGCTTTGAGCTGCGCGCTCGTCATCATGCATGAGCAGGATTCGCCGGTGGTGCGCTTTGGCTTCAGGGCCACCAGCAAGCCCGGGCAACTCTTGTCGATGCCGATCTTCTACACCGAGGCCCATTTCCAGGGAGACCCCGCCAAATGAAACGCGGCTTTACCATACTTGAACTGTTGGTGGCGAGTCTCCTCTTGGGGATGCTGGTCACTATTCTCACCATGATCTTCAACCAGTCGTCGATCGCCTGGCGCACCGGCGTGGCCGGCGTTTCGCGTATGGACGAAGTACGCGACGATGTTGCCGAAATTCGCGAGGAAGCAGACAACCTCTTTTTCTACAGCAACAACGTCTGCCGCATCACCTCGCTGTGGGACAAAGACGGGAATCTCCGCAAGCGCGCCTATAGCGTCAACGGGCAGGAAGATATCGATTCCGATGAGCTGGTCCTCCTGGGGCAGCAAATCTCCACCCCCGTAAGCCAGCAGAACCTGCCGCAGTCCTTCTCGCTCAACACCGGGGCTTCGGACGGGTTTAAGAGCTATACGATCGGCATCACCTCGTGGGGGCCCGATGGCCGCAAATACACTTACGACGACGTAACCTCCTGGCCGGATATAATCGAATGAAAAGCGCATTTACACTTGTGGAACTCCTGGTGGTGGTGGGCATGATCGCCCTCCTTACCGGAGCGGTGGGTACTTCGGTAAGCGAATCGCGCGCCCGCGCCCGCGTGGCCAAGGCGCAGGCGGAAGTGAAAGAAATGACTAACGCCATCCTCGGCTACGAACAGTTTGCCCGGGCCCATAATCTGGAAGTACCGGAACTCGATATCGACGCCAACGATAACGACCTTAAGTTTATCCTCGGCAAGGCGGGCGATGTGGACGGCGTCAAGATCCCTGTCTTCTACAATGGCGCGGTGGGCGGCGACGGCAAGCTTCGCGACCCTTGGGGGCGGCCATATCACGTCAAGATCGTGGCGGGGCAAGTGCCGGCCATCAATGCCGGCGTCCCCGTCGAAACCGGGTATTACCTACCTAATATCTACCGCCTGTCCGCGGAGGAGGGCGCCCAATGAAGAGCTTTTCGTCCAGACGCGGTTCGGCGCTGTTGATCGTGCTCGGCATGCTGGCCTTTATGGTCGTCTCGGCCGTGGCCTTCTCGGCGTATATGCGCTCTTCCCGGTTGCCGAGTTCGTACTTGCGGCGTACCGTCGCTTCGCGACTCTTGGCCAAGGCGGCGCTCGCCGAAGCCATGGAGCGGCTCGATATCGCCATCGCCGACAATCCCTATCCCGGGGTGGGCGAGAAGACGCTGACCGGCGACGCCCAAACGCGGCGGTTTAGGGCGGTGGGTGTCCAGAACTCGGCCATCCAGAACGCCAACCACAACTACTTCTACCGCAACATCTTTATCGGCACCAACGGGTGGCTGGATGCGGAAAACACCGTCTCGGTACTCAATCTGGAAGCGCTCGCTTACGTGCCGATGTCGCTCGTGAACGAGGCACGGCTTTATTCGCGCATGTCGCCTACGGCCACTTGGCACCCCTTGCGCTTCGACGCCGGGCGCTATGCCTATACGGCCATCGACGTGTCGGACTTTTTCGATGTCAACCGTCTCTCTGCCAACCTTAAGCGCGACTCGGGGGCCAACCGGATTTCACTTGCGTATCTCTTCGAGAACGACGATCATACCGGTTACGGCAGCACCTCGCCCGCCGATTGGGACCAGTTTGTGGACAGGTGCTTCAACAACAGCGAGATGCCATTCGTGTCACTTGCCGACTTGAATCTGGCAATGGGCGATACGGCCAACGGCAGCAAAATCCCGAGTCCCTTCTGCCGTTACATCAAGTCGGGCACGGAGCAAACCTTCTACCAAAACCGCACCGAGGCCGAGTGGTACCAGCAGTTCAATTTCGTGACCGATAGTTACTTCCCTCCGGTCGATATCGGCGAAGCGCGCGATTTGGCCGACGAAGACGGTCAGCCGTTTTCCGAGATTTTCGCCGATGGCGCGCTCAATAACGCCAAGGCCCAATCCAATGGCGGTCCGTTCGAGGATTTGAGTGTCTTTACGCTGGGGGCGCTCTGGGATTACCTCGACGAGGATGCCGTACCCATCTCCTTGGCCGTCCCCACGGTGGAGCAAAACCCGATGATCGCCCGCATCGAGCCGCGCAAGCTCTTTACGGTGAGGACGGAAACGGAGCCAGATCCGCCCGAGCGTGTCGGTAACAAGGAAACGGTCCATACCAAGTATAAAATCTCGGCCGCGTTTCTTTCGCAATTAAGAGACGTAAAAGTCGACCTCGTCTATCCTTTCAAGTATGTGGAAAGTCCCGATGCGTACGAGGTGGACGTAAGTGCCAGTATCTTCCTTTGCACTTCGCAAACCCCCAAGTTCGTTATCGAGCGCTTTTACCCCGGCGACGATGTCAACAACCTCTTCAAGGCCGGGATCGACAAGGATGGCGATATGCCCTATGTATTTAGGGTAGTGGGTAGCCAGTCGCTTACCATCCCCTCGACCGCCAAGCTCACCGACCCCAAAGAGGCGGTGCATTCGTTAAGCATCAGTTTGGACGATATGGACAATATCCAAAACTTCTTTAACGAGACGCCAATCTTCGAAACCAAGGTGACGTACGACGTGGATCCAGAAACCAATACGCGCATCGAGTCGTCGCGTAAGGTGGTCGAGGCCAAGTTCAATGTCCTCCCGGTCAACGATACCGGCGGTTTCGATACTTCCAAGTATTCCAATGACGGTGATGCTGCGGCAATTGCGGAGCGTATCGCACTGGAATCTAGCGCCCCGGTTTATCCGTGCGTCGCGATTGCGGTCAGGGTCAAGAACAAAGCCTCCGATGTCGACGCCTATGTGGATTTGGCGCCGGCCGGTTGGGGCGGCGACGAGCTTAATGGCGTAACCGGCAACTTGGGCGGTGGCGCCGGGCTCTTCCTGCCGCCGCGCTGCCCGGTCTTGCCGTTTGTGGGCAAGGACGCGGCCTTCGAGTTTAACGCCAAATTCTTCGAGGCCAATTTAAGCGGCACCACCACGCCGCTCTCGCCCGAGGCGATTATCTGCCCAGACCCGCGCTACAACCATAGCACCGGCGATTGGTTAGCGTGCGCTTCCGGCGATGAGTGGCTGGACAATTGCGGCGTGGGCAAGGCGAGCGACCAAGATCACGATATCTTTATGGCGGTTTCGGATCAGGGCTATTTGCAGTCGCTCTATGAGCTCGCGTTCATCCCCCGCCTCGATAAAATCCCCAACCCCAACCAGGCTGACGAATACCAAAAGCCGGATGACGATCAGAGCGCATATCGGAGTACCGGGCTCAATAACGATTTGTACTGGCGCACCTACAAGTGCTACAACGAGGGCACCAAGGACGACCTCACCAACGCCTTCCAGGTGGTCTCGGCCGCTACCGCCTACAAGATCAATCCCTATTCGCAGAATCTCAACTCGATAATGGCGGCCTTTGCCAATACGCCCCGCAACTGGCGGGCGGCTTCCACCTCCGACATGGCCGATGGCGCCAAGCTTTCGGCCAAGGACTTCAACAAGAAGTATACGCTAAGCGCGCTTGAGTGGGAGGACTTGGAGGAGCTGGCCGCCAACTTCCAGGAGGAAGCGCAAAAGGCGGCGCAGCAGGGCGAAAGCTGGGAAGACGCCTGGGACGATCTCGGGTGGGAAGAAACCGGCAATTTCCTGGGCCTGGCCAATGTTCAGGGTATCCACGATGTCGATCGCAAGTTCCTCTACGGCTACTGGCGCGATTCGTTCGCCAACCGGCAGCAGCTCTTCCTCGTATTCGTGCGGGCTGAGCCCACGATGATGGGCGGTGGCGCCGTGGGTGCCACCCCGCCCCAGCTGGGCGCACGCGCCGTGGCCTTGGTGTGGCGCGATCCCGAGGCCGCCCAGCCCAACCAGCCGCACCGCATGCGCATCCTCTTCTACCGTCAATTCGAGTAAGCCAATGAAAAAAGCATTCACTCTCATCGAACTTTTGGTTGTCATCGCCATCATCGCCATTTTGGCGGGCGTCTTGCTGGTGTCCATGGGCGGCGCCACCGAATCGGCCCGGGCCGCCAAGTGCCTTTCCAACATGCGCAACTTGGCCTCCGGCTGCTTGAGCTACAGCATGAACAACGGCTACTATCCGCGCGCCGCTTCGGTGGAATACAGCTACATCGACGAGTCCGACGGCATCCGCAACGCCAAGACTTGCTATGGCGAATATCCCGGTTGGATCAGCTGGAGCTCGGACGGGCAGTATGCCAACCGCCCCACCTCGTCGATCGCCTCCTCCGGCTTCCACAAGAGCGCCTATGGCGAGGGCGACGATACCACCATGTACTACTGCCTCACCAACGGCGCCATCTGGAAATACGTTGGCGCCAACTCCGACGTGTACGTTTGCCCCTCGCACACCAAGACGGTGGGCAAGGTGTGGTGGAGCTACGAGATGAACGGCTACTTTGGCGGCGACGTGGGCCTCAACGGCAAGACGGTTTCGGAAAGCGACTACGGGCGCAGCGCCTCGCAGAAGTTCGCCGATCGCCGCTTGCTTTTTGCGGAACTGCCGTTCAACGACAGCACCACGGCCAGCACCGAGGGCGAGACCGACACCTCCAAGATCTACACCGATACCGCCATCCAGTACGACGGGCTCGATGCCGGCGGCCCCGAGGAACTGGCGTTCAACCACTATGTGGGCAAGCGTAAGTGCGCCCATGTGGCCTATGCCGACGGCCACGTGGAAAAACTGCAGGCGCCGCGCACCGAGCAGGACCGCAAGGAACTCATGAAGTGGCTGTGCGAAGGCACCGACATTTCATTCAACGGAAGCCGCTATGAAGAGATCGATTAAACTACTGCCGGCGTTAGTGCTGGCGATGGCGTTTTCCGCTGTGGGGGCGGAGGCGCTTAATAACGTCTACAATTTTGAAGAAGACGTCCATCAGATTGATGCAAAGGTTGGCGCGGCGGACAGCAACTGGTATATTACCGGCGGCAAGGTCGCGAGCGAAATCGGTACCAACGAGGTGCGTACGGCCGGCAATTCCTACTTTGCCGTAAATTCGGGCGATATCATTATCTACCGCACGGCGCTCAAGTCGCATGAGGTTGGCGAAACCGAGGATAAGCAGGTGGTGCTTACCGAATACGATCTCGATGACGGCGCTTTGTATATGTCGGCCGAGATCAAATTGCCGTATTCGGAGCCACCCAAGGACGTGGGCGACGATAAGCTCCTCCTCTGGCTCGATACCACAGGTCAGCTGCGCGTAACCGCCGGCTACTACGACACCTCGTTTGGCGCCTCGGGCGTAACACCCAAACATTACCTCGCCTACACCAATGGCGTGGCGGTGGCGGTAGCTCCCGGCGAATGGCATCAGGTGCTGTTCAAGGCCTACAAGGCGTTGGCGCTCGACATCTACAATTCGGCGTTCGAGATTTATTTCGACGATCAGGCGCTGACGCTCGCGCCGGCCGACTCGCCCGTATCCGCGGCGCTCCAGCCCACGCTCGCCGATTATCTGAGCGACGAGGGCAAAACGGCCTACTACGCCGGGCGGCTATTCCCGTCGCTCAGCGCCCGTAGCGACGCCGGCAAGCTCTACGGCATTGGCGCTAGCGGCTATGGCGGCGGTATCGACACAATCGTCATTACCAACGGTACGCCCGGCGCCATCGTCGACTATGAAGACACTACGCGGCACCTGGCGCTCAACTGCGATCCGGGGCTTACCCAATTCAACTGCCGGGTGACTACCAACGATGTCGAGGCCATCACCGTTACGTTCGAGTTGGCTGGTCGCCACAAAGAGGTGTCGCTCCCGATTCCGGTGGAATTGTGCCAGGTGTATATCGAAAACCCCGTCTTCACCAACGGCTACCAGAGCGTGAGCGTAAATTGCCCGGAGGCTACCGAATACCCCGCCACCCCCGATTCGTTTACGCTCGCTGCAGGCTATGGGCTTGTGTCCGCCCATCTGGAGACTTCCCGCTATAGCGAATATTACGCCTGCAAGATCGGCGAAACCGGCTACCCCACGCTTGCGGCGGCGTTGGCGGCAATAACGGGCGGGGAAACCGTCAAGCTCGAGCATAATTGCATCGAGTGGGTAGTGGTAACTTCTTCCATGGCGTTCACCCTCGATTTGAATGGCCATACCTTGGCCGGTCCCGCTAATGACGGCAGCAATTGGCCGGTGGTGCAGGTAAAAAGCGGCGCTACGCTAACCATCACCGATTCGGGTACGCAAGGTACGATCATGGCCGACGACCTTGCGTGTTATGCTGTCGAAGCCAACGCGGGAGCTACGCTCGAGATTCAGGGCGGAACTTTCGGCAATCGGGTGGATGTCTCCTCCACGGACTCGCTCGCGATTACGGGTGGCAACTTCTGCGATAATAATAAGGATGGCGAGTTCGACTTGCCGGTAGCCTCGGGCTATGCGGCCACGTGGATAACGGCAGGCTCCTACTACCAGGTGCATGCGCAAACATCCACATCCGCTCCCACGCTCACCTCGGCGCGCCGTAGCCAGCTTACGAGCGCGGGGCTCACGCTCGGGCTTTCTTCGGCCGACTTTGGCCGCATGCTCGCGGAGGATGCCGACCCGGTAATTTCCATTACCGCCATGGATGCCGAAAGTACGCTCGACGGTCAGGTGCGGATTCTCTGCAAGGTGCGGATCGCGCTTGGCGGCAGCACGGCCGAGGTCAACGATTTCCTGTTGATGGAGCTTGTCAGGGTCAGTACCGATCTGCAGCATTGGGTGCTCCCCACGGGCATCGAAACCGTGGCGCAGGATGCCGACGGCGAATATACGGTGGCGATAACCGTCACCGAAGGCGATGGCGACAACTACTTTGTCCGACTCTCCGACCAAGAGTAGGTTGCCGCCGGAAATCCCGGTGCTGCAGGAGGTGTCGCGCGCGCTCGTGGCCGAGCGCAACGTGCGCAAGCTCCTGGAGCGCGTCATCGCCATCCTCCACGACCGCATGGGGATGTTGCGCGGCACCATCACGCTCCTCGAGGGCGACGAACTGCGCATCGAAGCTTCGGCCGGCGACCTCAACGCCGAAGAGCGCGCGCTCGGCCGCTACCGCCTGGGCGAGGGCATCACCGGCACGGTGGCGCGCACCGGCAAGGCCGAGGTGATCCGCGACATCCGCACCGACCCGCGCTTCCTCAACCGCACCGGCGCGCGCGACCTCAACGAGGCGCTGTCGTTCATCTGCGTGCCGCTTGTCCACTTGGGTCAGGTCATCGGCACGCTCTCGGTGGACCGCGAGCACAACGCGCAATCGGGCGCCACGCTCGAAAAGGACGTGGCGCTCCTGGAGATCATCGCCAACATCACCGCCGATGCCGCCGCCGTTTGCCGCCAGGAAGTGGCCGAGCGTACGGCGCTCGCCGACGAAAACCGCCGCCTGCGCAGTTTGGTAGACGCCGGGCAAGGCAACCTCGTGGGCAACTGCCGCGAGATGCGCGTCGTCTACGAGCAGATCCGCCAGGTGGCCCCGTCCGACGCCACCGTGCTGATCCGCGGCGCTTCGGGCACCGGCAAGGAGCTGGTGGCTCGCGCCATCGAGGCGGCGTCCGCTCGCCACGGGCGGCCGTTCGTCACCCTCAACTGCGCCGCACTCCCCGAGAGTCTGATCGAGAGCGAACTCTTCGGCCACGAGAAGGGCGCCTTCACCGACGCCGTCTCGCGCCGCATCGGGCGGGTGGAGGCGGCCGACGGCGGCACGCTCTTTCTGGACGAAATCGGCGATCTCTCGGTGGCCGTGCAGGTCAAGCTCCTCCGGCTCTTGCAGGAGCGCACCTTCAGCCGCGTGGGCTCCAACGAAGAACTCCACGCCGACGTGCGCTTTATCGCCGCCACCTCGCGCAACCTCGAGGAGCTGATGGAGAAGCAGCTCTTCCGCGAAGACCTCTACTATCGGCTGTCGGTCTTCCCCATCGTCATGCCGTCGCTTTCCGACCGCCTGGGCGATATCGTGCTCCTGGCCGAGCACTTCATCAAAAAGCTCAATCTCCGCTACGGCAAATCGGTCAAGGGTCTCTCGGCCCCCGCCACCAATCTGCTCCTCGCCTATCGCTGGCCGGGCAACGTGCGCGAACTCGAAAACTGCATCGAGCGCGCGGTTTTGACCGCCCGCGACGACACCATCCACAGCTACGACCTGCCGCCGCAGCTGCAACTCTCGGAACTGGCCGAAAATCCCTTTTTGCCCGAATCGGGGCTCACCCTCGAGGCGCAGCTCGCCGCATTCGAAAAGCGCATTATGGAAGCGGCGCTCCAGCGCCACGGCGGCAACCGCAGCGCCGCGGGGCGGGAACTGGGCGTTTCGCCCCGAATGATGACTTATCGCCTCCACAAACTCGGCCTTTAAGGTTGACTTTGCCGGGGGAATATGATATAATACTCAGTTACTATGAAACTTTCAGACTTAAAAGGCAAAGTCGCGGGCGTCTGCGTGTCGGGCGGGCTCGATTCAAAGACCATTTGTTGCGTCCTCAAGGATGCGGGGGTCGAGGTCAAGGCCTTTAGCGCCAACGTGGGCCAGCCGGACGAGCAGGACATCAACGACATCAAGGCCAAGATGGCCCCCACCGGCGTCGAGACGACGATCGTCGACGTCACCAAGGAAATGGCCGACATCTGCTTCGAAACGGTCAAGTGCCAGGCCATGTACGACGGCGGCTACTGGAACTCCACCGGCATCGCCCGCGCGGTCACGGTGCAGAAGCTCCTGCCGGCCATGAAGAAGGCCGGCTGCACGGTGCTCGTCCATGGCGCCACCGGCCGCGGCAACGATCAGATGCGCTTCGAGCGCTACACCAACGTACTCGATCCCAAGTTCGGCGTCTACGCCCCCTGGCGCGACGAAGACCTTTTGAAGCGCTTCCCCGGCCGCACCCAGATGGTGGAGTTTTTGGCCCAACGCGGGATCGTGGCGTTTGCGGGCGGCAAGAAGAAGTATTCCACCGACGCCAATCTCGCGGGGCTCTCGCACGAGGCCGAGGATCTCGAATCGATGGCCACCTCCATGCGTATCGTGAAGCCCACCATGGGCGTCTGGCCCGACAAGGCCCCCAACAAGGTCGAGCGGCTCGCGCTCAAGTTCGACAAGGGCCGGTGCGTGGCGGTCAACGGCGAAAAGCTCACGCCCTACGAAGTGATGCTCGCCGTCAACAAGATCGGCGGGCGCAACGGCATCGGCATGAAGCACGCGCTCGAAAACCGCATCATCGGCACCAAGAGCCGCGGCGTCTACGAGGCGCCCGGCATGGAAGTGCTCTCGCGAGGTCTCGACTACATTTACGAGGGCTTGATGGATCGCCGCTCGGCACTCCTCTTCAGGCACCTCTCGCGCCTCGTCGCCGACCAGATCTACGACGGCCGCTGGTTCGACCCCGCCACCCAGGCGGCGCGCGCGGCCATCGAAACCTGGGCCCGCAAGGCCACCGCCGAGGTGACGCTCGGCCTCTACAAGGGCAATATCTTTTTCGAGTCGCTTACGGGGCTTAAGGCCACCATCTACAACGAGGCCGACAGTTCCATGGAAGCCTCCAACGGGCTCAACCCCCACAGTTCCCAGGGCTTTGCCGAGATCCAGTCGGTCGAAGCCAAAATGCTGGCCAAGGCCGGCCAAATCAGGATTTGAGATTATGGCAGAAGAAGCAATCAGCGAAGAAGTAGCGCCCGCCGCGGAGCCGGCGAGCGAAACGCCCACGCCCGAAGCGGCAAGCGAAGAGGCCGCCCCCGCCGGGGAAGCGCCCACCCCGCCGCCCCCGGCCGAGGAAATCAAAGTCGAGCCCGATTGGAAAGATTTGTACGCGCGCACGCTCGCCGACTTCGACAATTACAAGAAGCGCGCCTTGCGCGACCGCGAGGACAGCTACCGCTACGCCGAGCGCGATATCTTGGGCGATGTGCTGCCTGCCATCGACAACTTGGCGCTCGCCATCTCCAAGGCCGTGAATCCCGAAGATCCCTTTGTCAAGGGCGTGAGCCTCGTCTACGAGAGCATGCTCGCCGCCCTCAAGACGCATGGCGCGGAGCCGTTCGATGCGGTGGGGCTCGAGCTCGATACCGAGAAGATGGACGCCATCGCCACCCTCCCTTCCGACACGGTCGACGAGGGCAAGGTGGTAACCGAGGTCAAGCGCGGCTGGACGATCAAGGGCAAGGTATTGAGGCCTGCGCAAGTGGTGGTGAGCGCCGGGAAGGGTAGCCATGGCACAGAAGCGTGATTATTACGAGGTCTTGGGCGTAGCCAAAGACGCCACGGCCGACCAGATCAAGTCGGCCTACCGCAAGTTGGCGATGAAGTACCATCCCGACCGCAACCCCGACAATCCCGAGGCCAAGGAGAAGTTCACCGAAATTTCCGAAGCCTACGAGGTGCTGTCCAACGCCGAGAAGCGCCAGGCCTACGACCAGTTCGGCCATCAGGGCGTGAACTTCGGCCCCGGCGGCTTCAACTTCAGCCGCGACTTCAGCCACTTCCAGGACGTGGACCTCAACGACATCCTCAACTCGTTCTTCCATGGCGCCGCGGGCGGCGGGTTCTCCAGCTTCTTTGGCGGCGGCTCCACCCGGCAGCGCCGGGTCGATCCCGACGCGCCGCGCCGCGGCGACGACATGAACTTCAGGCTCGACATCGACTTCGACGAGGCGGTGTTCGGGAGCGAGCGCACCATCGATCTGCAGCTCCCGCGCGAGTGCGAAGAATGCCACGGCACCGGCTCCGCCGACGGCGCCAAGCGCAGCACCTGCAAAACCTGCGGCGGCCGCGGCGTGGTGGTGGGCGGCTCCGGCTTTTTCCAGATCCGCCAGACCTGCCCCGATTGCGGCGGCGAAGGCTCGGTTATCGACAAGCCCTGCCGCAAATGCCACGGCTCCGGCCAGCAGCCCAAGACCGAGCACATCGCGCTCAAGATTCCGGCGGGCGTGGATACCGGTTCGCGCCTGCGCCTCGCAGGCAAGGGCGCGGGCGGCGTGCGCGGCGGCGAAAACGGCGATCTGTACGTGCATCTGCAAGTGGGCGAGAGCGACATCTTCGAGCGCGACGGCCTCAACCTCTACGTGGACGTGCCCGTCTCGCCCGTCGATGCGGCTTTGGGCTGCACGGTCGAAGTGCCCACGCCCGACGGCCTTGCGGAGCTCAAGCTCCCGGCCGGCACGCCCAACGGCAAAATCCTGCGGCTGCGCGGCAAGGGCATCGCCAGTTTGCGCGGCCTCGGCCGGGGCGATCTCGACGTGCGCATCGTCTTCGAGGTGCCGGTCGATCTCGACCGCAAGCAGAAGGCGGCGCTGGAAGATTTCAACAAGCGCGTCAAGCCCGGCAACTTCCCCGAGCTTGCCCGACTCAAGCAGCGCATGAACGTTTTCTTCTCGCACAAAGAAAAACTGCAGCCCAAAAAGTAGCACCCGTGGTGAAACGGCAGACACGCTGGATTTAGGTTCCAGTGCCGCAAGGCGTGTGGGTTCAAGTCCCACCGGGTGCACCAAGTTGCCGCATGGTCCAAGCCTGTTGCCATTTTCTCGATCCTGGCCGCCTCCTCGTCGACGAGGTTGCCGATTGGCTGCTCGATCGCCTTCCCCCCGCGTCGGCCAACGACCTCTCGCGCTTCTTGGTGGCGGTGCCCACGGCGCAAAGCGGGCGGAGCCTGCGCGAGAAGCTGGCGGTGCGGGCGGCGGAGCGCGGCCTCGGCGCTGTCATTCCCCCGCGCGTCCTCTCCCCTATGGCCATTTTGCGTTCGGGGCAAATGCGCATGGCGCTCAAGGATGAACTTGTCGCCTACGTCGATACGCTTAAGCGCCTCCAACAAGCCGCCGGCCACGAAGTCGCCGCCGCCCGTCGCTTGATGGAACTGGCCGGCCGCCTGGAAACGGGGGGCCTGAGATTTGCCGATATTCCGGAAAAGGCCGACACATCCGACGAACGCCAGCGCTGGGAGGCTTTGGCCCGATTCGAAGCGGAGCTCGACCGCACCTTTGCATCGCGCGGCCTCCAGGCGCCCGGGGCGGTCATCCAGTCCGCCGTTGCGCGGCCGCAGCTACCCCAAGGCATCACTACGCTCGTCCTCCCGGCGCTCGTTTGCCCCACCCCCGCCTTTCTCAAAGCGCTCGACAATCTTGAGGGCGTGGAACTTGCGGTCCTTATCCATGCGGACAAATCCGAGCGTGCACGCTTTGGCCGGTATGGCGAAATTGCGCTCGCCGTCCCGCCCATCGCCCCGCAGCCGCTCACCGTGCGTACGGCGCTCGCCTCGGAACTCGCCGCGCAAGTCGTGGCCGACTTTGGGCCGGGCGATACGCTCGGCCTCGCGGACGAGTCGCTCTATACGGAGCTTGCCGCCGCGTTTGCCGGCAAGCAGCTCGCTCTCCACAACCCGGCGCAGCACCCCCTTAAAGTTTCGTCGTTCGGGCGGCTCCTGGTCTTGATCCGCGAGTGGGTGCGCGGCCGCGCCGCCTGGCCGGTCTTGACCGCGCTCGTGCGCGACAACGACGTGCGGCTCTACCTCGAGCGCGCGGGCGTCGATTGGGCCGCGCTCTTGACCGCGCTCGACCAATACCACAATCGCTACTTGCCGGTTGCCGCCGCGGAATATCCGGAACTCCCGGAGTGCCTCCAAAGTCTCGTGGGCCTCAAGCCCACCGCGGCGCTCGCGCGCATCTTCGGCGAGCGCACGCTCGATTTGGCCACGCCGTTTGCGCGCGAATTCGCGGCGGCCATCCGCGCGGGCCTCGAGCTCCTAGCGCTCGCGGACGATACGGACGATGCCATCTTTGGTGCGCTCCTGGGCGAGGCCGGCTACACGCTCGAGCCGGAGCCGGGCGCCATCGTCACCGAAGGGTGGCTGGAGCTCGCGTGGTCGTGGGCCGAGCGCATCCACATCTGCGGCTTTACCGAAGGCGCCGTGCCCGATTCGATCAACGGCCACGCCTACCTTCCCGATGCGTTCGCCGCGCGCCTCGGGCTCGACACCAATCAACTCCGCTACGCGCGCGACGCGTTTCTGCTCGACGAGCTCCTCCGCTCGCATCCGGGCAAGGTGGCCGTGTACTTCGCCGACCGCTCGAGCGCGGGCGATGCGCAAAAGCCCTCGCGCCTGCTCTTCAGGGTGGCGGACGGCGAACTGTTGGCGCGCGCCCGCGCGCTCTTGGGCAAGGGGGAGCCGGCCGCCGCCGGTTTGCCGGGCGCGGGGATTTCGGGCGCGTGGGATTTGCGCCTGCCGCCGTTGGCGCCGCCCGCCGCCGTCACCCCCTCGGAGATCGACGTCTATTTGCGTAGCCCCCTCGAATTCTTTTTGCGCCATACGCTCAAAATAAAAGACCCGCTCGACGACACGGCGCGCGAACTCGACGATGCCACCTTCGGGACGATTGCGCATAATATTTTGCATAGCTTCGCCCGCTCGCCGCTTAAGGAAAGTACCGACGAGCACGCCATCGCCGGCTTCCTCGTATCCGAAGCGAGGCGCGCGATCCCCGCCCATTCGGTGATCCTCGAGTTGCAGCAGAGCGCGCTCGTCGCCCGCCTCCAGGCGTTTGCCCGGTGGCAGGCCGCGCAAACGGCGGCGGGCTGGCGCATCCATAGCGTGGAAACGGCCGCCCCTGCGCTGACGATCGAAGGCCTCGCGATCCAAGGCCGCTACGACCGGCTCGACGTCCTCCCCTTGCCCACGGGCGAAAAGCGTCTGCGGCTTATCGACTACAAAACCTGGAACCGTGCCGAGGGCCACGGCGAATCGCTGCAGCTGCCGCTTTACGCCAAGATGCTCACCGGCCGCGTGGACGGGGCGGAGCAGCTGTACTTAGTTCTCAACGGCGCCAACGATATCGCAAGCGACGTTACCCCAGATCCCGCCGATGCCGCGCGGCTCGAAGCGCTCATCGCCGAAACCGCCCGCCGCCTCCGCGCCGCCGATTTCGCCGCGGTTGGCGACATGTACGCAGAATACCGGGAGCTCCTGCCGTGAACGACCGTACGCTGATCGTGGCGAGCGCGGGATCGGGCAAAACGCATACGCTTACTTCGCATCTCGCCCGGCTTATCCAGGCGGGGGTGCCGCCCGAACAACTTTCGGCGCTAACGTTCTCGCGCGCGGCGGCCGGCGAAATCTACATGGAGCTCATCGCGCGCCTGCTCGATACGGGCGACGTCAAGGCGCTCAGGCATCTCGTCGCGGTGCAGCACCAGGTCGCCATCGGCACCATCGACGCCTTTTTGATGCGGCTCGCCAAATTCTTCCCCGAGGAGTTGAACCTCGAGGGCGAAATCGCAATCATGGACGACTTTGCGCACCAAAGCGCGTGCATGCGGGCGATCGATAGTTTGATGCTTCTCCCGGGCCACCAGGCCGCCGAGTGGGCGGCGGCGCTCAAAGCCTGGGGCGGCGCGCGCGAACTCAAGCGTTACCAAGGGGAGCTCTTGAAACTGTTCGAGATCCTCGACCACGCGCTCTACGCCCACCCCGACGCGGCCGATTGGGATGCTCATATCGCCGCCGCTTTGGGCATGGATGGCGAGTGGGATCAAAACGAACTTGGATCGGCCGTGGCGGCCGCCGAAGGTTATGGCGACCTCCATCCCAAACTCGGCGAAGTGCTCTCGTTCGCCCGGAACTTTGGCGGCACGTTTGCGGGCGCGACGACCGCCGTCAAAAACTTCATGGCCGCGTGGGAGGCAAATACCGGCAAGGTGGCCGCGTTCAAGTTCGGCCGCAAGGAGGTCGTATTTGGCGAGGAGGCCGCGCAAGCGTTTGGCCGCTTGGCCGGTGCGCTCTACCGCGCGGCCTTGGGTCAGCTCCTCAAGCGCACGCGCGGCATGTATGCGCTCGCCCGGCAGCTTGACGACGCTTACCGCAAGGCCTACACCTTGCGCGGCCAGCTTGTGTTCGACGACCTCCCCAAACTCGTAAGCCGCCTGGGCGAAGCCAAGCGTACCGATATCGAGTTTCGCCTCGGCATGCGGCTCGCCCATTGGGCGCTCGACGAGTTCCAGGATACGAGCCGCCTCCAGTATGCGGTGTTGAAGCCCCAGCTCGCCAACGCCGATTCGGCGCTGGTGGTGGGCGATCCCAAGCAGGCGATCTACGGCTGGCGCGGCGGCGACGTGGGCGTGTTTGCCGAACTGTACCAAACGCCCGGCTACCGGCACCTCCCCAAGGCCGAGTCGTATCGCTACGGCCCCGAGATCGCGGATGCGGTCAACAAGATTTTCGCGCCCGGTCTCCTCGCCCGGCTTTTCCCGATGCGCGCGGCCGTAACCGAGTGGGACAAGTACTTTAAGCGGCATGCGGCCAACGCGGAGCATACCCGCCCGGGCGCCGTGCGCGTTGAAGATCTCGAAGTCGCCCCCGACGTATCCCCGGTCGAGGCGGCCGCCCGGCAGATTTACCGCTATCTCGCCCAAGAGCTCGACTTTGCCCAAAGCGGCCAAACCGCGGCGGTCTTGGTGCGGAGCGGCCAAAACGGCCGTGCGCTCGCCGCGCGCTTGTCGGAACTGGGGCTTAAGGCCGTGTGGGAAGGGGACCGGCCGGTCGCCTCCTCGCGCGTCGTCGCCCAGCTCCTCGCGGTGCTGCAACTGGCGGAGCATCCGGGCGACAAGTTCGCCCAAAACGTAGTGGCGGCCTCGCCGCTTGCCGCCGGGAGTTTCGACCTTGCTCCCGCATCGGTGCAAGCCTCGGTGTCGCGCCTGGGGCTCAAGCGCACGCTGGAGGCGATTATCGCTGGCCTCCCCGCGGAGCTCGCCCAAGATACGGCCGCCCGGGCCGAGCTCAATGCGCTCTTACTCGCCGCCGCGCGCTTCGAAAGCGAATTCGGCCCGGGGATGCGGCTCCAGGATTTTATCCGCTACGCCCGCACCGGCCGCATCAAGAGCGAGACGGTGTTCCCCGGCGTGGTGCGGGTGATGACGATCCACCGCTCCAAGGGCCTCGGGTTCGATATCGTCTGCTTCCCCGACTTGGAGCATCAGGGCCTGGCCGCGTACAAGAGCGATGCGCCCTTGATGGGCCGCGATTGGGTGCTAGCGCGCCCCGACGCCGTCTTGTCCACGCTCTCGCCGCTCCTCGCGCGCGCCGTTGCCGCCGAAAAGGAAGCGTCGCTCTTCGAGGAGCTGTGCATCTGCTACGTGGCGGCGACGCGCGCCAAATCGCGCTTGCAGCTCCTCCTGCGGCCGCCCGCCAAAACCGCTTCGGCCACCGTCTATTTTTCGACGCTCGTCCGCGCCGCCGGGGTGGAGAGTGTCGATAACGTGGTGGCCGCCCCCAAGGCCGCGCCGCCCCAGCCCGGCGAGCGGCCCCGGCTCCTCCCCGCCACGCGCTTAAGTCTCCACCATCCGCGCCTCTCGCCGTCGCGTGCGTTGGCGGACGGCCCGGTGGCGGTAGGGCAGCTCTTCGATTCCGTGGCGGCGGCCGCGCGCGGCACCGCCATCCACGAGCGCTTGGCGGCGCTGGAGTGGCCGGCGGATTTGAGCGCCATCGCGCCCGGGTTCCGCGAGGCGTTTGTCCCGCCCGCCCCCGGCGCCACCGTCTGGCGCGAGCGCAGTTACGAGCTCATCATGGACGGCAAGTGGGAAACCGGCCAGTTCGACCGCGTGGTGTT
>JAFXST010000049.1 GCA_017525475.1 Kiritimatiellia bacterium | reverse complement strand
TCGGCATCGCGCAGATGGGCAAGAGCTTCCGCAACGAGGTGACGCCGCGCAACTACACGTTCCGCAGCCGCGAGTTCGAACAGATGGAGCTCGAGTTCTTCATCCGTCCCGACGAGGCGGTGGAGATCCTCCATGGCCATGTGGTGACGCTCGCCGACAATCCCGACCTTAACGGCCCCGTGCAAGACGACTGGGGCTGGGAAGTGTGGCACAAGTACTGGGTGGAGCAGCGCAAGAAGTTCCTCAACGCGGTGGGGCTGCCTACCGAGAGGTTCGTCGAATACTGGCAAACCCCCGACGAGCTCGCCCACTACGCCCGCGCTTGCGTGGATATCGAGTACGATTTCCCGTTTGGGCGCCAGGAGCTCGAGGGCATCGCCGCACGCAGCGACTTCGACCTTACCCAGCACCAGATCCACTCCGGCGAATCGCAGATGGTGTTCGACGATCCGCTCAAGCAGGCGGCCAAGAAGCTGGACGATGCGGCGCGCAAGGCGTTTATCGAGAAGGTGCAGGCCGACTGGACCCGGCGCGGCAAGGATGCGGCGGCGGCCGAGAAGTTCTGCCTCAACCTCTTCGAGGGCAAGTACATCCCGCACGTGATCGAGCCCTCTGCGGGCGTCGACCGGTTGATGCTCGCGCTTTTGTGCGAAGCCTACGAGGAAGAAAAACTCGTGGACGACAAGGGCAAGGAGGATGTGCGCACGGTGCTGCACTTTAGCCCCAAGGTGGCCCCCATCAAGGTGGCCATCTTCCCGCTCGTCAAAAAGGACGAGGCGCAAGATAAACTCGCGCGCGAAATCTTCGTCAAGCTCCAGAAGAAGGTCAACGTGATGTGGGACGTTTCCGGCGCCATCGGCCGCCGCTATCGCCGCCAAGACGAGGCGGGCACGCCCTGGTGCATCACGGTGGATGCGCAGTCGGTCGCCGACGGCACCTTTACGGTGCGCGAGCGCGATTCCATGCAGCAGACGCGTATGACCTATCCGGAATTTTTGGCCATGCTCTGCGAGAAGCTGGAATTCTGATGAAGATCGTCGACGCGGACTACTTCGTGGTCGGTTCGGGGATGGCGGGGCTCATGAGCGCCCTGCATCTCGGCGCCTACGGCAAAGTGGTGCTCGTCACCAAGGGCCGCATGCAGGACTGCAACACCAATTTCGCCCAAGGCGGGATCTGTTGCGTGATGGACGAGCGCGACTCGTTCGACAAGCATGCGCGCGACACCATGATCGCCGGAGCCTGGCTCGGCAACTCCAAGGTGGTGCACGAAATCTGCGAGCACGCGCCCGAAGGCATCCAGGACCTGATCGATTGCGGGGTCAAGTTCAACCGCAAGCAAGGCGGCGGCTGGGACTTGACGCGCGAAGGCGGCCATAGCGCCAGGCGCATTTTCCACGCCGGCGACATCACCGGCGAAAAGTGCGAGCAGGCGCTGATCCGCACCGTCCGCAAACATCCGGAGATCGACTGCCGCGAGGAGACGATCGTCATCGATCTCATCATGTCCAACCGCATCGGCATCGAGGGCGAACACCGGTGTCTGGGCGCGTACGTGCTCGACAAGCGCTCCAACGAAATCTACGCGGTGCGCTCGCCCAACACCATCCTCGCCACCGGCGGTTGCGGCAAGGTGTATCTCTACACCTGCAACCCCGATACGGCGACCGGCGACGGCATCGCGCTCGCTTGGCGGGCCGGGGCCAAGATCGAGAACATGGAGTTCATCCAGTTCCATCCCACCTGCCTCTATCATCCGCAAGCCAAGCGGTTTTTGATTTCCGAGGCGGTGCGAGGCGAAGGCGCGGTTCTGGTCGACGGCAAGGGACGCGAGTTCATGCACAAGTACGATCCTCGCGGGAGCCTGGCGCCTCGCGATATCGTGGCGCGCTCGATCGATTCGGAGATGAAGCGCACCGGCGCCGACTGCATGTACCTCGACATCCGCAAGAAGGGCAAAAAGTACCTGACCGGGCGCTTCCCCAACATCTACGCCAAGTGCCTGTCGTTCGGCATCGACATGGCCAAGGATCTGATCCCGGTGGTGCCCGCCGCCCACTACACTTGCGGCGGCATCAAGGCCACGACCGCGGGCGAAACGAGCATCCGGGGCTTGAGTGCGGTGGGCGAATGCGCCTCCACCGGCCTCCACGGGGCCAATCGCCTGGCGAGCAATTCGCTGATGGAGGCCATGGTCTGCGCGCGCCTTACCGCCGCGAGACTGGGGCCGCACCCCGAACGCTTCGCGGCCAAGCCCAAGATCCCCGCGTGGCGCATCGGCAATGCCGTGCCCGAAGACGAGGCGGTGCTCGTCTCGCACATGTGGGACGAAATCCGCCGCCTCATGTGGGACTATGTGGGGATCGTGCGCACCGACAAGCGCCTTGCGAGAGCCGCCCGGCGTATCCAGACGCTGCGCAAGGAAATCCACGACTACTATTTCAAGTATCTCGTCACGCCCGATACGCTGGAACTCAGGAACCTCGCGGTGTGTGCCGAACTTATCGTCAAAAGCGCCCGCAAACGGCACGAGAGCCGCGGGCTTCACTACACGCTGGACTATCCCAGGGAGTCGAAAAAGAAATGTCAGACAATATTCTCGAGGTCCGTGATCTAAAGGTCTATTTCCCGATCAAGAAAGGCATCTTCTCGCGCACCACCGGCTACGTCAAGGCGGTGGACGGCGTGAGCTTCGATTTGCATCGCGGCGAAACGCTGGGCGTCGTGGGCGAGTCGGGTTGCGGCAAGTCCACCACCTCGCGCGCCATCCTCATGCTCAACAAGCCCTGTGGCGGCACCATCCGCTTCAACGGCAAGGATATCGGCAACATCAAGGGCGAGGAGCTTTTGGACTACCACCGCAAAGTGCAGGTGGTGTTCCAGGATCCGCAGGCCAGCCTCAATCCGCGCCATACGATCCGCGATATCCTGACCGAGGGCATGATCTACCACGGGCTGATCACCAAGGCCGAGGCTCCCGCCGCGGCAGCGCGGCTGTTGGAGCAGGTGGGTATGCCGGCCACCATCCTCGACCGCTATCCCCACGAATTTTCGGGCGGCCAGCGCCAGCGCATCTGCATCGCCCGCGCCATCGCGCTCAAACCGGAGCTGCTCATCTGCGACGAGGCGGTGTCGGCGCTCGACCTTTCGATTCGCGCGCAAGTGCTGGATTTGTTGGGCGAGCTCAAAAAAGAGCTGGGTTTGAGCTTCCTCTTTATTACCCACGATATCGGCGTCGTCCAGCATATCGCCGACCGGATCATCGTCATGAACAAGGGCCGCATCGAAGAGAGCGGCACCTGCGACGAGGTTCTCAAAAGTCCAAAAAAAGAGTACACCCGCTATTTGATGGCGAGTGTACCTAAGATCGGCCGCGAACTCGCGGTCGATTGAAGCGCCGTTACTTGACGGTGACCACCGAGTTGAACGTGCCCTGGTCGTTGGCGACCGCGTTCACGTTCTCGGGATCGGCGCACCAGGTGCCGTCGATCACGAACTTGTACTGGTAGGTGCCGGGAGCCAGCTTGACGGTGGCGGAGTAGAGACCCTGACGGGCCTTGTACGCCATCTTCTTGGCGGTGGGATCCCAACCGTTGAATTCTCCGGCCACGTAGACGGCCTTGCCGGCGTCGGCGTGCACGGTGAACGTTACGTCCTGCTTGGCAGGAGTCTTCTCGGCTTTCTCGACCTTGGCGGTCGCAGGCTTGGCGACCTTGGCCACAACCTTCTTCTCGGTTGCGGTGCAGGCGCACTTGGCTTTGGTTTTGACCTTCATGTTTTTGACCTCAGTTTTGAGATGTTTCGTTTTTTTGCCCCGCACAGCCGCTTTCCGTGCGGACTAGAGGATATTATACCAAAACCTCCTAAATCAAGTCAATAGGGTATTTTATGTATTTTAATTTTCCCGCTTGCGGTTTGGGGATAAATATGGTATAATATACGAAATGGATTTGATAATGGAGTGGCGATGCGCGTAGGCATCTACAAAGACACGTTGGCCAACCGTCGTGGCGCCGATGCGGCGGTGTTGGCGTTGGCGGCCGGGCTTAACGAGCGCGGCACGGAAGCAGTGGTGTTCGAAAAGCCCTCGCTTTGCTCTCGCGTCGCCGAACCTTGGGACGTGGTGATCGCCACCGGCACCAACGAACTCTTGGATCTGGCGGCGCTGTTCCCGGACCGCTTTCCCTGGCCGGTAGTAATGCAGTTCCACACCAACCCCAAGAGCCAGTTCAAGTGGAAGCGCTTTCGCCGCAACCGGCGCATCCGCGCCGCGCTCGCTCGCGTGAGGGCCATCCAGGTGCTGTCGCCCGCGTTCGTGCCGCAAGTCGTGCGTTACGGAGCCAAAGTCGCGGTTATCGGCAACTGGAGCGCTTTTGCCGGCCAAGCTGCGCAGGCGGGCGCAACCGGCAAAAACATCATTTATCCTGCGGCATGGAGCAAAGTAAAGAATCAACGGCTGCTCCTCAAGGCGTTTGCGCGTTTGACCAAGGAATTCCCCGATTGGACGCTCGAACTTTACGGTGCCGGCAAGGCTCCCGCCAAGCTGCCGCCGCAGACCAAAGCCATGGGCTACCGCGAACTTTCCGCGGCCTACGCCCAATGCGCGTTCGTGGCGTTCCCCTCGCTCGACGAAGGTTTCGGGCTGGTGCTGGCCGATGCCGCCCGGTTCGGCAAACCGGCGGTGCTGGTGCGCGATTGGATCGGCACGGCAGCAACCGGCGGCGGCTTGTTGGCGGGCGCTTCCGTGCGCGCCTACGCGCAAGGCCTGCGTACGCTCATGGCCGATCCCGAGCTTACGCGTGCGATGGGCGAGCGCGCCCGCGAGTTTTGCGCGGCCAATTATTCGCGCGAGCGCATCCTCGACGAGTGGCTGGCGCTGTTGGCGGAGGCAACGGGCAAGTAACGGCTTGTGGTTATGACCGATAACGATATCCATATCGTCAAAGCGCGGATGCACAACCTCAAGGGGATCGACGTCACGATCCCCCGCAACTCGCTTACGATCGTCACGGGCCTGTCGGGCTCCGGCAAGAGCTCGCTCGCGTTCGGCACGCTCTACGCCGAGGGCCAGCGGCGCTACGTGGAGTCGCTCTCGGCCTACGCGCGCCAATTCCTCGACCGGCTCGAAAAGCCCGACGTCGAAAAGATCGAAGGGCTCTCGCCCGCCATTTCCATCGAGCAGCACACTACCGGCGGCAACCCGCGCTCGATTGTCGCCACCGTCACCGAAATCCACGACTATCTGCGTATCCTCTACGGGAGCGTGGCCGTGGCCCACTGCCCCAAGTGCGGCAAACCCGTGCGCAAGCAAAGCGCCGAGCAGATCGTCGACGCCATCCTCAAAACCCCCGGCAAACTCGTCCTCTATGCGCCGGTCGTCAAGGGCAAGAAGGGCCGCCACGAAGATACGATCGCCGCCATCCGTCGCGGTGGCTACGCCCGCGTGCGCATCGACGGCGAAACCTGCCTCCTCGAGGAGATCCCCGAGCTCGACAAGAAGAAGAGCCACAATATCGATATCGTGATCGATCGCCTGGTGGTGCCTTGCGACCGCACGCGCCTCACCGATTCGGTGGAACTGGCGCTCAAGGCGGGCAAGGGCGTGATCGTGGCCAACGACACCGTCTACTCCGAGCTCAACGCCTGCCCCGATTGCGGCATCAGCTTCGAGGAGCTTAAGCCCCGGTCGTTTTCGTTCAACTCGCCGTTCGGCGCCTGTCCCAAGTGCGCCGGGCTCGGGCAGCTCTATTTCTTCGACGAAGATCTGATCGTGCCCGACAAGACGCTGCCGCTCGAAGAGGCCATCCATCCCTGGCGGCGCATGGGCCAGATGTCGATCCTCTACTACAAGGAGGTACTCGCCCAGATCGCGCGCCAAAACCGCATTTCGCTACGCACTCCCTACGCGGAGCTCCCCGCCAGATTCCGCCACGATTTGATGCACGGCTTCAAGGAAGACCTGGTGCTGCCGTGGCGCAAGGTGGACAAGCCTTTCGAGGGCGTCATCGCCACGCTGCAGAAGCGCCTCGACGAGACCGAAGACGACGAGATGCGCATGAAGATGGAGGCCTACCAGAACTTCCGCACCTGCCCGGACTGCGGCGGGGCAAGGCTTAGGCCCGAATCTCGCGCCGCCACCGTGGAGGGCAAGACGATCGTCGAAGTGATGGCGATGCCGGTAAAAGAGGCGCTCGGCTTTTTCGGCGCCATCGCCCCCGATCGCTGGCCGGGCATGCGCGACATCCTGCGCGAAATCGTGCGCCGGCTCCAGTTCCTCCTCGACGTCGGGCTCGACTACCTCACGCTCGACCGCGCTTCGTCCACGCTTTCGGGCGGCGAAATGCAGCGCATCCGCCTCGCCACGCAAATCGGCTCGGGCTTGACCGGCGTCCTCTACGTCCTCGACGAGCCCACCATCGGCTTGCACCCGCGCGACAACGAGCGGCTCATCGCCACCTTGAAGGGCTTGCGCGACCGCGGCAACACGGTGGTGATCGTGGAGCACGACGAGGAGATGATGCGCAATGCCGATTGGATAATCGATCTCGGTCCCGGTGCGGGCCGGGAAGGGGGCGAGGTCATGTACCAGGGACCGTTCGCGGGCCTTAAAGCGGGCAAGAGCCTCACCGCCGACTATCTCGCCGGGCGTAAGCAGGTGGCCGCGGCGGCTTTGGGCGACAAGGCGCCGGACGATAAGGCGCGCAAGTTCCTCACGGTGCAGGGAGCTTCCGAGCACAACCTCAAGAACATTACGGTGCACATT
>JAFXST010000008.1 GCA_017525475.1 Kiritimatiellia bacterium | reverse complement strand
GGGCAACGCGCTCTTCCTCGACGGCGAGATGACGAGCGTCTACGACTGGTACCAGTACTTTTTGAGGGCCGCCGATGCGGACGTGATCCGCTACCTCAAGGTGTTTTCGCTGCGTTCGCTCGATGACATCGCCGAGCTCGAGGCGCAGATGCGCTCCCGTCCCGAAGCGCGCATCCCGCAAAAGGCGCTCGCCGAGGAGCTGACGCGACTCGTCCATGGCGAAGAGGGGCTTAGGAAGGCGCAGGGCGCCACCGCCACCTTGTTCGGCGGCGACATCGCCGGCAAGAGCGCCGACGAGCTCGAGACCATTTTCAAAGACGTGAAAAGCGCCGTCAGGCCTGGAGCCGAGGTGTTGGACAAGCCCGTCTTCATGGTGGCGGCGGCAGCCGGGATGTTCGCCTCCAACGGCGAAGCGCGGCGCATGGCGCAGCAGGGGGGCTTGAGCCTCAACGGCGCCAAAGTTGACGTAGCGCGTACGCTTACGGCCGCCGATCTGGTGGACGGGCGTTTGGCGGTTTTGAAGAGCGGCAAAAAGAACTTCTTCCTCCTCAAAGTCAAGTGAGAACGATTGACCGGTACGTGTTTTCGAGCTTCCTCTCCAGTTTTTTGCTGGCGTTCCTCGTGCTTACGTTCGTGCTGACGATCGGGCTAATGGTGCAGATCATCGGCTTTATCCTGGACGGCGTCTCGATTTCGCTCGTGGGCGAATTCGCGGCGGTGAGCTTCCCGGAGACGCTGCAGTGGACGATGCCCTTGGCGATATTGGTGGCGAGCGTGCTCGTATTTTCGCGCCTGTCGGCCGACAGCGAAATCGCGGCCATGCGCGCTTGCGGGGTGAACGTGCTCGGAGTGATGAAGTGGCCGGTGGCGTTTGCCGTACTTTGCACGGTGCTCGGGATCCTCATCAACAACGAGGTGGTGCCGCGCGGCCACGAGGTGCGCCGGAGCCTCAAGACCAAGGTTTCGGTGGGCACGGGGCTCGACGTGCTGGAGCCGGGGCGGGTGATCGACGATTTCCCCAAGGCCAAGATCTACTTCGGCGCGAAGGAAGGCAATTGGCTGTACGATCTCATCGTCATGGACTACTCCAACAAGAAGGTCGACCGTATGATCACCGCCTCCAAGGCGCTGGTGACGAGCGAAGGGCGCGACGTGAGTCTGGACCTGTACGACATGACGGTTGACCCGATCGACGAGGAACACCCCATGATGGCGCGCGCCAACCGCTTCCAGTACTACATCAAGGACGCGCTCAAAGAGGCCAAGTACAACAAGAAGAGCAAGGATCTGCGCACCCGCGAGATGCTCGAGGCGATAAGGAACATGAAGCTCCAGGCCAAGTCGGCCTCGGGCGACAGCCGCACCAAGGGTACCGAGCGCAACCTGCGCAAGCGGGATCTGTCGGTGCTCAAGACCGAGTTTTCCAAGCGCTTCGTGTTTGCGTTCGCCTCCATCTGCTTCGTGCTGGTGGGAGTTCCCCTCGGCATCAAGTCGCAGCGCAAGGAAAGTTCGGTGGGCATGGCGATTAGCCTCGGGATTTCGCTCGGGTACTACATGCTCGTAATTTTGATGTTGAGCCTCGAGAAGCATTTCGCCATCCATCCGGAGCTTTTGCTGTGGCTGCCGGTACTTGCGTGCTTCGCGATTTCGTCCTATCTCATCCCCAAACACCTGTAAAGAGGAGGTCCGCCATGAAAATCCATCCTACCGCAATCATCGAGGACGGAGCCACGCTCGGAGCCGACGTGGAAGTGGGTCCCTACGCGTTTATCGGCAAAGACGTGAAGATCGGCGACGGCACGATCGTCAAACAGGGCGCGATCGTCGACGGCCACACCACGATCGGGGTGAAGTGCCAGATCTTCCCCTATGCGATGATCGGCATGAAGACGCAGGACCTCAAGTACACCGAGGGTTCCACGAGCTACGTGGAGATCGGCGACCGGACCGTGATCCGCGAGTGCGCGACCGTGCACCTCGGCACCGCCGACGGCGAAAAGACGATTATCGGCAGCGACTGCCTCTTCATGTGCTACTGCCACGCGGCGCATGGCGTCATAATGGGCAACCACTGCATCTGCTCCAACTCGGTGCAGCTGGCGGGCGACGTGCATCTGCAGGATTACGTGATCATCGGCGGCCTTGCGGGGTCGCACCAGTTCTGCACGGTGGGCACGCACGCGATGGTGGGAGGCCTAGCTAAGATCCGCCAGGACATTCCGCCGTACATGCTCTGCGACATGCAGGACGGGGCGATGAAGGTGATCGGGCCCAACGTGGTGGGGCTGACGCGGCGCGGCTTCAAGCGCGAAGTGATCCAGGCGCTCAAGGAAGCGCACCGCTTCATCTACCGCGACAACCTCAACCGCTCGCAGGCGCTCGACCGCGTGGAGAACGATGTGGAGCAGTTCGACGAGATCAAGCGCCTGGTGGCGTTCTACCGCAACAGCCAGCGCGGAGTGGCCTAAGCCGATGGTTACGCTCGACAGCCGCCTCGTCAAGCCGGGAGACGTCTTTGTCGCCATCAAGGGCGAGAAGGTCGACGGGCACGACTTTATCGATTCAGCGCTGGCCAAGGGGGCCGCGGGCGTGATCGACGGCGTCGAGGAGCTGCAGGCGCGGGCCAAGGCCTACCGCCAGACGCTCAAGGCCAAGGTGATCGGCGTGACCGGCTCGTCGGGCAAGACGACCACCAAGGAATTCATCAAGACTTTCCTCGGCTGCTACGGTACCGAAGGCAACTACAACAACCATTTGGGCGTGCCGCTCACCATCCTCAATGCGCCGCGAGACGCCAAATATATCGTGGTGGAGCTGGGCACCAACCATCCCGGAGAAATCGCGGGGCTCTGCGACATCGCCGATCCCGACATCGGGGTCATCACCTCGATCGGTACGGCGCACCTCGAGTTTTTCAAGACGCAGGCGGGAATCGCGCGCGAAAAGGGCACGCTCTTCGCACATGCGCGCGACTTCAACGTAATGCCGCAAGGCTGCTGCGTAGCCGATATCTTGCGGGAAATGAGCGCGGTGCGCCGGGTGGAAGTTGGTCCCGTCAAGACGCTGGAGTGTCCGGTGCCGGGGCTCCATAACCTCCTCGACATGAGCCTTGCCTACGCGGTGGCGCGCGAACTCGGCGTAAGCGAGGATGAATGCCGCCGGCGACTCGTGGGCTTTGCGCTCCCGGGCGCGAGATGGCGCAAGATACAAGCGGGAGCGGTAACCTATATCGACGACTCCTACAACGCCAACCCCGACAGCATGAAGGCGGCGCTCGATGCGTTCAAGGGCCAGACGGTGGTGCTGGGCGATATGGGCGAGCTCGGCGACGACAGCGCGCGCATGCACCGGGAAGTACTCGATTACGCTTATCAGAAGGGCCTCAAGGTGATTACCGTAGGGCCCATGTTCGCCAAGGCGGAACTCTCGCGCATCACCCAAGGCGAAGTGCTGCTCAAGGGCTCGCACGCGATGCATCTTTCAATGTTAATAGAAAGGAAAAACTAATGGCACGTGTTTACAACTTTTCGGCAGGTCCGGCGACGCTGCCGCTCGAGGTGTTGCAGGAAGCGCAACAGGATATGATCGACTACCGCGGTTGCGGCATGGCGGTCATGGAAATGTCGCACCGCGGCAAGGATTATCCGGTGATCCACGATCAGGCGATCGCCGACTTCAAGGAGCTGACCGGCATCGGCGACGATTACGACGTGCTGTTCATCCAGGGTGGCGGGTCGATGCAGTTCGCGATGATCCCGATGAACTTCCTGAACGCCGGCGAAAGCGCCGACTACACCAACCAGGGCACCTGGTCGGGCAAGGCCTACAAGGAGGCGCTCAAGGTGGCGGCGCTGAGGGGCGCTACGGTCAATCTGGTGGCCGACTGCGCCAAGGACATTCCCACGCGCATGCCCTCGCAGGAGGAGCTCAAGTGGAACGCGGGCGTCAAGTACGCGCACTTCTGCACCAACGAGACGATTTCGGGCGCGCAGTTCAAGACGATGCCCGCCACGCTCCCGGGCGTGCCGGTGATCGGCGACATGAGCTCGGATATCCTCTCGTGCGAGCGCGACTACACCAAGTTCGACATGTTCTACGCGGGCGCCCAGAAGAACCTGGGTCCGGCCGGCATGGCGGTGGTGGCGATCAGGAAGGAACTGACCGAGAAGGGCAACGCCCAGATTCCGGTGATGCTCCAGTACCGCACTCACGCCAAAGAGAACTCCATGTTCAATACGCCGCCCACCTACTCGATCTACCTCTTCGGGCTGGTGATGAAGTGGATCAAGAAGATGGGCAAGGAGAACCTCTTCAAGCTCAACGCCGAAAAGGCCAAGAAGATCTACGACGTGATCGATTCGAGCGACTTCTGGCGCGGCACCGCCAAGCGGGAATACCGTTCCGACATGAACGTGACTTTCCGCCTGGCCACAGAAGAGCTGGAGAAGAAGTTCCTCGACGAAGCCAAGGCGCTGGGCATGAGCTCTTTGAAGGGGCATAGGTCGGTGGGCGGCATCCGCGCCACCATCTACAACGCCTTCCCGATGGAGGGCGTGGACGCGCTCGTAAACTTCATGAAGGAGTTCGAGGCCAAGAATGGCTGAGTGGCGGGAGTTGGCGCGCGTAACCGCAGTGATGGCTTTGGTCCTCGCGGCGGCAGCGCTCGCTACTCCCAAAGGCCGGGTGCCGCTGGCGCTAAGGGGAATCAAGAAGATCCTCAAGCGCGATAGCGGCGACCCGGATGGCGCCAAGGCGGAACCGGCTCCGCTTTGGCGACGCCTCACGGCGTTGGCGCTGGTGGTGCTGGCGTTTTGGCTGGCGCTCGCCTGACCGGGAAGGACGATGATGAAAAAGTATTTGGCGATCGATATTGGCGCCAGCAGCGGACGGCACATGCTGGGGCGCGTGGAAGACGGCAAGATTCGCCTCGAGGAAGTTTACCGCTTCGACAACTCCCAGATCCGCAAAGACGGCCACGACTGCTGGGATATCGAGCGTTTGACGGCCGAGGTCAAGGCCGGGATCGACAAGGCGATGGCGATTTCGCCCATCGAGTCGATC
>JAFXST010000007.1 GCA_017525475.1 Kiritimatiellia bacterium | reverse complement strand
GGCCGCTTCGACAAGTCCGCGAACGGCTCCGCCCTGGCGCACGATGGCGACAATACCCTCACCTGCAAGTTCGCCTCGAACTCGTCGGGCATGACGGATGAGGAACTCCTCGCCGCCTCGGCTGAGGGCCGCCTCTACCTCGCCGCCCTCGGCCCCAACGGCTTCTCGAGCCCCCTGCCCGTGAAGTACCAGGTAGCGTCGTAAGGAGGCACCATGGAAAAAGTTAAACTAATCTTGGAGTTGATCAATTCCTGTATCCAAGCGATTTGGAATACGTTATTCAGGAATTAATCTCTCCTGGCGCGGAGGGGGCGGGGGGCTGCGGCTGGCTAATTGTCGAGCTAAAAAGGCCACGTCTGGCTAGACGCCACGGTCAGTCTCGACAATTCGCAGGCCGAGACTCATGAGTCGGCCGTCAGCCGCAGACCCCCGCCCCCGTAGCGCCTACTGTCGAGCGGTCCGACAAGCATTCTCCGCCTGGAGCGACCCTACTGTCGGCCGTCAGCCGCAGACCCCCGCCCCCGTAGCGCCTACTTAGTTGGCGAGCAACATGGCCTTGGCGGCGAGGTCGGCGAACGGGCGCTTGTCGCGCGGATGGACATAGTTCGGGGCGCGATCAGCCGGCTTGGGGGGCGGCGAACGCCTGGTGCAGGTAGTCGCGCTTGTACAGGTTGCCGCAGCTGCCGATGAGGCAACGCTCGAGGGGCATCTTGATAGCCTCGAAATCCTTGTTGCGCGGATCGAGCGCGATCCTCGCGCCGGTCGGGCCGTAGACGTTGATCGCATGGGGGATGCCGCCGTGCGACTCGCGCTTGGCGGGATCGAGCCAATCCTCGTCCTTGAAGACCTGCTTTTCGTCGTTGAGATGCTTGGCGTACTCGATGGCGTCGTCCAGCCGCTCCCGGGCGGCGTCGAGCGCGCGGCCCGACAGGCGCGGCGCCAGCTTGGCGAAGAACGCCTCCTTGAGCTCCGGCTTGGCGCCGAGGTCCATGAGCTTTTTGTAGAAGGCCTCGTCGATGGTGTCGGGGAGCGAAATGGTCTGGGCGCCGGTCATGCACGAATACGCGATGGCCAGCTCGCGATTGTTGCGGTCGATCTTGGCAAGGTCGAGCGTCACTTCCTTGTTCTGGGCGTCGATCCGAAGCGCGGGGGAATTCTTCCAGCACTTGCGGAATTGCTCCTTGGCGAGTTGCCGGTCGCCCTTGCAGATCGCGAGACAGATGTGCTCGAGGTTGCGCTTGAGCATGGAGGACTTGCGCTTGCCGAACCGGAACTTCTGCACGCCGATGCGCTCCTCGGAAAACGCGACTTCGTTGTCGATGCCTTTGAGTTTCACGTCGTGCGTGGTCCGGTCGATATCGAGGTAGTAGTTTTCCCAGTGGCGGTCGCCCTGCCCGATGATGATATCGAGCCACTGGAGCCGGTTGAGCTGCTGCGCGATCTGCCCCTGGACCTTGTTCCCGTCTTTCGCCTGCGCGATTTCGGCCTTGAGGGAGTCGACGGCGTCGTGCTCGGGGTTGCCTTCGGGGTTGACGGCGAGGGCCAGACCGGTGAAGCCCTCCGCCAGCTCCATGAACACGCCGAACTGCCCGTTGTGCGTGCCCACCGAATACTTGACGATCATCTCCTCGAAGCCGAGCATCTTGGCGGTTTCGGCCGTGGCGATGCTGAGGTTGGCGCCGGACTGCTCGCCGCGGTAGGCGCCGGTCCCGAGCGGCATCACGTTGAGCCCGATGCGGGCCTCGAGCTCCGGCTTGAAGACGAACTTCTCCCCGGTCTTGGTCGTGAGCAGATAGCAGGTGTTGGACTGCCCGGCGCCGAGCGTCTTGCTGTCGACGATGTTCGCGTCGTCCGCCTTGGGGTTGACGTCCTCCGCCTTGTACCCCCTCGCGCGCGCCTCCACCACGCTGGAGACGCCGACTTCGCCCAGGAGCAGCCGGCGGATATCGCCCTGGGTCACCATCGCTTCGGCGCCCTCGTTCGCGAACGCCGCGGTGTTGCGGGCGAGCGCCTTGTACTGGTCCACGAGCATCTGGAGGCTCTGGATGGCGCCGTTGATGTCGCGCGCCTGCTCCTGGCTGTAGCCCAAGTCCGTGAAGAGCTTAGGGTTGATATGGGCCGCTTCGATGTCGTAGGCGATAACCGTGAGCTCGTTTTTTATCGCCTCGTCGGAAAGCTCGCCCGTCGCGGAGTCCTCGAGAAGCTGCATGAAACGGCCGACCACGCCCACGTACGTGCCGAACGGCGTATCCGGGTCGGCGGCGGGCAGCGGCACGCTTTTGGGGAGGAGCTTGTCGCGCACGCCTTCCAAAAACGCGGTGCGCACGTTCTGGGCGCACTGCCGCCGGACGGTGGCGAGCTTGCCCTCGATATCGGACAGCACGGCCTCCATCTCCTTCAAAATCGACTTGTCGACCTCGACCTTGACCTCCGTCTCCTCGCCGTCGGCCCCCTCGGTTTTGAAGCGGATGCCGTTTTTCGCCACGTCCGCCACCGCGGCCTTCATCGTCGCCATGTCGGTCTGGAGCGCGACGATATCCTCCGACGTCAGGTCCTTGCCGTAGTCGGCGGCGAAGGCGTCGAGCCGCTCGGCGAGCTTGCCCAGCTTTTCGCCCACGTGCTTGCGCATCAGTTCGAGCGAATCGGCCGTGCCGTGCATCATCAGCGCCTCGCGCGGCATCAGCTCCAGAAACGTGGCTTTGAGCATCGCCTTGATCCCGGGATCGGCGTTGGCGCCCTTGGCGGCGTCGTCCGCGGCGAGCGCGTACATGCGGTGCACGATGGAGTTGATTTCCGTGGCGCGCCGGTCGCACTGGAGCCGGAGTTCGGCGAGCCGGTCGAACTGTTCGTCGCTAAGCTGGTCGTGGCGGGAAAGGTGGTTGGTCAGCTTGTAGAGCGCGTCGGAAAGCTCCGTCTGGGCGTCGATCGCCGCCTTGACGTCGGCGGCCACGGGTGTCATCGCGCCCTCGAGGTTCTTGCTGAAAGCGTAGCCGTACTTGCCGCCCTGGTCGCACAGCGCGCCGGCGAGCTGGGCGCCGCTGTACTTGTCGAGCGCCGCCAGTGTCTTGGACGCCGCCCGGGCGAGCGCGACCAGCTTGGCCGCCGCTTCTTCGGTGATGGCGCCGGCGAGCTGGAGGCTCTGCCAGAGCGACGCGGCCTGCGCGGCGACGTTCGCGGTGGCGGAGCGCTTGGCGGCGTTGATAAGGAGCACGTCGAGCTGCTGGATGATGCTGGTGGCGACTCCCTTGTCCTGACGAAGGCGCGGCACTTGGGAGGAGCCGACCTCGACGCCTTTGGGGTTGGCGGGGGTGACGGCCGCCGGCTTGATTTCTGGACGGTAATCGACGCTAACCTTGTTGAGG
>JAFXST010000048.1 GCA_017525475.1 Kiritimatiellia bacterium | reverse complement strand
GATGTAAGGCCGGATGAAGGTCGACATCAAGACCAAGGCCGAACTCGGGCGCATGCGCGAGGCTTGCCGGATGAGCGCGGAGATCCGCGACATCTGCGCCGCGCATGCGGCTCCCGGGGTCACCACCGGCGAAATCGACGATCTGGTGGCCGAGTACTGCCGCAAGCATAACGTGCGCGCGAGCTTCTACGGCTACGCCGATTTCCCCGGCCATCTTTGCGTATCGCTGAACGACGAGGTGATCCACGGCATTCCCAGCCGCAACCGGGTGATCATGCCGGGCGACCTCGTCAAGACCGACGTGGGCATTTTCAAGAACGGCTTCAACGGCGACACTTCGCGCACGGTGGCGGTGGGCGTGACCGACCCCGAAACGCTGCGGCTGGTGGACGTTACCCGCGAATGCCTCAAGGCCGGGATCGCGGCATGCGGGCCGGGAGTGCATCTGGGCGATGTCGGGTATGCCATCGAGCAGGTGGCGCTCGCGGCCGGCTTCGGCGTGGTGCGCGATTGGATCGGCCATGGCGTGGGCCGTACGGTGCACGAGGACCCGCAAGTGCCCAACTACGGCAAGCCCGGCACCAAGCTGGTGCTTAGGCCCGGCATGACGATCGCCATCGAGCCGATGATCACCCTGACCAAGCAAGGCGAAAAGACCGACGTCCTCGACGATGGCTGGACGGTGGTCACGCGCGACCGTTGCCTCTCGGCCCATTTCGAGCATACGGTCGCCATCACCGACGACGGTTGCGAAATTCTCACTTTGCCGGCGGACTATCCCTGAAGTCCCAAAGCCCGAAGGCGCTTAGGTCGAATGGCGGCTGATTGCTTTGGGGCGGATAGCCGCCGGTTTTTCTTTTGTTATGGATAAAGCGGCGATACGCCAGGCGATGCTATCGAGACGGCGGCAGGTGCCGACGGCCGAGCGCAATGCGTATTCGCGCCTGATCTGCCAAAAGTTGGCGCAGTTCCCCGGCCGCCGCGTTTGCGTCTACCGGGCATTCCCCGACGAAATCGACCTTACGGAATTCGCGGCCGGACGCGAGGAGGCGGTCTATCCCGAAAAACATGGCCGGGAATACCGGGTGGAGCATCCCGAGCGGGTAGACCTTTGGATCTGCCCCGGTCTTGCCTTTACCCGCGACGGCAAGCGCATCGGTTTCGGCGGCGGCTGGTACGACCGCTTTTTGGCGCAGGCGCGCCACGGCGCCCTCAAGTTGGGGGTGGCCTATCCTTGGCAGGTGGTAGCGGATTTGCCCGAAGAGCCAACCGATATCCGGCTGGATGGGGTCGTTTATATCGAATAAGCCTGGTGTTCGCCAAGGCGACGACCTTCCATTTTCCGTAAGCCAGATGCCCTATATCTTACATAAGACGTAACGAATGGGCGGCTTGGTTTTGGCACAATGGTTGCATCATTATTAGATGCAAGCAAGCACATTTTCAAAAAACGAAAGGTAGCAAGTCAAAATGAGCAAGTATGTAGAGTCGGTAATGGCCCAGGTTCGCGCCAAGGACGCCAACGAGCCGGAGTTTCTGCAGGCGGTAGATGAGGTCTTTGCCACGCTCGATCCGGTATTGAAGGCGCACCCGGAATACCAGAAGAATGCGATTTTGGAGCGGATGGTGGAGCCCGAACGCGTGGTGATGTTCCGGGTGCCGTGGGTGGACGACAAGGGCATCGTGCGGGTGAACCGCGGCTATCGCATCCAGATGAATAGCGCCATCGGCCCCTACAAGGGAGGTCTCAGGTTCGATCCTTCGGTGACGCTCTCGGTCCTCAAGTTCCTCGCGTTCGAGCAGGTGTTCAAGAATTCGCTCACCACGCTCCCGATGGGCGGCGGCAAGGGCGGCAGCGACTTCAACCCCAAGCAGAGCCCCCACACGCCCGGCAAGCGCTGCAGCGACGCCGAGGTGATGCGCTTCTGCCAGAGCTTCATGAACGAACTCTACCGCCACATCAGCGCCGATACCGACGTTCCCGCCGGCGACATGAACGTGGGCGGGCGCGAAATCGGCTATCTCTTCGGCCAGTACAAGCGCCTCGCCAACGAGTGGACGGGCGTGTTGACCGGCAAGGGCCTGAGCTTCGGCGGCTCGCTCATCCGCCCCGAGGCCACCGGCTACGGCGACGTCTATTTTGCGCAGAACATGCTCGAAAAGCGCGGCGAGACGCTGGAAGGCAAGCAGTGCGTCATTTCCGGCTCGGGCAACGTGGCCACCTACGCCGCCGAGAAGCTGCTGCAGCTGGGCGCCACCGTACTTACGCTCTCCGACCGGTCGGGCACCATCTACGCCAAGGACGGCATCACCGAAAAGATGCTCAAAGACGTGATGGCGCTCAAGACCGTGAAGCGCGGCGAACTGGCCGAATTCGCCAAGAAGACCAAGGCCGTCAAGTTCTTCGCCGGCGTCAACAGCTGGCAGGTGGTCGACAAGATCGACGCCGCGTTCCCCTGCGCGCGCCAGAACGAACTTGACGGCGACGATGCCGGGTATCTCCTCAAGCACGGTTGCCGGTTGGTGGGCGAAGGCGCCAACATGCCGTCCACGCCCGAGGCCATCGCCAAGTTCCTGGAGGCGGGCATCATGTATTCGCCGGGCAAGGCGTCGAACGCGGGCGGCGTGGCCACCTCGGGCCTCGAGATGTCGCAGAACAGCGAGCGCGTGGCGTGGAAGGCCGAGGAAGTGGAGAACAAGCTCAAGGCCATCATGAAGGCCATCCACGACAACGCCTGGGAAGCCGCCGCCAAGTACGGGCACAAAGGCAATTACGTGGTGGGCGCCAACATCGCCGGTTTCACCAAGGTGGCCGACGCCATGGTAGCCCAGGGCGTCTGCTGATAATGACAGCGGCGCCGTGGCGCATGTTTTTGACGATTACCCCTTGACAGAAGGGTGTCGTTTTTGATATAATATGCGCCACTTTGTCGGGCTATTAGCTCAGTTGGTTAGAGCGCTTCCTTGACATGGAAGAGGTCAGTGGTTCGAATCCACTATAGCCCACCAGTCTTCAAGGAGCAACAACAACATGACTAGTTACAAAGAACTTGGCCTTGTGAACACCAAGAAGATGTTCGCCAAGGCGGTAAAGGGCGGTTACGCCATCCCCGCGTTCAACTTCAACAACATGGAGCAGATGCAAGCCATCGTCCAGGCCGCGGTGGAGACCAAGTCGCCGGTGATCATGCAGGTTTCCAAGGGTGCGCGCAAGTACGCCAACCCCACGATTCTCCGCTACATGGCGCAGGGCGCCGTCGAATACGCCAAGGAACTCGGCTGCAAGAAGCCGCAGATCGTGCTCCATCTCGACCATGGCGACTCGTTCGAAACCTGCAAGAGCTGCATCGACTCGGGCTTCAGCTCGGTGATGATCGACGGCTCGCACCTGCCGTTCGCCGAGAACATCAAGCTTACCAAGAAGGTGGTCGCCTACGCCCACAAGCACGACGTCACGGTCGAAGCCGAGCTCGGCGTTCTCGCGGGCGTCGAAGACGAAGTGTCGGCCGCCGAGAGCCACTACACCAAGCCCGAGGAAGTGGTCGAGTTCGCCACCAAGACCGGTTGCGATTCGCTCGCCATCTCCATCGGCACCAGCCACGGCGCCTACAAGTTCAAGCCCGAGCAGTGCAAGCGCGACCCCAAGACGGGCGTTCTCGTGCCGCCGCCCTTGGCGTTCGACGTCCTCAAGGCCATCGAGAAGAAGCTCCCCGGCTTCCCCATCGTGCTGCACGGTTCCTCCTCGGTTCCGCAGGACGAGGTCAAGACCATCAACGAGAACGGCGGCAAGCTCCCCGACGCGGTGGGCATCCCCGAGAGCCAGCTGCGCAAGGCCGCCAAGAGCGCCGTGTGCAAGATCAACATCGACTCCGACTCGCGCCTCGCGATGACGGCGGCGATCCGCAAGCACTTCGCCGAGCATCCAGAGCACTTCGACCCGCGCCAGTATCTCTCGCCGGCGCGCGAGAACATGAAGAAGATGTATATCCACAAGATCGTCAAGGTGCTCGGGTCCAATGGCAAGCTCTAATCCGAATTCCAGATCCGCATACGCACAGGCCGGGGTCAACATCGATAACAAGATGTCGGCCCTTACCGCTATCAAGTCCATGGTGGGCTCCACCAGAACCGCCAACGTGATCGGCGGCATCGGGAGCTTCGGGGGCCTGCACAAGGTCCCCGCCGGGCGCGAGATGATTCTCGTGGCCTCCACCGACGGCGTGGGCACCAAGCTCAAGGTGGCCGCGATGATGAACAAGCACGACACCGTGGGCCAGGATATCGTCAACCACTGCGTCAACGACATCCTCGTCCAGGGCGCCAAGCCGCTTTTCTTCATGGACTACGTGGGCGCGGCCAAGTTCGACGGCAACCAGTTCAAGCAGATCGTTTCGGGCCTGTGCAAGGCCTGCAAAGAAAACCACTTGGCGCTGTTGGGCGGCGAAACGGCCGAGATGCCGGGTCTCTACCCGCAGGGCGAGTACGACCTCGTGGGCACCATCGTCGGCTGCGTCTCGAAGCGCAACCTCATCACCGGCAAGTCGATCCGGGCGGGCGACGTGATGATCGGGCTCCCCTCGGGCGGGCTCCAGACCAACGGCTTTTCGCTCGCGCGGCGCGTGATCTTCGACCTCGACCAGCACTCCTGGCAGGACCGGCTCCCCGGCACCAACCAGACGTTCGGCGAGGCGCTGCTCGCGGTGCACCGCAGCTTCCTCAAGCCGGTGGCCAAGCTCATGGAGCGCAAGGTCAAGATCAACGGCATGGCCCACATCACCGGCGGCGGCTTCCCCGACAATCTGCCGCGCGTGCTGCCCAAGGCCGTCAACGCCGAGATCGACCGCTCCAGCTGGGAAGTGCCCACCATCTTCAAGTACATCCAGAATCGCGGCAAAGTGGATACCGAGGAGATGTACCGGGTGTTCAACATGGGCATCGGGTTCGTGATCATCGTACCCAAGAACCAGGTGGAGAAGGCCACCAACATCCTCAAGGCGCAGCACCAGTCCTACAGCATCATCGGCGTGATCCGCAAGGGCAAGGGCATCGTCACCTACGTAAACTGATCCAATCTAACAACAAAAGGAACCAAAGAAAATGGCAACTACCCCTAAATTCGCCAACGCCAAAGTCGCGGCGTGGGTGGACAAGTGGAACAAGATCTG
>JAFXST010000047.1 GCA_017525475.1 Kiritimatiellia bacterium | reverse complement strand
CTCCATTTTTTTTTTCTCCTTGTGAATTGTTATCCAATCGTGTAATCCGTCTGCGGACAGAGGATGTCAAAAACTCGGGCGGCGAAAGTAATGGCCGGGCTCCGCTCCACGCGCACATGCAGCGTGCCAAAGCCTTCATAGCGGCGAATCCACTTCACGCGCGTCCACGGGTGAGCTCGCACCGGCTCCCCGGTCTTCAGCACGCCCCATGCCCGCGTCCGCACCTGGCACAGCTCCACAAACGCCACCACTTTATGCATTTCTTCGCTCATCGTTTGTGCTCCTTCTTATTTGATTGTTAATCCTCGATCCCCATGCAGCACGCGAGTGCGATGATGCACAGAGTTTCGATATGGTTCAGAATGCTCTTGATCTTGTTCATCTTTTTACTCCTTGTTAGTTGTGGTTGAAATGCCCATCCGCTTTAGCCGCCTCGCCAGCTGCTCGTTCGGCTTGAGGTGCCCATGCAGCACCCGGCTCAAATGTTCGCGAGAACAGCCAAGCCGCCGGGCCGTAGCTTTCACGCCCGTGTACATCAGTCGCGGTTCTACCGCCATCTTCTTTTTCTCCGCCATCGCTTTTTCTCCTTGCTTTTGTCACGGATTTATGGTATAATATCTACCTATCACCGCGTGACAGTGAGTATTATAGCACAAATGAACTAAGAAAGTCAAGAGCAAATGAAGAAATTTTTAGAGCGATTGAACGCTTGCAAAGGCGATATGTCCGTCTCTGCATTCGCGCGTTTCCTAGAAATCAATCAAAAAACGCTTGATATGTATATGAAAGGACAGCGCAAACCATCGGTGGAGCTCGTCGTCACAGTGTGCACCAAGTGCAACCGCTCTGCCGACTGGTTGCTAGGCCTCGCGAGCAATTGCACTGAAAACAGCCAAGAGCGAATGAACTGGAAAGCACGCGCCATTTTCTCGGAGAAGAAACTGGAGCGAGTCAACCGTGCGCTCGGCCACGCCCTTAAGGGCTTCGAAGAACTCCAAGAGGCCGTGAAGTGAAATCCATAAAACAATAATCTAGCAACATGACCGGACTAAACCCTTTTCGAAATCTCTCATTTGGCTTATCAGGCGAAGATGTAGATGCCACATGTTCGGCGATCCATGACTTTGCCTCGTTCGAGCGCAGGTATCGCGAGGTATATGAAGATTCCCGTCCGCGGAAACACATATTGCAACGTCTTTATCGATTGTATCTTGCAATAAGCAAGACTCGAATCCTTTTCCAAATTGAACATCTCAAAGCTTTCAAGGATGCATTGCCGGAGTTTAAGAACCGGAATATGACATACTTTTTGAATGATCTTGAACGGCTACATGCTATTGGCGCCATTCAGGTTGATAACAATGTTGGAAAGTGGTGGCGTACCCGAGAACGCGAAGAAAAACACATGAAGAAGTGGGGCTATGACGAAGAGACTATTGCGCGGGCCAATAAGTTCTATACTGACAAGATTGAGGCACATTTGAAATCCGGGCCGCCACCAACATGGCCTAACATCTAGCCAAAATCACTTAAACCCTCGCGGACCTCGCGAGGGTTCTTTTTTGCCCGCTGACTCTGGTTGAATGCGTGGACCACTGGTCTACGCATTCCCTTGTTGTCCTTCTTTTCCGGCGTGTCCCGCGTCCCGTTTCCCGCTTCCCGAAAAAATGCTATACTATTCGCCAGCTAAGCCCAAAAAGGCGAAGTCGCTCATTCATCAATGCTCCCGGCGTGGCACCGGCCGGTAAACACGGTGCGCCAGATTTGAAACTATGGAAATGGAAACAGTAGGAATCGCGGTAGGCTCCGGGGCTCTCGGGGCCATCCTCTCGTTCCTCGGTAATCTCGTGCCGGCATGGCTCAAGCAAAAGCGGACGATCGAACCGCAACCGCTCTCGATCGAAAAGCAGCGCGCCTATATCACCACCAGCGAGTGCAACCGGCGAATGTGCGAGCACCAAGCCGAGCTCACCAAACTGCGCGAGGCCGTCACCGGCAACCAGATCGCACTCATGACCAAATTGGACGAGTTCGATAGCCGCGCCGAAGCCCGCTCCAAAGCCATCCACGACCGCATCGATCCCCTGGTCGCCACCATTTCTAAGAATGAAGGCAAAATGCAGCTAGTCGAGCAAGCCTTCCTCAAATCCACCTTAGGAGGCAAGAAATGACCAACCCCGTTCTTAATACCACCATCCTGCAGATCCTTTCCCGCGTCGGCGGTCTCAAGGAAAAGACGCTGCAAAACGAGACTTCGATCCTGATGGATCGCCCCAATCTTACCACCGTCGAGTTCGAAGATGCGCTGCATTTCCTCCGCGTCCGCGACCTTGTGCGCGTCGAAACGCTCCTTCTGGGCGACAAGTTCTATTCGATTACCCCGCGCGGCGAGGCCGCTTTGGAGGGCGCTTGATGCAGATTCGCACGGATAGCTGGGCCAGCGCGCTCACGGAAGCGCAGCAGTGGCAGCTCTATTACCGCTCCCGGCAGATGCCCTGGAACGTGGCCGCCGACTGGGCCGCCAAGGAATTTCATCTTCCATCTCCTCCTCCGCGCACGTCGTTCTATCGCTTCTTGTCTGCGATGCGCAAGGAGGAATCTAACCACCGCCTCGAACAGGCCGCCATCGCCCGCGCCGAAGCCCAGGATCTGGCCAAGGCCGGCAAGCTCGACGAAGTCACCTCCAAGTCGCTGATCGCCCTGGGTGTGGAAACTGCGCTCAGCACCGGCGACGGCAAGGCTGCCGCCAATCTCATCCGCTCCGCCATGGCCATACAGGACCGCATCCACGCCGCCAAGGAACTGGAGCTGAAGGAAAAGGCCCAAGCCACCAAAGACAGCGCTCTCGCCCTGGCCCGCGAAAAATTCGAAGCCGCCGAGCGCCGCGAGAATGCTGCCAAGGGCGCCATAGCCGATGCCAAGCTCACCGACGCTGAACGCATGGCGAAGTTAAGGGAGATCTACGGAATATGACAAGCCCCGTCCAGCTGCTGAAGAGCTACCAGTCGCAAGTCTATCGCGACCGGTCGCGCTTCATCGCCTGGATAGCCGGTCGACAGATCGGCAAGAGCTTCACCGGCGCGATGCGCGCCGTCGCCATGAGCGACCTCAAAGCCAAGAACGACTTCCTGATCGCCTCTCCGTCGGAGCGCCAGAGCCTTGAGGCCGCCGAGAAGTGCCGCGCCCACGTCGAGGCGTTCAAGACTGTGAAGATCGCCGAGGAGATTGTCGAACGCGACGCGCCCGGCGCGCTGATGAAGTCATCGACCATCATCTTCGAGAACGGCAGCCGCATCATCGCCGTCCCCGGCAAGCCCGACACCGTGCGCGGCTACTCCGCCGACATCTGGATGGACGAGTTCGCTTTCTTCGAGGATCCCGCCGCGACCTGGAAGGCAATCCTCCCGTCCATTTCCAATCCCCTGAAGGGGCTCAAGACCGCGTTCCTGACCTCGACGCCCAACGGCAAGTCGGGGCGCGGCAAGCGCTTCTACGACATCGTCACCGACAAGGGCTCGATAGATCCGACGCTCATGCCGCCCCAGTACATGGCGGGCGCGTGGTCCATCCACCGCACGCCCATCACGCTCGCCGCTCCGGAACTCGGGACGGACATCGAAGAGCTCCAGCACGCGATCGACGACGACGAGACCTGGAAGCAGGAGTTCCTCGCGCTCTTCATCGACGGCTCAAGCGTGCTCCTGCCCTACGACGTCATGGCGAAGTGCGAGAGCATGGAGGCGACGCTTTCGATCACGCCGGAGGAGATGGCGGGGCGCGGCCCCTGGTATGGCGGCATCGACTTTGGCCGCACCAGCGACCCGTCGGTCCTGTGGCTCATGGAGAAGGTCGGCGACGTTTTGTGGACGCGTGCCGTCAAGACGCTCAAGAACGAGAACACGGTCGACCAGTTCGAGGTCTACCGCCCTTACATCGAGCAATGCACCCACGTCTGCGTTGACTACACCGGCCCCGGTATCGGCTTCGGCGACATCCTCGACAAGCATTTCACCTGCTGCAAGTCGACCGGCGCGAAGTTCGGCGGAGAGAAGATCGAGCTTTGCACGTTTTCCGTGCCGTTCAAGTGCGACATCTTCCCGAAGCTGCGCGGCAGTTTCGACGCGATGAAGCTGCGCGTACCTTTCGCAACCGAGACGCGCGAGGATCTGCACGAGATGCAGCAGGTGATCTCCGGCGGCAACTACAACTATAAGGCGCCACGCACGGACGCCGGTCACTCCGACCGCTGCACTGCCCTCGCACTCGCAGTCCGCGCCGCCTCCTTCGGCGCTTCGCATATTTCACCTTTCGCCATTCGTCGCAACCACTCTCCCGACCATCGGAGGATCTTCTAAACATGGCTACCCCTAAAAAGACCGCCTCCCTCGCTTGGCTGGAGCGCTCCAATCCGCTTTCGGGTCTCTCGATCTCCGAAGCCAAATCCATTTTCGACGCCGCCCGCGCCGGCAATACCCAGCGCCTCCACTGGCTCTATCAGGAAATCGAGACGCAAAATCCCGTCCTCTCCATGTGCGTCACGCGTCGCTCCGGCGCGGCTGCTGGTTTCAATTGGTCGGTAGCGGAGCGTGCCAGCAAAAACGGCGCGCTCTCCGGAGAGCAGAAAGACGCAGTCGAAACCTTCCTTGCCGACATCGACAACTTAGCCGATCTCTTCGAACATCTCGATCTCGCGCTCTTTCGCGGCTTTGCGCACGCCCAGCCCATCTGGGATGGCGACGCCGTCCACCATATCGAACTCCTGGATTCCTGGAAGTTCCTTAAGCAAGATGGCGAATGGTTCTTCAATCCCGCCTGCGACGGCTATTCCAAGAATTGCATTTCCTGCCAGAACGCCCGGCTGGTCACTGTCGAGCGTCGCCGGCCGGTAGACGTTCCCGCGCTCGCCATCCATATCCGCTCCGCCGTCGGCGAGCGCGACTGGGGCCGCTTCCTCGAACGCTACGCGCTCCCCAAACCTGCCATCATCATGGCGCCTAACGCAACCGAAAAGGACCGCGACAAATATCTGCAGTCGGGCGAGGGCGTGGAAAACGGCGAAGTCACCGTCTGGCCCAATGGCGCCTCCATCTCCGACTTTGCCGGCGGCTCTCGCGGCGTGGATCCGTTCTCTGCCTTTATCACCCATCAGGAACAGGCCAACCTCATGCTTGCCACCGGCGGCACTTTGGGCAGCATGGCCGAAGCCGGCAGCGGCACGCTTGCCGGCAATGCCCAGCAGGACGTGTGGGAGCAGATTGTCGCCCGCGATTCCGGAATCATCGCCGCTGCGGTGCAGCGCGCTATGGTGCGTCCGTTCCTCGCCCGGAAGTTCCCCGGCTCGCCCGTCTGCGTGGACTTCGCTTTCGATCTCACCCAGAAGCCCACGCCCAAGGAAGTTTTCGAAACGGCCGCCGCCGCGCGCAATGCCGGCTATCTGGTGGACCAGCACGAGCTGGAAGAGGCCACCGGCTTTACCCTGGTTAAGGATTCCGCCCCGGCCGCTCCCCAGCCCGGCGGCTTCGCGCTCAACTCAAAGCCGCGCGCTTCCGGGGATTCGGGGGATTCACCCCGTGCCGTTGGCCAGATCCTCGCCCGCCTTGCCCGGCAAATCCTCGATGGCTCCGTGCCGTTTGAAGACGCTTTGAAAGCCGCGCAAAAGGAGCTTGACACCGCCTCTCTCGATGTCCTTTCCAGCGATCTCGAAAAGGCGCTCACCGAAGCCATGTTCACCGCCGCCGCTTCCTCGCTCTCCGGTTCCGCCCCGGCCGCCCCGTCGGCCGGGAATGTGAAAAACGTCGTCGATGCCAACGGTCAGGACCATGACAACCTCGGCCGCTTCGGCAAAGGCAATGGCGGCGAAGCAAAAGATTCTCCCACATCCTACAAAGCCGCCACACCAGAACAGGTTGAGAAATTTAAGACGGAGCTGCCTAAGGAGATAAGTCCCGCAGAATTTGACGCGATTCTTACGACTGGCTTTGAGGATTGTGATGGTTCAGGGAGTAAAGTCAGATATGGTACACTACTCCGCGATCACATCAATAGTGATAGCCGCAGCGAGCAAGACCGAGACGCCAGAAAGAAACGCTTTGGTGCCGCCGTTAAGATGGTGCGCGAAAACAAACCTTTACCCACAAACACTCCCGGAAAACCCGCCGAGCGCAGATACGCCGGAATCATCGATGGCAATGTCTATGTCGCCGTTGCTGATGAACACGGCGAGATTGACGCACTGGAAATGGTCTCGTATCGCAGGGGAAAGAGGAAGGAGGTGCGCAATGCGTAGTCGGACGCACGCACCCACTCTTCGAGCAAAGTCCCGACCGACCCTCGGAGAGTTCACCGCGTATTATACCATATTTTGATCCGAAAAGTCAAGCAGAAAAACCATGAAAACACCACTCGCACAAATTCCCGATTCCGGCATCCTCGATGTCCAGGTGGCTCCGTTCGGCCTGTTCCACGGCGTCATCAACAAGGCCGACGGCACCAAGCAGCCGTTCGTCCAACAGCTCGACGAAGCCGCTTTCGGCCGCGTTTTGGACGCTTGGAACAAGGCTGGCTCGCCTGAGCTCTTGATCGATGTCGACCACTTCAGCTGCGAGAAGTCCGGCTCCACCCGCGCTTTCGCCTGGGCCAAGAATCTGCGTATCGAATCGGGCCGCGGCCTCGTGGCCGACTTCGCCTTCACTCCCGCCGGGCGCGACGCCGTGAACGGCCGCGAGTACCGCTTCGTTTCTCCCGTTTTCAACGTTTCCAAGAACGGCGAGATCGCGTCCCTCTCATCGGTCGCGCTCACCAACACGCCCAATCTTCCGGTCGCCTGCGTCCTCAACCGCAGCGAAACCGGCGTCACTGACGTTGAGGACCAAAAAGGAAAACCAGTAATGGATAAGATCAAATCCCTGCTGGGTCTCGCTGCGGACGCCACGCCGGAAGACGTCGCTGCCGCCATCGAGGCTTTGCAGAAGGAAGTTGCCGACGCCAAGGCGAACGCGCTCAACCGCGAAGCCGAAAAGTGCGCCGACGACAACAAGGACCGGATCGAGAACCGCCAGTCGTTCATCGATCTCTACGTCAAGAACGGCAAGGAAGTCGCCCTGCAGTTCCTGGCGGCGCTCAAACAGCCCGCTCCGGCCGTCCAGCCCGCGCAGCAGGTCTTTAACTCCAAGACCGTCGCCACGCCCGCGCCCGGCACGTCGAAGCTGCGCGAAGGCCTCGAACAGTGCAGGAACGCGGCCGAGCGCTGCGCCTACATCACCGCCCACGCCGCTGAATTTGCGGCCGAAGCCAAGTAAGCAAACCTCCCAAAGAAAGGATTATCAATCATGGGAATCAATCAGGCAACCGGATCGCTCACCAGCCCCGGTCTCATTCTCGCCTCCAACCAGGCGATCATGGAAGCTCAGCGCGGTATCGCGTTCGTCAAGCAGTTCTCCACCGACTTCTCGGCCGAGCTGAAGGAAGAAGGCGCCACCGTCTCCGTGCCGGTCTTCTCCGGCAACGCCACCGTGTTCAACGAAACGAACAACGACTTCGAAACCACCGACGGCTCCATCATCCCGGTCAAGGTTTCGCTCGATTCGCTCGTCAAGGTGACGTATTCGCTGGGCGTGAAGGATCTGTTGGAGGTCAACAAGAGCTCCACGTCGCGCAACTGCGGCATCGCCGGCGGCCGCGCCATCGGCCGCAAGCTCGAAGAGCTCGTCTGCTCGCTGCTCACCTGCGGCGATCGTCTCGCGGCGCACACGAGCTTCACCGTGGCCAAGCTGGGCGAAGCCATCGCCACCGCGCAGGACAACGATCTCGACCCGTCCACGCTCGTGGCGGTGCTGCGCCCGGAGTTCTACGGCAAGCTCTTGGACGCCAACACCAACAACGCCGCCATCCAGGGCGACGACATCGCAGGCTCCCTCGGCCGCAAGTATGGCATAAAGGCCATTCTCTGCAGCTCGAAGGTTTCCAAGGTCTCCACGGCTGCCGCCGGCGCCAACGCCGCCGTCGAAAAGGGCGCGGGCTTCCTCGTTCCGGATTCGGCCATCGCCATCGCGGGACGCGGTCTCGTGGAGCCGGTTGAAGGCATGTACCAGGAGTTCGGCACGCAGTCGGACGAAGGCTCGGGCCTCGCGGTCACTTCGTTCGTCCACGGCGCGCCTGGCAAGATGCGTCGCTTCATGAACGTCGCTGCGCTCTTGGGCGCCAAGCTGACGCGCGAGGTGGACTTGAGCTCCAACCCCAACGGCGCGCCGGGCTACATCCAGCTCGTCACCGCCTAAGAGGAGACAAAGCGCCATGGACTGGGTCACACTCTCTGAAGCCGACTTGGCCGCTACGATCTCGCAGCGCGAAATCGACGCCTTCCGCCAAGACGCCTCCACCGACGGCACCGACGCCGTCCAGGCGCTCCTCGATCGCACGGCGGCAACGGTGCGGGTCTATCTCGCATCGAACACCGCCGTGCGGCTCGATCCCGATCCGCTGGCCATCCCGCCCGGGCTCGTCTCGCCGGCGTGCGCCATCGCCGCCTACGACATCCTTAAGCGTCTCCCCGTCCCCGTGGGCGAGGATCGCAAGAACGCCAAAGACGAAGCCATGGCGATGCTCTCGAAGATCGCATCCGGCCAGCTCAACGTGGCCGCGCCGGACGAAACCGGAAATTCCGTCGCCAGCAGCCCAAAATCAGCTCCGGCGCACCCTCAACGTCTTCTGGACTAGCCCCGTATGTCCTCTACCGCTTTTAAATTTCGATTCTGCCGTTTTAAAAACGCGCCGACGAACCCGGACGCACAAGGAGGGGGTAAAACCCTCCGCGCGCTCCTAGGGCCGTTCTTGAGGGGTTTTTGAATAAGAGACCAAAGCCATGACGATCAAGTCTTTTCAAACGCTCGTTAAAGACGAAATAAACACGCTTGCAAGCCTGCGTGAAGGCGGGGCCTTGGGTCTCATCGAAGATGACCTCGCGCTGGTGGACAAGATCCGCGCGCAGCTCTTGTCCGGCGTGGCCGTGGTCGTCACTACTCCCGCGTTCACCCGCGACGGCATTCCGTCCGCCGGCATTTCCGCTGGCGGCGAGCTCGTTATCCAGTGCATGGAGCAGCGCGCGCACATCCGGAACAAGCCCGGCGCCATTACCGCCATCGATGCGGCCGAAGCCATCATGTTTAAGCTTGACGGCTTCATGTCGCTGCACTTCAAAGACATCAAATCCTCGGTCGATCGCGATACCGGCATCCTCACCGTCTCCGTCACATTCTCCTTTTCCGTAATCCTCGGTCAATAACCCCCAATAAGGAACTCCAACATGTCCACTCCCACTGAACCCGCCGCGCAAGGCACCTACGGCATCTCCAAGGTAATGGCCGATTACACGGTCGAAACGTACACCCTCACCGATTCGCCTGTCCGCGAAACCGTGCCCAACCAGCACAACCAGGTTGAAAAGGAAATCCGCTACGATACCCGGTACGATCTGCGCCTCACCATTCGCGGCGCCTCCAAACCGGCCAACACCACCATCACCTTCGACAGCCAGACCTACATCGTCGATACCGTCGAGGAAGCCGGCAGCTACAACGGGCTCCTCAGGTTCAACGTCACGGCCCACCGCTACACCAACTGCAACTCCGAAACCGCGCTCAGCTAATGTCCAAATCGAATCCCGAGAAAGCGCTTGCCGCCTTGATTCCTGCGCCCATCCGCGCCGGCAGCTTCACCGTGCAGCCAATGACCCTCGGGATGTTCGCCACCCTGGAGCGCATCGGTTCGCCGCTCGTCACCGGCGAAGACGCCAAGGACACGCTCGAACTCATCCCGTCGCTCTATCTCTTGACCCACGACCCGCGCGAAATCTTCGCCGGCAATATCCTGGACAAAGCCATGGAGTGGGCCAACACCGTCGGCGTGGATGCGATCGGGAAAATCAAGGCCGCGTGCGACCGGCAGCTCAAAGCGCTTTTCGATGTGATCCCCGAAACCCCGGCGGACGAAAAAAAAAAAAAAGGCCACGACGGCTGGATCGCCAGCGCCGCGTACTTCGCGGCCAAGGAGTTCGGCTGGAGCTTCCGGGAAATCCTCTGGGAAATCCCGGCCTCGGCCATCTTCCTCCTCCGGCGCCAGCCGGGCGTCCAGGCGGACAAAATCTTCCCCCTCTCGGTGATTGAGGAGATTGACCATGGCGGATCGTAAACTCACGGTAGAGGTCGATGCGGACGAATCTAAGGCCAAGCGCAAGCTTGACGATCTTTCCCGCACGGCCGAAAGCTCCGGTGGCGGTGGCGGCAACGCGACGCTCCAGCCAAATCTGGACAAGGCCGCCAAGTCCGCCAAGAATTTCGCCGATCAAACCGAAGCGGCCGGCCATTCCACCTCGCGCATGGTCAAGGCGTTTAGCGGCATGGCCCTTGGCCTTGCCGCCAGCTACGCCAAGAACCACATGGAAGAAGGCGCCGCCCGCACGGCAGTGGGCTATGCCGGCAGCGCGCTTTCGGGCGCATCGATGGGCGCGATGGTCGGCGGCGTGCCGGGCGCGGTTTTGGGCGGTGCCGGCGGGCTCCTCAAAGAGTATCTCGACAATTCCGGCGCTCAGAAGTCCGCCCAGAAAGATTTCGACAAGGCCGAGGAACAATATACCGCCAACAAAGATTGGCAGAAGCTTTTCAAGGAGCTTACCGATCTCGATGTGGATCCTGCGCTCAAGGGCGCGATGAAGATTAACGCCGAGCTGCAAAAGCTCGGAGAAAAGTCCGAAGAAATCCAAACCGCCATCGCCCGCCTGAAGCACGAAGAATCCCAGCTGGTGCTGGAGAGCCAGGAGCATATCAAAAACAACGAGCTCGAAGCGGCCGCCGAAAAGCAGAAGGATCTCGCCAATACTCGCGGCAAGCTCGATGCGCTCGAATCGGCCGGCGAGACTTTTGCCAAACAGCAGAAGGAACTCGAGCAGCAGCTCCAGGATCGCCAGTGGGACGGTATCGATTCGAACAGCTGGAACAAGGCCACCAACGGGCTCCAGGCGGTAGGCGGCAACTTCGCCAATGGCGATCCGCTCGGCTCCAACTATTCCATGCAGCAGATCGCCATTCAGGAAGGCATGCTTGGCGAACTGAAGAAGCTTAACAACCACATCGATGACATGGGAGGAACGTTTTAGTGAGCTGGTCGGCCCCTAGCGATGCCGTTTTGCAGCCATCCGATCAGGAAGGGCTGAACTCCAACGGCTTGAACACCGTGCAAGTGGTTTATAAAGGCGGTTATACCAGCCTTAAGATCGCACTTGAGCTCGCCGCGCGCGGCGATACCGTCGTTACCGGCTACGTGCTCGACAGCTGGACGCTGCGCCGCGCTCCCGGCGGTCAGGGCGTAGCCACTATATCGTGCATCCCGGCAGTTGCCTCCGGGCAAACCTACTCCCCGGCGCTACTCAAAGATACGTGGCATGTGCACACCGTGCGTAACGACGTATCTATCTATGCCTACTGCTCCGGATCGGTGAGTTCCGGAGCTTCCGGCGCCAACCGTGGCGACATCGAAATGTGGCGCGCAGAAAAGGATCCGGGCCTCTATAACGATTACAAGTTCATCGACTCGAATGGCGTTCAGCATACGCTTAGCGCCGACGGCCAAGCCATCGCCCAAAAAATCAAGGCTGGCATCGAGTCGGTCATGCGCGGCTATCCGCAGCTGACGCGCAAGCGTACCTACAACAGCTTCCCGCCAGGCTGCATGGAGGGCCTTTTCCGCGTTGGCGTTCCCCCGGCGACCGGTACGCGCATCGCCAGCTTCATCTCCGACTATGAGTGGGTAAAGGTCCAGGATGATGCCGACGAAAATGGCGACCGGTCGTGGACGCGCACCGAATCATGGTATGGCATCCTCAAATCCACCAACCCGTCCAGCCATCCTTGGGATCCCGATCTCTACGGCGCCAACGCCTGGACCATGCCTAAAACCGCATCAAGTTCGTAAATGATACCCGTACCCGCCAAAGGCCAGAAGATTACCCCGTGGGCGCGCGAGTTGACCGAAACAGTCAATCGCTTAGCTCCCATGGGCGGCTCTAGTCTCCTCGTCCGTAGTGGCCACGGTGGTTTCGGATTCGAAGCACTACCCCAGAATCCGAAAGCCACTACGGCATCACCCCCTATTGTCAAGGCGCCATCATGCTTTGATGTTGCCGCGCTGTCCGGAGTGCAGATAACCCTCGCCAATTGCTACTATATGCTGGCCGGCAAGTGCCTGGCGCTCGGCGAAAACCAAAACTCGATTAGCGTAAGCGATGGCTGCATTGTGGCGCTCAAGATCAGCACGCGCTCGGGGCTGACCGATACGCTCGCCGTCTACGCGAGCCTCGCTGCGCTCAAAACCGCGCAGGAGGATCTCGACTGGTACATTATCCCGCTATACCAGATTGCCGTTAATGGGAGCGAGGGGGAGGTTAGCGTGGGGAGCGTTACTTTTGATTTCCGCAATATGCCTAACGCTGGCACGTGGGAGCGCTTATCATGATTTTGGCTTTCATTGTTTTTGCCGCATACGCCGTGCAGATGCGCGGAAATCTCATCGACAAGTCGGAGCTCATCGATCAAGCGCTCCCGGCCGCGAGCGTGCCCGGCAACGGCACCAACACCACCCACCGGCTCGACGCCAATTCGCGCACCGCGATGTGGGCGATCCACGAGGGATATTTGCAGCGCGCGCTTGCGGGCGCCGCCAACGCCGACGCCGCCACGCCCTGGGGAGCCGGTACCAACCTCCTAAGCCGCCAAGCGCGGAGTGCGCGGCTTGTTCGCCCGGGCACGCAGCCGCTCGCCGGCGTGCTCGGCAACCCCAACTCCAACATCAACACCTTCGAGCAAGCCTTCCACCCGAGCGGCTCGTCGGGCCTAATCTGGTCGAGCTCGCACTTTGCCGACGGTACCTGGCCGGGCGTCCACGCCCTGCCGGAACTCCCCACCGGCAATTACGGCGCCGCCGGCATCGAGGCGCTGGCCACCAATGCGTGGCCGCAGCTCTTTTCGCCCATCCAGCGGCTCGCGAGCGCGACTGGCGAATGCAACCAGGTGGCCAAGCAGTTCTTCGACAATTGCTACGCCGTCAGCGGCGGCGCGATCACCAAGCCGGGCGCCGTCTACGGCCATTGGGAGGGGGCGTATCTGCTGCCGACCAACGACCATACCTTGGCGCAGGCGCTGGAGCATCCCGGCTATCGGCTCAACAAGCGCGAGTTTGAGGCGCTAAATACCGTAATCGCGCCGCTCGATATCTTGTGCCAATACAGCGATAACGGCGGAGCGCTCAAGACTATGTTCGAGTTCGAGCCCACGGTGCAGCTGGTTAAACGCTCGATCGGCTACCAGATCAACCCGAGCAATTACATGAATAGCGTCACCATCGACCATGACACCGAAACCGTAACCGTACCGCAACATTCGCTCTTTTTCGGCGAACCCTACACCAACTCTTACAGCTACACGACCATCTCCAACGGCCTCGGCAACCTCCAGTTCCCCCAAATAGCGGTTCTGCCAAAGGGCGGCCGCGTAAGTACAACGGACGTCCCGCCGCTAATCTGGGACATCTATCCCGACAGCGTGCTCGATGTGATCAACGAACCGTTCTACCTCTACAATAATGGGGACCCGTACCCAGTCACCCCGCCCAACGACTGGGAGTGCACTTATAGCCTGAATTGGATCGTAGTAAATGGCGTTCGCGGTCTCGTCGCGAAACTTTACGGAACCGACAAAGACGGTAACTATCATGACGGCGACCGGTATATCCCCCTGGAATTCTCCCCGCATCCCGAATCCTCGCCGATTTTCCGGGTGTCCGAAATCAGCGCCGAAATTTTGACCACTACGATCGGCGACTATGACGCGAGCAGATCTTCCAACCTCGTGCAGCAAGGCTACCTTCCGGCCGAACCTAGCATCCGTCAGTGGACGCAAGGGGGCAAAATCGTAAACGCGACCAATGGTACATTCACAACCTATTCGCTCGCCACCGCCTCGTCGCGAGCTTCACCGGCGGCCGCGCGCGGCAATATCAAGACGGCATGGCGCGATCTGCTGCGGGGCCTTCAGTCGCAATTCCAGGAGAATACGGGCTACAACGTCTACGACCCCGGTACGATCCTCGGCGCACCCCCGGAGGTGACGAACAATGTAATCACCTTTACCGGCACCGGCCATATAGCATATTCACCCGGCAACGCGCCGCCATTGTACCATACCAACTACTTGGTGAGGCTTACCGGCCCGGGCGTCGAGTGTTCCGCGGTATTCCGCTGGGATGGCAGCCATTCGGACGCAACCCTTATGCATGGCGGCTACACGGGATTCCCGCAAACCGGCGACTATGAGGCGCATGCCTACGATGATATGGGCGGCGCCCTCGGCTACCACGAGGAATACTTCACTAATACTCCAATCACCAAATATCCGGCAGGCTGGCCAAGCGAATACAAGGCCGAGTTCGAGCAGGCATACCGCGCCAATCCGCTAGGTTGGTCGGCCGAAACCAGACACATACTAGATGTATCCGTCTATGTCGCATGGGGTTTGGGCCCGTATGCGGATATAAATGTAGTGCGCGATATATACGGCCCCGGCGGCCGAAATATTTCTTGCGGGAGCGACCATCGCGACGTATCGGGGGAGTTTCAGGCGGAGTTCGAAGTACGCAGTCTCATACCTTACACCAATCCCGCACAAGGCTCCATACGATTTGTCAATGGCTGGCCCTACGTCGACGACATGCCGCTCGATTATTCCACGACGCGGCTAGGCAAGATGACGGTGGCGCTCGACGCCGAAGGCACCGAAGATATCGAAGTCCCTGCTGCGCACGGGCGGGTTGACGGCGAGTGCCGGATGTACTATATCCAAACCCTCGATTTTTCCAACTCCTCCCCCGGGCTTTCGAATTGGCTATCCTCTCCATGATTCTTAATAAGGAACCCTAACTATGCACCTCCTCTACCTACTCCTCGCTGCCATCCCGCTGCATCTGCCGGTGGACATCTCCCGGCCAGCCTCGCCGGCGCTCCCAGTCTACCACGGCGAAACGCTCGAAATTGAAGCCGAATTAAAGGATCGTGGAACGGCCTTTAATGTGGCTTTAACCAGCCCGCAACTCTACTACCAAACGCCGGGTATGGGCAATAATTGGTGGACGCTTCCGGCCACCCAGACCAACAATCTCCTTCGGGCCACTTTCCCGGCTTCGGCCGATCCGGGCAATGATCGCCTTATTTGCTTTTTAGGGAGTGCCGGCGAAAACTTCCGCGCCGCCTTTATCCTCAACTTCCGCCACTCGCCCGGCGCCGTACCTAACACCGTCGAACTCCCATCCCCCACTCTCGATTTCTCCCAAATAACAGTCCTCAACTCGCCTTATGAAACCATCGAAGCTGCCGCCTCCGCTCACACTAATCTCACATCGCAAATCTCCGCCGTCCAAAGCGACGTCCAAGCCGTCTCCAACGCGCTCGTTGCCGCTGAAGCGGATCTATCTGCCCAAATCGCAGCGGCCACGCCTGACGATTACGCTGCCGTCAAGGCCCAGGTAAGCGCCAACACCGCCAACATCGCCACTAACGCAGCCGCCATCACCACGCTACAATCCAGCAAACAGGATGCGATAAACGACCTCGATACCATCCGTGCCGGCGCGGCCCTCGGCGCGACGGCGCTGCAAAACTTCACCGAAACGGATCCCACGATCTACAACTGGGCGAAAGCCGCGACAAAGCCAAGCTACATGCTCAACGAGGTCGCGCCCAATTCTGAAAACTGGCTGGGGGTGCAGGGTAATGCCGGGCGCGGACGTCGTTGCCTTGCGCATCGTCTTTTTGGTGGCGGTTATTTCACCATTCGCGTTTTGGGAAATCGTATCTATAAACTGGTAGGCTTCGGTGGTGGAGGCGGTAGGGGACGATTTGGATGATTGCTTGGTCTTGTAGGTGTCGTGGGTGTGGTCGACGCGGGCAAACTCGTTGGAGATCTGCGTTGCAAACGCCGCAGCACTATCTTGGAGCGTGGCGATGTCGGCGGCGTTGGTGCTTACTTGGTCCTTGACGGTATTGTAATCGGCAGGCGTGGCGGCTGCGATTTGGGCAGATAGATCCGCTTCAGCGGCGACGATCGCGTTGGAGACGGCTTGGACATCGCCTTGGACGGCGGAGATTTGCGACGAGAGATCAGTGTGAGCGGAGGCGGCAGCTTCGATGGTTTCATAGGGCGAGTTGAGGATGGTG
>JAFXST010000006.1 GCA_017525475.1 Kiritimatiellia bacterium | reverse complement strand
TGGTCGGCAATCCCAAGCTCGCCGAGATGGGCTTCGGCGAAGAGGCCGTCGGACGCAACGCCCTCGCGGCTGGCTTCCAAGGCCAGCGCCAGTGGACCGACCATTGGCCGAACGGCGACTTCATGGAGGCGATGCTCAATTCCTCCTTCGACTGGAACGGCATCCGCGCACCCTACACGGTGGCGACCGAAAACGACTCGCTCAACGGCGTGTGCATGCTGCTCATGTATCTCTTGACGAACCGTCCTTCGCTCTTCGCGGACGTGCGCACCTATTGGTCGCCGGAGGCCGTCAAGCGCGTGACCGGCAAGACGATGACCGGCATGAACAAGGGCGGCTTCATCCACCTCCTCAACTCCGGCTCCTGCACGCTCGACGCCACCGGCGCCCAGCGCGAGAAGGGCAAGCCCACGATGAAGCCTTGGTGGGAAATTTCCCAGAAGGAGGCCGAAGCGTGCCTCAAGGCCACCAAGTGGGTGCCGGCGGGCGTGGAATACTTCCGCGGCGGCGGTTTCTCCTCGAGCTTCCTCTCCGAAGGCGGCATGCCCATGACCATGACGCGCATCTCGATCGTCAAGGGCCAGGGCCCCGTCCTCCAGATCGCCGAGGGCTGGTCGACGACGCTCCCCAAGGACGTGCACGAAAAGCTGATGCTCCGCACCAACCCCGAATGGCCGTGCACCTGGTTCGTGCCGCGCCTCACCGGCCAGGGCGCCTTCCGCGACGTGTATACGGTGATGAACAACTGGGCGGCCAACCACGGCGCCATCGCCTACGGTCACATCGGCGCGGATCTGATGACGCTCGCCTCGATGCTGCGCATCCCGGTGTCGATGAGTAACGTGCCCGAGGCGGAGCGCTTCCAGCCGCATTGCTGGGGGCTCTTCGGGGCCGACGATCCCGTGGGCGCCGACTATCGCGCCTGCAAGAACTTCGGGCCCATCTACGGAGCGTACTGAGATGCTCAAGGGTATTTCGCCGGCGATCTCCCCGAGTCTCCTCAAGGCCATGGCCGAGATGGGGCACGGGGACGAAATCGTCGTCTCCGATGCGCACTTCCCGGCGCACACCTTCAACGCCAACGTCATCCGCGCCGATGGCGTGGGCGCCGAGGCCATCCTCGCCGGGATGATCCCGCTCTTCGAACTCGACGCCTACGCGACGCCCGTCGTGATGATGGCGGCGGTGCCGGGCGACAGCCTCGACCCCAAGGTCGAGGAGTCGTACCGCCAGGCGCTGGGCTACCGGGGCGAAATCGAGCGCATGGAGCGCTACGCGTTCTACGAGCGCGCCAAAAAGGCGTTTGCCGTGGTCATCACCGGGCAGACCGCCAAGTACGGCAACGTGATCCTCAAGAAGGGCGTAACCCCCTGAGGATCGCGCTGTTAGCCAACGTAACCGCCGAAGTTCTGGCGGGTATGCTGAAAGGCGGCCACTCGGTGTGGTCGCCTTCCGGTTTTGGCGCCTGGCTCGAGACGGCGCTTGCACCGCCGGGCGATTTGCGCGCTTTTTCCCCCGAGGCGGTGGTCCTCCTCCTCGATGGCCGTTTCGGCCGCTTTGACTTGTCCGATCTCGAAGCGGCGGCGGCGCATCTTACGCTTGCCTTCCCCGATGCCGCCATCTTGCCGGTAGATCTCAATGCCCTGGCGGAGGCGACGCCTGGCTTCTACGACGAGCGCATGTGGCGCCTGGCCGCCATGCCGTGGTCGCTTAAAGCGCTGAGGGCCATCGCCGCCGAAATCGAGCAACTCTTGGCCGTGGCCAAATTGGGCGGCAAAAAAGTGCTGGCGGTCGATTTCGACAATACGCTCTGGCGCGGCGTGGTGGGCGAGGACGGGGCAAAAGGCATCGAGCCTCGGGCGGATTTCCAGCGGCGCCTCAAGCGCCTAAAGGAGCGCGGGGTACTCTTGGTGGGGCTTTCCAAGAACAATCCCGACGATGTCGCGGGGGTGTGGGCGCGCGAGGATATGGTCTTAAAAGCGGCGGATTTTGCCGCCATGCGCGTAAATTGGGCGCCCAAGGCCGGCAATCTCCTCGAGTGCGCCCAAGAACTCGATTTGGGTAGCGACAGCTTCGTGTTCGTGGACGACAACCCCGCCGAACGCGCCCGGATGCGCTTGGCGCTCGGCGAAGTGGCGGTACCCTCGTTCCCGGCTACCGAGGCGGAGTTCGCCGCTTTCGCCTGGCGGCTCGAGCAACTTTACTTTGCGCGCTCGGGGCGGACGGCCGAAGACCTTGCGCGTAGCGCCCACTACCAAGCCGAGGCCAAGCGGCGCGCGCTCGCCGATGGCCGTACGCTAGGCGATTATCTCGAAGCGCTCGGCATTTGGACCAAAGTGCGGTTTGCCCAAGCCGGCGACTTCGAGCGCATTGCGCAACTCGCGCAAAAAACCAACCAGTTCAACGTTTCCGGCAATCGCTATACGCTCGGCGAGGTCGAGGCGATCGCCGGCGCGCCGGATCGTTTGCTGTTTGTCGCTTCCGCCGGCGACAAGTTCGGCGATTTGGGGCTTATCGCCTTTGTGCAGGTGGCGCTTGCAGGGCCCCGTGCGGAAATAGTCGATTGGGTCATGAGCTGCCGCGCCATGAACCGCCGCATCGAATTTGCGGTGGAAAGTTTCGTCGAGGCCGATCTCGCCGCGCGCGGCGTAACTTCGCTTGCCGCGAGCTACCGCCCCACGCCCAAAAACGCGCCGGTCGCGCAGCTCTTCGACGGATTCGGCTTTGCTCCGCTCGACAATGCCGCCCCGGTGCGCACCTACCGCAAAGAGCTCGCGCGCGGCGCTTGATTTGCCGATGCGTTTTTTCAAAACTGCGATTCCCTTTGCGCTTTTGGCGTTGGCCATGCCGGCCAAGGCCGCAAGCGACCAGACGTGGCTCAAGGCGGCGGGCGAGTTTAAGCCGTTCGCAGCGGCGGGGCTGTCATTGAGGGTCGAGGACGAACTTAGGTACGGCGGCGGCCGGCTCGTCGGCGAGGAGCTCATCATGTCCTGCGGCTACCGGATTACGCCCTGGCTCTCGGCCAACGTGGGCCATTGGATCGCGCGGGACCGGCCGGTAAAGGGCGGCCATCTCCAGACCGTACAGCGGCCGCTTTTCGACTTAAGCTTGGCCGCGCCGGAGTTCTGGACGCTCAAGTTCGATTTCCGCACCCGCTTCGAGCTTTGCGACCATCATCATCAAACCCCCTTTATCCGCTATCGCGAGCGGCTGCGGCTAAGGACCAGCTGGAGCGCGACCCGGTTCAAGATCTCTCCCTATTGCTACGAGGAGGTGTTTTTGACCGGCCGGCCCCATCGCGATTCCACCTTCGACCGCAACCGCTTCCAGGCGGGGCTTTCGTTTAGGCCCATGCCCTCGGTGGCCGGCCTCTCCTGCAACTTGTATTACATGGCCCAGCACGTCCGCGCTTCCCATCCGGCCAGGCTCCGCCTCGACAATATCGCCGGCCTCGAGCTCGTCTATTCGTTTTAGGCGCTAGGGGGCTAGCAGGCGCTACGGGGCGGGGGTCTGCGGGTGTAGTCGGGTCGCTCCAGGCGGAGAATGCTTGCCGGATCGCTCGACAGTAGGCGCTACGGGGGCGGGGGTCTGCGGCTGACGGCCGACTCATGAGTCTCGGCCTGCGAATTGTCGAGACTGACCGTGGCGTCTAGCCATGCGTGGTCTTTTTAGCTCGACAATTAGCCAGCCGCAGCCC
>JAFXST010000046.1 GCA_017525475.1 Kiritimatiellia bacterium | reverse complement strand
GAAAGTTCTCGTCGTCAACTCGGGCTCGAGCTCGCTCAAGTACCAGCTCTTCGACATGACCACCAAGACGCGCCTCGCCAAGGGGCTCGTCGAGCGGATCGGCGCGGGCGGCCCCGCCAACCACGCCGAGGCGCTTAAGCAGGTGGTGGCGGATCTGGGCAACCCCAAGGACATCGACGCCATCGGCCACCGCGTGCTGCACGGCGCCGAGGTGTTCAAGGATTCGGTCAAGGTCGACAAGGCGGTAATGGCCAAGTGCAAGAAGCTCGTCAAGTTCGGGCCCCTGCACATGCCGGCCAACCTGGGCGGCATCGAGGCGTGCCAGCAGATCTTCAAGGGCGTGCCCAACGTGGCGGTGTTCGATACCGCGTTCCACCAGACCATGCCCGAGTGCTCGGCCCTGTACGCCATCGACCCCAAGTACTACAAGAAGTACGGCATCCGCAAGTACGGCTTCCACGGCACCAGCCACAAGTTCATCGTCCAGGAGGCGGCCAAGCTCCTCAAGAAGCCCCTCGCCAAGCTCAACCTCGTGACCTGCCACCTCGGCAACGGTTCGAGCCTGGCGGCGGTGAAAGGCGGCGAGTGCGTGGACACCACCATGGGGCTGACGCCGCTCGCGGGCCTCGTGATGGGTCCGCGCTGCGGCGATATCGACGGCGCCGCCATCCTCTCGATCATGGAGAGCGACAAGAAGACGCCCGCCGAGATGGATACGCTCCTCAACAAGCAGAGCGGCCTGCAGGCGATCAGCGGCGTGAAGGGCGGCGACATGCGCGACATCTGCACCAAGGCCGCCAAGGGCGACCCGGCCGCCGAGCTCGCGCTCGAAATGTGGGCCTACCGCGTGTCGCTCTACATCGGCGCCTACAACCTGGTGGTGGGCGGAGCCGACGCCATCATCCTCACCGGCGGCATCGGCGAGAATTCGGCCGAGGGCCGCGAGCGCGTGGTGAGCCGCCTCGGCGCCTTGGGCATCAAGCTCGACAAGAAGGCCAACGCCAAGACGCGCGGGGTGGTAGCCGCCATCTCCACCAAGGATTCCAAGATCCCGGTAATCGTGCTTCCCACCAACGAGGAGCTGATGATCGCCCAGGATACCGTGCGCGTGCTGGAAGGGAAGTGAGGGATTTGCCGATTTACCGATTTACCGATTTATCGATTGAAGTGAGAGAATGGAATATTTGAACGAGAGATTGAGCAAGAAAAAGGCCTTGGAGAGCCGCACCAAGCGGTTCGCCATGGCTGTGTTCAAATATTTGGATTCCATGGATTCGACATTGGCAAACCGGATAATCGGCAATCAGCTGGGCAGGTCGGCCTCGTCGATAGGTGCGAACTACCGCGAGGCCAACCGGGCCGAATCAAAGGAAGATTTCGTGCACAAGCTGGGTATCACGCTGAAGGAAAGTGCAGAGACCGAATACTGGCTGGACATCCTCGAGTCAAGGAGTCCAAAGTCGGTAGCGGTACAGGATCTGCATGCGGAAGCCACGGAACTGGTCCGCATTTTCCAGTCGGCGCGTCGTACTGCCAGCAGCAAATCCACAAATCAACAAATTCAATCGGTAAATCGACAAATCGACAAATCGGAAAATCGGCAAATCGACAAATCGGAAAATCGGTAAATCGAGAAATAAAACGCAATGAACGCGATTCAACAGATTATAGAAAGAGCCTCTCGCCTTAACGGCACCATCGTCCTCCCCGAGGGCATGGATGCGCGCGTAATCACCGCCGCCTGCGCCTGCGTGGACCGCAAGATCTGCACGCCTATCGTCCTTGGCACGCCCGAGGAAATTGCCATCGCCGAGGCTTCGGCCGGCCTTAGCCTCACGGCCCGTGGAATCAAGACCATCGACTACACGCAGGGCGATGCCGAGCTCGAAGCCGCGTACCTCGAGGCGTGGAACGCCAAGGAGTCGAGGAAGCCGGCCGAGAAGCAGAAGCTCATCGATCTCGCCGCGGCCGAGAAGACGCTCCGCACCAAGCGCATCTACTTCGGCGGCATGATGGTCAAGCTCGGCCGCGTCAACGGCCTGGTGGCCGGTTCCATCGCCTCCACCGGCGACATGCTGCGCGCCGCGTTCCATACGCTCGGCACCCAGAAGGGCGTCAAGACCGCCTCCAGCTGCTTCATCATGGATCTCAAGCGTCCCACGCCCGCGGGCGACAGCGTGCTCGCCTTCGGCGACTGCGCCGTGATCCCCTGCCCCACGGCCGAACAGCTGGTGGATATAGGGCTAGCGACCGCGCAGACCTACCGCGACCTCACCGGCAACGAGCCGCGCGTGGCGTACCTCAGCTTCTCCACCAAGGGCAGCGCCGGCGGCGACCTCGTGGAGAAGGTGCAGCAGGCCGTCGAGCTCGCCCGCACGCGCTTTGCCGAGGCGGGCATCAAGATGGACGGCGAGCTGCAGTTCGACGCGGCAATCGTCCCCTCTGTCGGGCAGCTCAAGAACCCGAACGGCGAGATCCAGGGCAACGCCAACGTCTTCATCTTCCCCGACCTCCAGGCCGGCAACATCGGCTACAAGATCGCCCAGCGTCTGGGCGAGGCCGACGCCATCGGCCCCAACCTGCAGGGTCTCGCCAAGGCCATGAACGACCTCTCGCGCGGTTGCAGCGCCGAGGATATCGTGGGCACCATCTGCGTAACCCTCCTGCAGAGCACCACGAAGTGATTGAGCGATTTACCGATTGTTCGATTTATCGATTGACTTGCGATTGAAAGAAGAATGAGATGACAGACGAGATGATGATAGCGCGGGCGAAGGAAGTGTTCGCCGTCGAAATCGAAGGTCTCAAGAAGACCGCCGATTCCATCGGCGAATCGTTTGTCGCCGCCATCCGCATGATGCTCGCCTCGCAGGCCGCGGGCGGCATCGTGGTGGTTACGGGCGTGGGCAAGAACCTGCACATCGCCGAGAAGATGTCGGCCATCTTCTCGTCTACCGGCACGCGCTCGATCGTGCTCAACCCCGTGCAGGCCATGCACGGCGACCTCGGGATGGTGAGCGCCAAGGATATCCTGATCGCGCTTTCCTTCAGCGGCGAGTCCGACGAGGTCAACCGGCTCATCCCGGCGATCCGCCGCCACGGGCTCAAGGTGATTTCGATGACCCGCAATCCCGCGTCCACGCTCGCCCAGCTTTCCGATATCCATATCGCGATCCCCTGCGGCAAGGAAGCGTGCCCCTTCGGCATGGCGCCCACCAACTCCACCACGTCCACCATGGCCATGGGCGACGCGCTCGCCATGGTGATGATCGACTGCCAGAAGTTCGCCATCGAAGAGTACGCCATGAACCACCCGGCCGGGGCCATCGGCCGCGCGCTGGTGATGAAGGTCACCGATATCATGCGTACCGGCGAGCGTCTCGCGAAGGTGCCGCCCACCGCCACGGTGCTCGCGACCTTGCTCGCGATGACCAACGCCAAGAGCGGCTCGGCGGTGGTCGTGGGCGACAACGGCAAGCTCCTGGGGATCTTCACCGACGGCGACTTCCGCCGCATCTGCGCGAGCGGCCAAAACCCGCTCCAGGACGAGATCGCCGCGCACATGACGCATTCGCCCATGTTCGTGCGCGACGACGTCTACGCCGCCGAACTCCTCAAGATCTTCGAGAAGAAGCACATCGACGACCTGCCCGTCTGCGACGCCAACGGCATTGCCGTGGGCATGGTGGACATCCAGGATCTCCCCAAAATGAAAGTACTCTGACGATTTAAAACAGAAAGGAACCCGAGATATGAAGAAACTAGTTCTGGTATTCGCTTTGGTAGCGGCCGTAACCGCCGCCTACGCCGCCCCCACCTCTAAATCCCGCAGCTCCTCGCGCAAGGCGGCCGCCGCCCCCGTCGAGGACGAGGAGGCCGAAGGCCCCGCCGTCCGGGTGCGGATCGAACAGTTCCCCAAGCTCGGCCGGGCGGCTACGCTCTCCGCGCCCAGCGTGGCCGGCGGTACCGTGATCGGCCAGACCTGGAACGGCAAGCCGCGCAACTGGATCGTGCTGGAGTCCAAGTACTCCACTTCCGACAAGTGCATCGACCAGCTCACCTTCACCTGGCACGTGCTCCTGGAGACCAAGAGCGCCACGTCCAAGGACAAGGAGGGCCAGTCCAAGATGGCGCCCTATTCCTACTTCACCCAGACCGTGACCTATGTCAACATTCCGCGCGGCAACCACGCCGCTTCGGTGTGCCTGCACCCCAGCTACCTCGAGCAGTACGGCGAGCCCAAGGCCGTGGGCCTGGTGATCGTGGATTCGAGCGGCAAGGAAATCACGGGCGACAGCGCCAGCGAAGTCAAGGGCATCGAGTCGCACTCCAAGTTCTGGGACGACTCCAAGATCATGGACGCCAAGCAGGGCGGCGAGCCGATGATCGAGCGCCGCCAGGGTCTGCAGGACCGCTCCAAGACCATCTGGGCGCTCGTCAATCCCAACGACTACGAACTTGTGATCCAGTAATTTCCGCAGCGAGGAATCCGCCATGGGCAAAAAATTCTTGACACTCGACATCGGCGCCTCCCGCGTGGCGCTGGCCGAGTACGAACAGTCGGGCAAGAGCGAGCTGACGCTCGTCAAGTACGGCACGGCCCAGCTGGCCGCGCCGCTCGACGCCGGCAACGCCGACACCATCCTTTCTCCCGCCTTGGGCGAGGTCGTCCGCGAGCAGGGCATCAAGCCCGGCGACGTGGCGGTGTCGGTCTCGGGCCAGATGGTGTTCCCGCGCTTTGCCGCCATCCCCATGGCGGGCGATCAGGACAAGTTCGAGCAGCTGATCCGCTACGAGGTCGAGCAGAACATTCCGTTCCCCATCGACGAGATGGTGTGCGACCGCCAGATCCTGGGCGACACGCCCGACGGCGACAAGTCGGTGATGATCGTGGCGGCCAAGCTCGACCAGATCGAGGGCATCACCGGCGCCTTGACCGGCCTCGGGTTCAACCCCGTGCTCGTCGACGTGGCGCCGATCGCGGTGACCAACGCCGTGCGGTATGCCGCGGGCGACGACGGCTCGTGCTCGATCATCCTCGATATCGGCGCCAAGACCACCAGTCTCGTGATCGCCGAGGGCGAGCGACTCTACAACCGCACCATCCCGATCGGCGGCAACAACCTCAACCGCGACATCGGCCAGGCGCTGGGCGTGGGGCCCGCGGAGGCCGAGCGGATGAAGCTCGAAAAGGGCTACGTGAGCCAGGGCGGCGTGGTGGAGGACGAAGACGCCGAAGCCGACCGCATCTCCAAAGTGTGCCGCGCGGTGCTTACGCGCCTCCACGCCGAGATTTCGCGCTCGGTCAACTTCTACCGCTCGCAGCAGGGCGGCGGCACGCCCACCAAGCTGTACCTGACGGGCGGCACGGCGCTCTTGCCGCAGATCGATACGTTCTTCGCCGAGAACCTGGGCATCGAGGTGGTGCTCTTCAATCCCTTCGACCGCATCGGCGTGGGCGCGGCGGTCGACGCCGAGGCGCTCGGCAGCGACACGGCCAAACTCGCGGCCACCGCGGGCGTGGCGGTGCACCTGGCCAAGGCGGCGCAGTTCGACATCAACCTCATCCCGCCGGCCATTCTCGAAGCCCGCGCCGAAAAGGCCAAGATTCCGGTGGTGGCCATCGGCGGCGCCATGGTGGTGGGCGCGCTCGTGTGCGCGCTCCTGGGCGCCTACGAGGGCAAGGGCCTCATCGACGCCAAGCTCGAGGAGATCAACGCGCAGGTGGGCACCTACCAGTCGTTCGAGAGCAAGATCAAGAAAGGTCAGCAGCAGGTCGAAGAAGCGCGCGAAGAGGCGCTCAAGATCGGCCGCCTCCTCTACGACCGCGAAAAGACGGTGGTCCGGCTGCGCCTGGTGACCGATACGCTCGCGCCCGGAATGTGGATCGACAGGTGGGAGGGCGACAAGATCACCATCCGCGGCTGGAAGGACAAGCTCAAGGCGCTCGTCGACGCCGACGCGGCCGAGCGCGAGGGCAAGGCGCGCACGGCTTCGGAGATCGTGGTCGCCCGGCTCAAGGCGGTGTCCGAATTGTTGATCGATCCGGACAGCGTGCGCATCAGCGACATGACCGCCATCGGCAAGAACGGCAACGTCGAACAGTTTACTGTGGAGGTGAAGTTCAAATGAACAAGACCAAAATCATCTTGATTTCGATCGGCGCCGTATGCGGCGTGGCGGCGCTGGTGCTGGCCTATCTGGTGTTCGACACCATCTCGACCACCGGCGCCGAGCGCGAAGAGCTCGAGGGGGCGCGCGAGACGCTGCGCAAGCAGGTCAATGCCGAGATCAAGCCGGTCAAGGCGGCGGTCGACGCCATCGAGCAGAACCGCCTCGCCTACGAAGAGTGGACCGCCGAAGCCAACCGCCTCGCCGCGCGCGGCGACCGGCAGTTCGGGCCCACCACCGACGCCGCGTTCAAGACGTTCATGGTGGCCGAGGCGCACCGCATGGCCGAATTCCCCGGCGGGGTCGAGGGCAAACTCGTGAAGGCCGGCTTTCCCTTTGGCTTCCAGCAGTACATCCTCGACGGCGCCATGCCGCCCACGGCGGAGCTCCCCAAGCTCCAGCGCCAGTGGGACGACGTGACCGCCGTGGTGACCACGCTCGCCAAAGCCGGCGTGTACGAGCTGCAGTCCATCCAGATCAAGGATGCGGCCAGCGCCATGCCGCCGCCGGAAGCGCGCGACGAGCAGGCGGGCGGCCGCGGCCGCCGCAAAGCGCCGCCGCGCCGCAACCAAGCCAATGCGGCCAAGGAGGAACAGCCGTTCGAGGTTACGGTGATGGCGGTGGAGATGCTCACCCGCCCGGCCGCGCTCGTCGAAGCGCTCAACAGTTTCGCCACGAGCGAGCGCTTTGTGGTGGTGGACGATTTCAAGTTCGTGCGCGAGCGCGACGATATCGTCGACGCCATCGGCGTTGACGCCAAGAAGCAGGAGGCCCAGGCGGCGCCCAGCGGCCGCCGTCGCCGCCGCGCCGCGGCCGAAGAAGCCGAGGCCCAGGTCGACGAGGATGCCGCCAAGAAGGGCAAGCTCGCGGTGGATCCGCTCAAGTCCTCGCTCCTCAAGGTGACGATGACGGTCAAGGTGTTCGATTTCAAGACGCTGGAACAGCAGAAGGAGGTGCAGCAATGATTGCCGCAGCCGAGAAAAAGAATTTCTTCGCGTCCCGCTACGAGCTGATCGTGCTGGCCGTGGGCGCGCTGGCGCTTGCCGGCGGCATCGCCTTCATGATGTGCGGCTTCAACGAAGAGGGCGTGGCCGGCCAGACGCCGCGCATCCCCGCCAACGCCGAGACCGGCGTCAAGCCGGTGGATATGGAGCTGCTCAGCTATATGCTCAGGATCACCAAGGAGCCGTTCAAGCTCCCGGTGATCTCCGACAAGACCGGCAGCTTCCTCGCGAGCGACCGGCGCGTCTACTGCGCGGAATGCGCCGCCCCCATCCCCAGCGACGTCAAGATCTGCGTCGAGTGCGGCAAGTCGCAGCCCGAAGAAGCCCAGGTGGTGTACGATACCGATAACGACGGCCTCCCCGACGAGTGGGAGAAGCGCTTTGGCCTCAACATCAACGATCCGGCCGACGCCGATCTCGACAGCGACGGCGACCTCTTCAGCAACCGCGAAGAGTTTGCGGCGGGCACCAACCCCACCGATCCCAAGAGCCATACGCCCTACACCAACTACCTGTCGCTCCAGCTGCCGCTCAAAGAGACGAAGCTGCCGTTCTATTTCGACAGCGTGAGCAAGCTGCCGAGCGGCTATCGCTTCCAGTTCATCGACCCCGCCAAGGTCAATCCCGAGACCCGGCGCAAGGGCGTGATCTACCGCCCGCTCCTCGACGAGGATATCGGCGACACCGGGTTCGTGGCCAAGAGCTACGAGGCCAAGAACGAAAAGCGCAAGATCGCCGGCGGCAAGGGCATGACCAAAACCATCGACGTTTCGGTGGCCAAGGTGGTGCGCAAGGCGGACGGCAAAGAAATCGAGTTGACGGTCGGAGACCGCAAATTGCAGTCGGTAGACACTCTGGCCACCATCGTGTTCGACCGGGGCGAGCGTCAGGAGTTCAACGTGGTTGCGGGCGATTTCATCGACCTCAAGGGCGAGAATTACCGCGTCCAGTCTATACGAAAAGAGGGTAACCGCGTTTTGGTGCTCTTGGAACATTCGACGCTCGGCGTAAAAAAGTTGCTGGAAGCACTTGAACAATAAACAAATTTATTGTATAATATTCTTGACAATCAAGGAGCAATGGTCATTATGACAAACTTGAAGAACTTGCCCGCGACGATCGCGGCAGCGGTGGTGGCGCTGGGGGCGTTTACCTACGCGCAGGACGACCTGGACGATCTGTTGAAGGATCTCGAGGGCGATTTGATTGCTGGCGAAACTGCCGTCGAAGCGGCGGAGCCGGCGCCCGAGGTCGAGGAGGCCGTTGCTCCCGAAGCGGAGGCCGAGCCGGTAGTCGAGGCCGAGGAGGAAGTCGCTCCCGAAGCCGAGGAAGAACCGATTGCCGAGGCCGAAGAGGAAGTTGCTCCCGAAGCCGAAGAGGAAGCGGTAGCCGAGGCTGAAGAGGAGGTAGCTCCCGAGGTCGAGGAAGAAGCCGCCCCCGAGGCCGAAGAGGAAGTTGCTCCCGAAGCCGAAGAGGAAGTGCCGGTAGCCGAGGCTGAAGAGGAGGTAGCTCCCGAGGCCAAGGAAGAAGCCGCCCCCGAGGCTGAAGAAGAAGTTGCTCCCGAAGCCGACGAGGAGGTAGCTCCCGAGGCCGAGGCGGAAGTCGCTCCCGAAGCCGACGAGGAGGTAGCTCCCGAGGCCGAGGCGGAAGTCGCTCCAGAAGCCGAGGAAGAACCCGCAGTCGAGGAGACTCCGGCCCCCGCGGAAGCTCCCGCCGGCATCACCACCGAGCAGGTGGACGATGCGCTCTCGGTGTTGCAGGATCTGGCCGCCGAAGTAGAGGAATCCGCCGAAGAGCCGGCCGCCGAAGAGCCTGCGGCCGAAGAAGCGACGGTTGAAGAAGCAACCGAAGAAGCCGCCGAGGAGCCTGCCGCCGAGGAAGCGGCGGATACCACCGAGGAAGAGCCCGCCGAGGAAGAGCCGGCCCCCGAAGCCGAAGAGCCCGCTCCTGCTCCTGCGGCCGAACCGCAGCTGGCCACCCCGCCCAGCCATCCCGATGCCGAACTCCTGGCTTCGATCCGCGCCACCGAAAAGCTCCGTCGCGAGGCGTACGATATCCAGGCCATGCGCGAAATCGACGAGGCGCGCGCGGCCATGAAGAACAAGGAATATACCGAGGCCGCCCGCCACTACGGCATCGCCGCCAAGCTCCTTAACGATCGCCCGGCGTCCAAGAAGCTCCGCCGCGAGTGCGACCAGGGCATTGCCGAGGGTCTCTATCGCGCCGCCATGGAAGAAGACCAGACCGGTCGCCGCGACCGCGCCATCAAGCTGATGGAGAAGGCCATCGACATGCGCCATCCCAAGGCCCGCAAGCAGATGGAAGAATGGCTCTCGGGCGACGATCCCAACGCCCACAAGACCAACTACTCCCAGATTTCGCACCGCAAGAACGATGCCGACTTCAAGACCCAGCGCGAGGCCAACCGCAAGCGCCTGCGCCGTGCGCGCCAGCTCCTCTCGGTGCGCGAGATCGACAAGGCGCTCGACGAGTGCGAACTCGTGCTCCTTAACGACCCCTACAACCAGGAGGCGCTCCGCCTCAGGCGCGCCATCATCAGCAAGCGCGCGCTCATCCTCGGGCAGGAGTTCCAGGTGGCCCGCGAAGGCATGATCGCCGAGGTCGACCGCGCCTGGCGCCCGGTGTACGCGCCCAACGCCAGCAAGCTCGAGTCGATGAGCTCCACCACCGTCAAAAACGCCCTGGGCGACGATCCCGAGCGTTCGCAGGAACAGGCGATCATCAACCGCATGAAGGAGATGCGCCTGCCGGAGATCAACTTCAAGCCGCCGGCCAACCTCAGCGACGCCATCGACAGCTTCAAGCAGATGTCCAAGGACTACGACCGTCCCGACCTGCCGCTGGAGAAGCGCGGCTTCGATATCATGCTCAAGCCGCCAGAAGCGCTCTCCATGGCCGGCGGCGAAGAAGAAGATGAAGATAGCGACGACTTCAGCTCCACCGACAACGGCGAGGAAGACGCCGGCCCCGCGATGGTGGGCGTGCCGCTGATCCCCAACATCACCGCTCGCGATATTTCGTTCTACGAAGCGTTGCGGCTCGTGTGCGACTCGGTGAACTACAAGTTCAAGGTCAAAGGCCAGATGATCATGATCATGCACAAGGACCAGTCGGTGGACGAGATGATCGTGCGCAGCTATCCGGTGGTCTCGGCCTTCATGGACCGCATGGAATCGGCTTCGAGCGACGTCGAGGAAGCCCAGGCCTCGGGCTTCGGCGCTTCGCTCTCGAGCAAGCGCAAACGCACCGAAGAAGACATGGAGAGCCAGGAGGCCCGGTTCAAGCAGTTCTTCACGCTCCTGGGCGTCAAGTGGCCCGAAGGCTCGTCGATCGTCTACATCAAGACCATCGGCAAGCTGCGCGTCAAGAACACCTACGACAACCTGGCCGACCTCGAAAAGGCCCTCACCGAGATGAACGCCGATCCGCGCCTGGTGGAAATCGAGACGCGCTTCGTGGAAGTGGAGCAGGAAGACCTCAACTCGCTCGGCTTCGAGTGGATACTCAACAGCAACTACGCGCTCAACACCGGCAAGCTCGGCAAGTGGGCCGGCGTCAAGAACGGCTACTACGATTCGAACGGCTCCTGGACCAAGGTCAGCTCCTCCTCGTCCGGCTCCTCGGGTTCGGGCACCGCGATGGGGCAGAGCGGTTCGCAGTATACGGGCGGCGGCAGCACCATGACGGGCGGCACCACCGAAACGGCGGCTACGGCTACCCGGTCGGCGACGCGCTCCAATATGGGCATCAACGCATTCGGCGGCACTTCCGACTACCAGAACGGCAACCGGTATCTCTCGACCACCGGCAACCACGTGTCGGGCTCCGGCAGCAGCAACAACGACCAGTTCATGCGCGTCAACGCGTTCCTCGGGTCGGCGGACCTGTCGATGATCCTCCACATGCTCTCGCAGCGTAGCGATACCGACCTCCTCTCCGCGCCCAAGATCCTGACCAAGCCGGGCGAAGAAGCGGTGATCAAGGTGGTTACCGAGTTCATCTATCCTACCGATTACGATGTGCAGCTGCAGTCGTCGAGCTCCTCGAGCTCCAGCTCCTCGAGCTCGCAGTCGGCGATCTTGGCGGTGGTGGAACCCCAGAGCTTCACCATGCGCGAAGTGGGCGTGATCCTCACCTGCACGCCGGCCCTGACCGACGACGGCAACCTCGTGGACCTCACGCTCAGCGCGCAGGTCGTGGACGAGCCGATCTGGAAGAACTACGGCATGCGCATCCCGTACTCGGGCAACGCGAGCTCGCTCACCAGCTTCGAAGGTATCGGCGACATCTTCACCTCGCTCGCCGAGCTCCTCGGCACGGTCGGCGGCACGCTCGATACGGCCACCCGCCAGAGCATCGTGGACAACGCCACCGCTTCGGCCATGGACGCCATGAGCTCGCTGTCCAACAGCGGCAGCGACGCCATGACCTACTACGAAGCGCCGATGGAACAGCCGTTCTTCCACGTGCGTTCGATCGATTCGAAGGTCAGCGTGTTCCCGGGCGCCACCATCGTGATGGGCGGCCTCATCACCGAGACCCGCAGCGCCATGGACGACAAGATCCCGTTCTTGGGCGATCTGCCGTTCATCGGGCGGCTCTTCCGCTCGCACGCCGAGAAGACCCGCAAGCGCAACCTCTTGATCTTCGTGACCACCCGCCTCGTGGACGTGTACGGCCGCGAAATCGAGATGGGCGGCTCCTCCTCCGCCGAAACCGACGAAGTCAAGTCGGCGCCGGTGGCCACCGAGGGCTGACGCTTTGCCGCTCAAGGCATGCATAACAGGGGGGATTGCCTGCGGCAAATCCCTCCTGTCGTTTTATCTGCGCGAGTTGGGCGTGGCGGTGATCGACGCCGATGACGTGGCGCACGAGTTCCTGCCCGATCCCGCCGAGCGCCGGCGCATCGCGCGCGAGGTGTTTGCCGACCCCGCCAAGCGCAAGGCGCTGGAGGCGGAGCTGCACCCCAAGATTTTCGCCGCCATCCAGGCGTTCCACGACCGGCACCGGGGCCAACCGGCGGTGGCGGTGATCCCGCTCCTCTTCGAACTCGGGCGCGAGCGGGATTACGATTTTGTCTGCACCGTAGCGGCCACGCCCGAGGAGCAAATAAAGCGCCTCATGTCTACGCGCGGCTACACCCGCGAAGAGGCGCTCGCGCGCATCGATGCGCAGCTCCCCGTGGCGGAGAAGGCGGCCAAGTCGGATATGGTAATCCGCAATTCCGGCTCCAAGGCCGACTTGGCCCAAGCCGCCCGCACCCTCGCCGAGCGCTTGGGCGCGCTTATTTAAGAATTACTATTGACCTTTTAAGGAATCTATGGTATAATATACGGCAATTAAATTCCTTATAGAGGTTATTGTGCAGTACTTGACGATAGATGAGTATCTAAAACTACTGGGTGACGATGTGCGGGCGCATCGGCTGGGGATGAATATTACCCAGCAGGCGACGGCCGACCGGAGCGGGGTTTCGCTCAAGGCGTTGCGGAATATCGAGGACGGCAAGAATGCGTCGATGAAGTCGTTCGTGTCGGTATGTCGCACGCTGGGCAAACTCGATTGGATTGCGGCGCTGGAGCCGCCGACGGTGACGCGCGACGATTTCGAGCGGTTCTCGCGGGGCGGCCCCACCAAGCGCAAACGGGCGAGTATCAATGTTTAGGCACGCCAAAGGTATCGAGGTATTTATCTGGAACCGGCACGTGGGGACGATAATCGCCGCGGGCGCGGGGCGGTATCCGTTTGCGTACGACCGGGAGTTTTTGCACTCCGGCATCGAGATCGCGCCGCTGGAGATGGCGCTTTCGGAGCGGATCTACGAGTTTCCGGGCTTGCCGCCGCAGTTGTTTTGGGGGCTACCGCCGGCGATTGCGGATTCGCTACCCGATTCGTTCGGCAATGCGCTCATCGACCGGTGGATGGCGGAGCGCGGCGTGGCCAAAGCGGAGATAACGGCGCTCGACCGGCTTTCGTATACCGGCACCAGGGGGCCGGGGGCGTTGACGTTCCAGCCGGGGCACGGCCCCAAGTATGCGCGGGATTCGGCGGTGGAGATGCGCAAGCTCGTGGAGCAGGCGCGGCTGGCCGCCAATGCCCAGCTGTCGGAGTTGGACGCCAAAGAGCAGCTCAACGAGATTATCCGGCTGGGCTCGTCGCTGGGCGGGGCGCAGGCCAAGGCGGTGGTAGGCTGGAACCGCGAGCGGGGCGATTTCAGGTACGGCACGCTAGATTTGCCGCCGGAGTACGAGCAGTGGCTGCTCAAATTCACGCCGCCCGAGCATCCTGCGCGCGGTGAACTGGAGTATGCTATGTATCTTAAGGCGCGGGAGTGCGGCATCGAGATGATGGAGAGTCGGCTTTACGAGTTGGATGGGATCAAGCATTTCATGACCAGGCGGTTCGACCGCGAGGACGGCAAGCGGCATCATGTGCTCACGTTTAGCGCAATGTGCCACGTGTTCGGCGGCGGCAAGGGGAATGCGGCGGCGGCTTACGAGCAGCTGTTCATGGCGATCGAGCGGCTGGGCATGGATTATGCGGCCAAGGAGCAAATGTTCCGGAGAATGGTTTTCAACGTGGCGGCGGACGAGTGCGACGACCATGTCAAGAATTTTGCGTTTCGGCTAAAAGAGGGTGGGCGCTGGGAGCTGGCGCCGGCATACGATTTGACAGGTACGCCGAGCGAGCGGGTGGATGGCGTTTGGGGGAGTTACCCCAAGGTGCATGCGCTGTCGGTCAACGGCAAGCAGTCGGGGATCGGTGTGGAGGATATGCTGCGGGTGGCCGACCGGTTCGGGATCGGCAGGGCGCGCGAGATCGTTGACGAGATCCAAGCGAAGCTGGGTTGAGTATTTAGCGGTTAGCGCTTAGCGGGTGGCGTTGGCGGGTGGAAGGGGGTTGACAAAACAACCCCTTTTATGATATAATGGTCACGATACTGGGTGGATTGTGCCTTGTCGCGGACAAGGTACGATTGTGCCCATGTCGAGAGTATATGCGTAAAATAAAGGCGAAAACGCGCTTTGGCGCGCCGTTTGGCTTCGCCGCGGGATTTGTTCCTGCGGTGTCGCGGGGCGTTGCACTCTATCGAGTAAGATTAAGGTAAGGCATTCGCGTGAGCAAGAAGGTGATATACGAGACCGATGAAGTGAAGGCCAGCATCGCAGCCACCAAGGCCGATATGGAGGAGGCCATGAAGGATCCTGCATTGCGGGCTGAAGTAGATGCAGTCAAGGCGCAGTATGCTGCGATGGAACTGGTTGAACGCGTCCTTCGTTCTGCAAAGCGCAAGATTGACGCCTTCAGAAGGAGTTACCACAAGGACTTTGTGGTGTCGGTAGCTATAGATGACGAGGCATACCGACCAGTCGAGTTTTCGTCAAGAGAGTTGGCATTCGCCTAATAACCGCTTTCAATCTAATTCTAAAGCAAAGGGAATAATATATGAAAAAGGTAAAAGAGATAATCGGACGGCTGACTGCGGGTAGTCTGCGGCTGGCGGCCTTGTTCGTTGCCATCGGCCTCGCCGGCAGCGCATGGGCAGCGACGCCAGTTGCCGTCTGGGACGGCGCGTCTTCGGACTACAACTTCACACAGTTGACGCGCAATGGCTACACGCTGGGTAACATTGGCGGTGACTATATGAACACTGTCGCCGACGGTGGTTCGTACCTGCAGATCGGTAGCCAGAACGCCAAGAAGGCCATCGTCCTGTCGAAGGAGGACGGCACAAACATCGGCTACTGCACGGTGATCATCAAGTTCTCCGACATGCCGGCAGACGGTGGTTCCAACCGCGCATTGATTACATTCCCCAACGGCGACAACAATTCGTTTATTGGTGTTGCGCAGGAGAAGAATCTTACTCGCACAAGTTCCTTTATCTGGAACAATGATATCTGGAACAACAATGCCAATGTCCGTACGGCAAATGTGTTCGATGAAAATGAGCATACTGCGGCGCTGGCGTATGAGTACGATCATGGCTCCGCATTCTACATTGATGGTGTTGCGAGAGGTACTGCTGCCGCACTTAAGTCTAACGGCTATAGCATCCCGAGCGTAACCATCGGTGGTGTTCACTATGACAGTAGCACCAAGTTCTATTCTCTCCCCGGGATGAAGGTCAAGGCGGTCGCGCTTTTCTCCGGTTGGGTTTCTGCTGACGATGTTGCGAACTATGTGTTCCCTTCTGATGCAGCGTCTGTTTATACTGCAACGGCGACCGAGGATGCTGCTTGGGCAGATCTTACTTGGAACAAGACACTCCCCGAAGATCTGTCTGAAGCGACGATTCAGCTGACCATTGAGAGCGGTGTTACGGTAACCGCTCCCGCTACGCTTACTGTTAAAAACCTCACTGTGACCGGCGCAGGAACGCTCACATTTGCAGAAGGCGAGAATACGCTGTCGGCTAATGCTGGCGCGATTGGTGCAAAGGTCGCTCTCGCGTCGGGCGTTACGCTGAAGACGAGCGGAACCCTTAGCCTTGGTTCTGGTAGCAACGCATTTGCTAGCGGCAGCGTGTTTGAGGTCGTTTCTGGCATTACATACATCAATGCTGCTGAATGTGGACTTTCCGGCAACATCATTATCGATGCTGGTGCGACTCTCGAGAACATGCGCACAGACTCGCTCAACTGGAGCGGCGCGATGACGGTTGACGTCTACGGTACGCTCGCGATGGGCAATACGCGTTGGTCGATTCCTGGTGGTGATTGCCGCTTCAACCTCTATGCGGGGTCTGCCGTTACTGGTGTTGGTGATGGTGCTGCAGGTTTGGACTTCATTGGCAACCGTGCGATGGATCTCTATGGAACCGATGGCGGTGGCACTGTAACTGTCGCCGGTCCGGTTCGTATTAGGCAGGGTTCAACCCGTATCTGGATTGCTGGCGGAATGACGCTGAAGCTTGCCGGCGGTATTCATGATACAGGACATTCGGCATCCTTCTATCAGATTGGTGCAGGTACTCTCGAGCTCTGCAATCACAGCGACGCTCTTGGCACGACTTCTGCCATGACACAGGGTACGCTCGTGCTCAATAATACAAGCGTTGCCGTCCCTGTTGATATGCAGGGCACCTCTACGCTCAGCGTCACAGCCACGGCTGCGAATAAAACCGTTCCTGTCGATGCGACACTTGCGAGCGGCGCTTCGTTCACCTTCTCTGGTTCGGGCAAGGCTTCGGGTTCGCTGACGTTTGCGGCTGAGCCGGCTTCCACCGTCCAGACCTTCCTCCAGAACAACTGGACTGGTACGGCCACGCTCAATTACGCTATTACCGGTGAATCGGGCGGTACTGCGTTTAAGGCTTGCCTGTACGGCAACGCTGATTCAACGGTCGTCCTCGGTCAGGGCGCTACGAACATCTTCTTTGCGAACGATGCTGGTAATGGGCCTGGCGTAGGCACCAAGCTCTATTTCAAGGGTAATGTGTCCATCAAGAATGGTTGGGCGTATGACCTGAACTACGATGCGTCCGAGCGCACTAAGGAGACTGTGTTCCCTGAGCTTGGTGCAGATGAAGGTGTGACATTCACAACCCGTCAGGACGGCAATCGCACAACGTTCTTCAGGATCAACACTCTCAAGAACTTTGCCGGTACGATTGATGTTCGCGCGAAGACGGATGTGTTGATTGGTAATGTCGTTCGTGATGCAATACCTGCCGCAAACGATTGTGTTGTCAAAGCTACCAAGACTGATGAGACCACGAGTGTGATCTCCGGTTCTGTTACTGTCGGCGAGTCGACCGTCAATCTTCTATATGGAACTGTCGGTGTCGTGAGCGGTCTCTATGTGCCCCTGACGGTCTCTGTTCCTTCAGTTGACAATGCAACTGTTGTTGTGACGGTTGGAGATGCGACGATTGGCACTTCGGCTGGCAACTATAATGTTGTGTATGGCTCTGATGTTACTGTCACCTACACGGCGGCCGAGGGCTATGTGTTTGGCGATAATGTCGCCACTAAGACGGTTTCGTTTGATGATGTTTCCGAGAACAAGGCTGTAACGACAGAGGCTGTTGGCACCACTTCGGCGGTTGTGGCGAAGATCATGCCTGATGGAACGCCTTACTCATCCTCTGTTGAAGCAGCGGTCAGCGCGGCTTATAATGACATGCTTGCAGGAACAGTTTATGTTCAGGTCATTGATGACACTGATGTAGCGAATGTTTATGGAGCATTGGGCATTGGCTACGATGCAACGGCCAAGAAATTTGCCAAGGCTGTTGCGGCAATAGACAATGCTGGCTATCTGACAGCGCAGGAGGCCTTGGATGTGGCAACAAGTGGCGCAACCGTGATTCTCAAGGATAATACCTCGGAAGCGCTTACACTTGCGAACGGCAAGACCGTGACCATAAAGGCCAAGCAGGGTTCGACAACCTATACCTACACCGCTCCCGTAGCTGAGGATGATACCTATACGGTTGATGCGGCAGATGCGGTTGATGGTGACAACAATCCCATCGCCGGGGCGAAGACCTACACCGCCCGCAATTGGTACAGCTGGGCTGTGACGGTTGTCGCACCCAATGCTACGGTTACCGGAGTTGGCGAGACCGTTAGCGAGGCTAAGCCCACGGTCCAGTTCACGGTCACTGCTGCTGCTGATTACAAGGTGACCTCCGTCACTGTTGGCGAGGATACGGTCGTTGCGGATGGCGAAGGCAAGTACTCCTACAAGTTTGACGGCCCTGCGACTATCACGGTTGCTACCGCGCTGGACGAGGTGACGTTCACGCTTCCGGTGGTTACTGGCGCCAAGGTTGTTGGCGTGACCGGTGGCACGTGGGACAAGGTGAACGGCACTATTACGGCCATTGTCGGTCACACGGTAACCTTGACTTGGGATGCCGATGGCGCATATGTCGTGTCCGGCACCAAGTCCCAGGCGATCTCCGTCACCGATGGCATGACCACGGCGCCCGCGCCTGCAGCGGAGGTTGTGACGCCTACCGCCGCCGTGGCGCAGGATGACACCGGCACGTACTATGGTTCGTTCGAAGGTGCTCTTGGCTACTTGTATGTGCAGTTCAACCAGCTCTCTAATGATGGAGCTTATGTTGATGTCATTGACGGTTCCGACAATGGCAACGCCTATGCCGCTTATGACATCGGTTACGATGCAGCGTCCAAGCGCTACGCGAAGGCTGTTGCACTCATTGATCTTGAAGGCAACTACGACCCCGGCTATCTGACGGTCCAGGCGGCACTTGACGCGGCGGAGAACGGTGCGCTTGTGCGTATCAAGGCGAACAACTCCGAGGCGCTCACGCTCGCCAACGGCAATAGCGTCACGATCAACGCCAAGAAGGGCGATGTGATCTATGACTACAACGCGCCTGTTGCGGCTGGCGACTACACGGTTGATGCGGGAGAGACAGTTGAAGGTGTGACCACCTATACTGCCCGTGATTGGTACACCTGGACGCTCGAGCTCGACACCCATCCGAATGCCACGGTCACGGGTCTCCCGGCCGCGGTGAGCGAGGGTGATGCTGTTGCGGACAGGACGGTTTCCTTCACAGTTACGGCTGACGCCACCTACAAGGTTACGGCTGTCAAGGTCGATGGCGTGGCGCAGGTTGGCAACAACGGCACCTACACCTATACCGTTTCCGGCGACGCGACCGTCACAGTCGAAACCGAGTTGGATGTCAAGACCTTCACGGTCGTCGTCCCGGCCAACACGGTCGTCACGGTTGATGGCCAGCCCTACACGGCAGGTGACGAAATCACCCGCACGATCGGCACCGAGGTCGAAATCACCTACGCTCCCACTGGAGCCTATGTTGGCGAGAGCAAGACCCAGACCATCACGGTCGCCGGCAACACCGAAAGCGTCTCCGCCCCTGCGGAATACGTAATCGTTCCCGCCGTCGCCCAGGTTGGCTCGACCTATTTCGCGACCTTCGCCGAGGCGATGGCTGCGGCCCAGGACGGCGACACGGTGACGCTTCTCGCGCCTCTCGCGCTCAGCTCGACGGTGACGCTGGACAAGAGTGTGACGCTGGACCTCAACGGCAACAACGTGACGGCGACGGACTGCCGCGCGTTCCATGTGACGGCGGGCGCGTTCGAG